>NZ_LT796768.1:311084-622168 GCF_900167475.1 Aeromicrobium choanae | reverse complement strand
GTGCGCCGGCCCATGGAGACGACGCGGCCCTCGCATCGCAGCAGGCCGCTGTCGATGGTTGCGGGGCGGGTGAACTTGATCGTCAGGTCAAGCGATGTGTAGGCGGCGCCCTCCGGCAGGTTGGAGTGGACCGCGCATCCGAGCGCGGAGTCCGCGAGCGTGGCCAGGATGCCGCCGTGGACCGTGCCGATGGGGTTGTAGTGCCATTCCATCGGCTCGAGCTCGAAGACCGCGCGGCCGTCGACGGCCTCGACCAGCGACATGCCCACCGTGGCGTTGATCGGTGGCGCGGGCAGCTCGGCCTTGACGAGTCGTGCGAAGAAGTCGCGGCCGTCATGGTGCTGGGCGGCCTCCGCCAGCTCCTTCGGGTCAGTCCAGGCGTAGGCGCGCTCGCGGCTCATCGTGCTCCTTGGATGTCGCAGGTTCTGTCAGTTGGGACGAGGTCGACCCTAGCGACAGGGACTGCGCCGAGTTCGAGGAGACGACGCCGGGATGGAGCGACGCAGTGCGTCAATCCATCCCGGCGTTAGCCCCTGACGGCTCGAGAAGTCGCGTGATCCGCTCAGGTGCGCGACCGCGTGTAGAGCTCGTCGATCTCGTCGCTGAACACTTGGTGGATGGCGCTGCGCTTGACCTTGAGGGTGGGCGTGAGGGTCCCCTCCTCGACCGAGAACCCGCGGGGGAGCAGCTGCCAGGACTTCACCTGCTCGGGGCGGGAGAGCTTGGAGTTCGCGTAGTGGACCTCGGCGGCCACCGCCGCCTCGACGACCGGATGGGTGAGGAGCTCCTCGAACGTGCCCTCCAAGCCGTGGGTCCTGGCGAACATCGTCAGCAGGTCCGGGTCCGGAACGATCAACGCGACGATGTAGGGACGGGCGTCGCCCACGGCGAGTGCCTGGCCGATGAAGGACCGCCCGACCAGCAGGTTCTCGATGGACTGCGGCGGGACGTTCTTGCCCGTGGCGGTCACGATGATCTCCTTCTTGCGATCGGTGATCCTGAGCCGACCGGCTTCGTCGATCCGCCCGATGTCGCCCGTGCGCAACCACCCGTCCTCCGCGTACAGCTCGGCCGACTTCTCAGGAAGGTGGAGGTAGCCGGGGGTGTTTCCGGGGGAGCGGAGGAGGATCTCGCCGTCGTCGGCGATCTTCATCTCTCCGCCCGGCAGGGGGATCCCGACCGTTCCGAGGGCGGGGACGGTGTCGGGACGCTCGGTGATGACCGGTCCGCTCGTCTCGGTGAGTCCATAGCCCTGGATGACACGGATGCCGATGGATGCGTAGAACTCGATGGTCTCGTCACGCAGCCCGGCGGCCCCGGAGCAGCAGAACGCTCGTTCGAGCCCGAGGAACTCGCGTACCTGGCGAAGCGAGCCGCTCCGGGCGAGTGAGGCTCGTTGCGAGAGCTCGGCCGAGATGGGCTCCTCGTTGAGCCGCTTGCGCCAGTGCTCCAGGAGCACTTCGCGATCGGCAGCGATCTCGTCGGCGCGGTCGGTCATGCTCGTGGAGATGAAGACCTGCGCGGCGGTTGCGAACTTCTCCCAGATGCGCGGGACGGCCATGAAGAAGCTCGGTCGGAACACCTTCAGCGTGGGCAGGAGCTGTGCGGCGTCCGGGCAGCAGAGCACCTCGCCGCCGGTCCGCAGCGCTAGGTAGATGGACCAGACCCGCTCGGTGATGTGCGCGAGCGGCAGGAAGCACACGGACTTCTGGGCGTAGTCGACGATGCCGGACTGGATCAGCGCCTCGACGTCCCACAGCAGGTTGCGGTGCGTGATGATCGTCCCCTTGGGCATTCCCGTCGTGCCTGAGGTGTAGATCAGGGTGGCCGGGTCGTCGAGGTCGACCGCGAGCGCACGGCGAGCGATCTCCGATGCCGCTTCGTCCCGGTGCGCGTGACCCCGTACGAGCAGCTCGCCCCAGTTGGAGGAGCTGGCGGTCGTCGCGTCCGCGTCGATGGTGATCACGGCCGGCTCGGACTCGATGAACCAGCGAAGGCCGCTGAAGCGCTCGACGACCGCGTCACCCTCGAGGATCAGCAGGCTCGGCGAGCAGTCGCTGAGAATGTGCTGGGCCTGTTCGGTCGACATCGTCACGTAGAGGCTCACTGGAACCGCGCCACACAGCCGGATCGCGTGGTCGGCGATGAGGTGCTCGGGGCGGTTGGAGGCCAAGATGCCCACGCGCTCGCCCGCCTGGACGCCGGTCGCCACCAAGCCGGCGGCGACGTCCTGGACCAGCTCGTGGAGCTCGCGCCAGGTGTGACTGCGCCGCTCACCCTCCTCGAGCCAACTCAGAGCGGGATCGTTGCCGACCCTCTCGGCGTTGGTGGCCAGCATCGTGGTGAAACCGGTCGTCGTCGTGGTGCTCTCTGCGGTCATGGTGCTCATCGGGCACCGCCCGGTGTGGCGCGGGTGCAGGTCGATTCGAGCATGAGAATTCCTTCCTGTCTGCGGGGTGTGGTCGCCCTCACATCGGACTAGACTAGACCGTCTAGGGGGAATCGTCTAGGCGCCGGGATTCGGCTCGACGAGCACTGGACATCTGTGACGGACGTCTCTAGACTATCTCGTCTAGACGGAAACGTCCATCGCGTTTCCGCCTGAAACTGCAGTGGTATTCGACTGTGCTCCGTATGTGCGGGCCTTCCGCGCGTCGCGGCCGATCGACCGGCTGAGCCAACGAGAGAGAGGGACACATGCACTTCCACCCCATGGACATCTCGCCAGAATGCGACCGGCCACGCCCTCGCCATGCGGGCGTCAGGCGGCCCGCGTGCTGACGATCAGGAGCCTCGACGTGATCTACGGGCGCAGCATCTCTGCACTCGAAGGAGTCGACCTGGAGGCCAGGTCCGGTCGCGTCACCGCGATCCTCGGCACGAACGGCGCCGGCAAGTCGACGCTGATGCGAGCCGTGACCGGCGTGCTGGGCGCGAGCGGTGGATCGGTCACGTCAGGGAGCATCGTCTTCGAGGGGCAGGACATCACGTCCGCACCTCCCGGCGCGATCGCCGCGGCCGGGATCTCGCTCTCGCCCGAAGGCAGGCGAGTCTTCGCCGGCCTCACCGTCGAGGAGAATCTCCGGGTCGGCGGACGTCTGGTCGACCGGAAGAGGCGTGTCGAGAACTACGAGCGCGTCGTCGACCTCTTCCCTGTGCTCGAGGAGCGCCGGAGGCAACCCGCCGTCCTGCTCTCGGGCGGCGAGCAGCAGATGCTGGCGATCGGTCGAGCGCTGATGTCCTCGCCCCAACTCCTGCTCCTGGACGAGCCATCGCTCGGACTGGCCCCGGTGGTGGTCCAGCGGATCGCCAACCTGATCGTCGAGATCAACCGTCAGGGAACGGCGGTCCTGCTGGTCGAGCAGAACTCCCGGATGGCGCTCGCGGTCTCCGACGATGCCGTGGTGCTCGAGACGGGAAAGGTCCAGATGTCCGGGTCCGCGGCGGACCTCGCCTCCGATCCGGCCATCCAGTCGCTCTACCTCGGCGACGCGGCCGCCGACTCCGACGCGTGGGGGGCGACTCATGCGTGAGCACCTTCGTCAGCCATCCACCCTTCACGTCGATGGAGTCACCGTCCGGTTCGGTGCGGTCACCGCGCTGAACCACGTGAGCTTCGACGTGGAGCCCGGCACCATCCACGCGGTCATCGGACCCAACGGCGCGGGGAAGTCGACGCTCTTCAACGTCCTGACCAGCGTCTACCGGGCCAGCGAGGGGAGCGTGCGATACGCCGATCACGAACTCACGGGGATGCGTCCTCACGCCGTGGCCGGACTCGGGATCGCGCGGACCTTCCAGAACATCGAGCTGTCCCACACGACCGTGGCGGGGAACTTCCTCCTGGGCCGCCATCAGCAGATGCGACAGGGCACGGTGGCCGCAGCCCTTCGACTGCCGGGGGTGCGGCGAGAAGAGCGCGAGCAACGTCGTGCCATCGAGAAGATCGCCGAGTTCGTCGGTCTTCGGGACCGCATGGACGTGCTGGCCAGCGAGCTGCCCTATGGCGACCAGAAGCGCGTCGACCTGGGCCGTGCCCTGGCAGCCGATCCCTCCGTCCTGCTCCTGGACGAGCCTGTGGCGGGGATGACGCGCCATGAGCGGAGCGACATCTCGGCGCTGATCCGCCGCACGCACGAGGAGCTGGGGCTGACGGTCGTGCTCGTGGAGCACGACATGCCGCTGGTCATGGGGCTCGCGCAGGTGTGCACCGTCCTGGACTTCGGCACGGTCATCGCGACCGGAGAGCCCCGCGCCATCAGATCCAACCCAGCCGTGATCGAGGCCTACCTCGGCGGAGTCCCGACCACGGCCCCTACCGACAAGGCGACGACGTGAACCAATTCCTCTCCTTCCTCATCAACGGAGTGTCGCTGGGCGCCATCTACGGATTGGTCGCCATCGGCATCGTGCTCATCTACAAGGCCAGCCACGTCGTCACGTTCTCCCACGGTGCGCTCGTGCTGCTGGGCGCCTTCGTGACCGCCAGGGTCAGTCAGGAGACGTCCTTCGCCCTCGCGGTCGTGGCCGGTGTCGTCGTGACGTCACTCGTGGCGTTGCTGGCTGAACGTCTCGTGATCCGCGGGATGCGGGGGTCACCCGTGATCAACCTCAGCATCGCCACGATCGGCATCGACCTGCTCCTGGTCACCTACCTGACCGGCAGCATCGGGTCCACGGTGCTGAACATCAGCCATCCGTGGGGCGCGTCCAACCTCTCCCTCTCGGGCGTTGGCGTCGGGTGGAACCGCGTGCTGGCGTTGACGGTGGCCTTGGTGCTGATCGGGTCACTGCTGGCGTTGTTCAAGTTCTCGACGTGGGGCGTCGCGATGCGTGCCGCCGCTCAGGACGGCGAGATCGCCTCCCTGATGGGCATCAGCCTCTCGAAGGTCAGTGCGCTGACGTGGATGGTGGCCGGTGCCCTGGCCTGCGTGGCGGGGATCTTCCTGGCCGGCGCTCCGACGCCGGGCGTGACGGTCTCGTTGGCCGCCATCGCCTTCCGCGCATTTCCCGCGGCGATCCTGGGCGGACTCGACTCCGTCGGGGGAGCGCTGGTCGGAGGCCTGGTGATCGGCGTCCTCGAGGCGCTCGTGGCCGGGTACCAGGACCAGCTGGCGTTCCTGGGCCATGGCGCGAGCCAGGTCGTTCCCTACGTCGTGATGTTGGGCGTGCTGCTGATCCGGCCGTCCGGTCTCTTCGGAAGCAAGGAGCTGACTCGTGTCTGACACTCTCGAGAAGATCGAGGTGCCCACGGTGGCGCCTCGCCGCCGGGGCCGGCATCTTCGGTCGGTCGCCATCGTCGTCGTGGGGATCCTGCTGATCCTCGCACCGCTCAGTCTCTCCTCGTTCTGGTTGCAGATCGGCCTGGCGATCGCCGGTGCCGGCCTCGGAGCCATCGGTCTGAACCTCCTGGTCGGCTCGACCGGTCAGCTGTCCTTCGCGCATCCGGTCTTCGTCGCGGTCGGGGCAGTCGGCTACGCGTGGCTCGCGGGATCGGCCGAGGACGGGGCGGGGCTTGGTGGGCTGGGTCTTCCTCCCCTTCTGGCCGCGATCCTCGCGGTGGTCGCCGCCGGCGTGGTCGGGATCGTGATCAGCCCTCTGGCGTCGCGACTCAAGGGCATCTACCTGGGTGTGGCGACGATCGCGCTGATCTTCGTCGCCCAGCACGTCCTCGACAACTGGCGGTCGGCGTCGGGCGGCTACAACGGACGGATCTCACCAGAGCTGTCGATCTTCGGCTTCTCGTTCGCCGACGGCATGTCTGAGCTCACGATCGCCGGAGTGCCCTTCGGTCGTGACGAGAAGCTCTGGTACGTCGGCCTCGTGGTCCTGTTCGCCGGCATCGTCGTGGCGCGCAACATGCTCGACAGCCGTCTGGGCCGCTCCATGGCGGCGGTCCGCGACAGCGAGGTGCTGGCCGCCATGAACGGCATCGACGTCCGACGCTGCAAGCGGCACGTCTTCGCGATCTCGGCGATCTACGCGGGCACCGCCGGGGTCATCTACGCGCTGGCGGTCGGCAGCGTGACCCCCGAGGCGTTCGACCTGCCGATGTCCATCAACTATCTCGCGATGATCGTGATCGGAGGCCTCGGCTCGGTCTGGGGCAGCGTGCTCGGAGCGGCGCTCGTGACCGCCCTGCCGCTGTTGCTGCAGCAGCATGCGGCATCCCTGCCGATCATCACCGCCACCGGTGAGTCCGGTGGCGTCGATGCTGCCGCGGCCGCCAGGTACATCTTCGCGCTGACGATCATCGTCGTCCTGCTCCTCCAGCCCCGGGGGCTGGCCGGGCTGGTCCAGGACCTCGGTCTGCGAATCCGTCGATTCAGCTCCCGCTGAACGACGTCAACCCCCCCCTGTAGGAAAGGCACCACCATGTCCAGAAGCAAGAAGCTCGCCGCGGTGTCCACCGCGGCACTCGTCCTCGCGATGGGAGCCTGTGGAAAGTCCGGAGGCGACGCGGAGACGGCCGACGGAGTGAAGCTCGGGCCGGGCGTCAAGGACGGCACGATCACGCTGGGAGTCCTCACCGACCTGTCCGGCGTGTTCGCCCCCTTGGGCAAGGACAGCATGTCCGGCTACAAGCTCTACTTCGACCAGGTCAATGCCGACGGTGGCGTCTGCGACGCGTACGACGTCGAGCTCAACGTCCAGGACGGCGGCTACGTCGTCCAGAAGTCGGTGCAGCAGTACGGCGCCGTCCACGATGACGTCGCCGCGCTGATCGGGACGATGGGCTCGCCCGCGAACATCGCCCTGCTCCCCAAGGTGGAGGCGGACGAGATGACGAACCTGACGATCTCCTGGGATCGGAAGGTCACGGAGTGGAAGGGCAACCTCATCCTGGGCGGTGCCTTCGACGTGGACATCGCGAACGGCGTCGACTACCTCGTCCAGGAGTCGATCATCGAGTCCGGTGACACCGTCGGGCACATCCACTTCCAGGGCGACTACGGCGAGTCGGCGTTGGCCGGCACGGAGTTGGCGGCGAAGAAGCACGACCTGAAGGTCGTCAAGGCGCAGATCGACCCGACGGACTCGGACATGTCGGCCCAGGTCACCCGGCTGAAGTCCCAGAACGTCGATGCCATCATCCTGAGCGCGAGCCCCACGCAGACCGCGTCGGTCATGACGGCGGCGAGCGGCCAGGGCTGGGACGTCCCGGTGCTCTCGAGCATGCCCGGCTTCGCCCCCGGCCTGATGGACAGCCCGGCGGCGGACGCGCTGGAGAAGAACTTCTACCTCGCCAGCCCGCTGGCCACAACGCTCCCGGCCGACTCGACGTTCCGGAAGCAGTTCGAGCAGGCGAACAAGGGTGCGGAGGCCAACAACTCCGTCGCCGGCGGCGTCGCCGGCGCCCAGATCATCCACGCGATCCTGGAGAAGGCGTGCGACGAGAAGGACCTGAGCCGCAAGGGCATCCTCGACGCGAAGCTCTCGATGGGCGAGTTCGACACCGACGGGCTGGTCGTGCCGCTGGACCTCTCGAAGGTCGGGGCGTCGCCCACGCTCAAGACGAACATCCAGCGTCCGTCCGGCGAGCCCGGCGGTCTGACCGAGGTCGCCACGGCATTCCAGGGCGAGTCCGCGGTCGAGTGAGCCGGTGGTGGGTGGTGCCGGCGCGACGCCGGCGCCACCCGCCGTCATCTCGCCGCAGGACTCTTGACGAGATCGTCTAGACGAAATAGTCTAATGACCGTCACCCGATAGTGCCGAACGAAGGAAATGAAGCATGACCACTGACCTGTTCTCCGTCGCGGGAAAGACCGTCGTCATCACCGGAGGCACGCGGGGCATCGGCTACATGACCGCCGAGGGCTTCCTCAAGGCCGGCGCCAAGGTGTACGTCACCTCGCGCAAGGCCGATGCCGTCGAGGCGGCGACCGCGTCCCTGTCGCAGTTCGGCGAGGTCGTCGGCCTGCCCTGCGACGTGAGCGACCCGGAGAGGTCGGCCGAGCTCGTCGAGCAGATCGGCTCCCGCGAGTCGGCCGTCCACGTCCTCGTCAACAACGCCGGCGCGACCTGGGGCGCCGGATTCGACGAGTTCCCGGCGTCGGCGTGGGACAAGGTCATGGGCCTGAACGTCAAGGCGCCGTTCATCCTGACGCAGCAGCTGCGGCCCCTGCTCGAGGCCGGCAGCACCGAGGGGGACCCGTCGCGCGTCATCAACATCGGCTCCATCGACGGCATCGCCGTCCCGGGGTACGACAACTTCTCCTACGGTGCCTCGAAGGCAGCGGTCCACCACCTCACGAAGCACATGGCCTCGGAGCTGAGCCCGTCGATTCTGGTCAATGCGATCGCGCCCGGTCCGTTCCCGACCAAGATGATGGCCGCATCGCTGGCCGAGCAGGGCGACGAGATCGTGGGCGCGAATCCGGTGGGGCGCATCGGTACGCCGGAGGATGCCGCTGGGCTCGCGATCTTCCTGTCGTCGCGCGCATCGACGTACATCACTGGTGCAACCATCCCCCTCGACGGGGGACTCAGCACCACGATGAAGGTGATGTGAGTGGCGTACAAGGCGCCGGTCGCAGATTACGACTTCTTGTGGCGGCACGTCCTCGACGCGGAGCGGCAGCTCCTTGACATGACCGGCGGTGCGCTTGGCGTGGACGATGCGGCCGCAGTGTTCGCCGCGGCGGCGGACTTCGCCGTCAGTGAGCTCCACCCCCTGAACGCGTCCGGGGACCGCGAAGGGTCCGTTCTGCGGGACGGCCGGGTCGTCACGCCGACAGGATTCGACGAGGCCTTCCGGGGTTACGCGCGCGGGGGCTGGATGGGCGTGGAGATTCCGACCGAGCTCGGTGGCGAGGGGATGCCTCACCTGCTGACTGCCCCGATGGGCGAACTGTGGTCTGCGGCCAACTCGGCGTTCGGGCTGTGCACCGGCCTGACGGTGGGCGCGATCCATGCGATCGGGGCAGTCGGGTCACCGGAGCAGAAGCAGACGTTCCTGTCGCCCATGGTCGAGGGCCGATGGACCGGCACCATGAACCTCACCGAGCCCCAAGCAGGGACGGACCTCGCCGCCATCCGCACGACGGCGACGCCGAACGAGGACGGCTCGTGGCGGGTCAGGGGTCAGAAGATCTTCATCACCTGGGGCGATCACGAGTTGAGCGAGAACATCGTGCACCTCGTCCTGGCTCGCACACCCGGGGCTCCGGACGGACTGGCGGGACTGTCGCTGTTCATCGTGCCGAAGTTCCGGCTCGACGCCAACGGAGCGGTGGGCGAGCGCAACGACATCACGACGGTGGCGTTGGAGCACAAGCTGGGCATCCATGCCAGCCCGACCTGCGTCCTGGAGTACGAAAACGCCACGGGCTACCTGCTCGGTGATCTCCACCGAGGCCTCACCTCGATGTTCGTCATGATGAACGTCAGCCGCATGGGCATCGGCGTCCAAGGACTGGGCATCGCGGACCGTGCCCATCAGCAGGCCCGGGACTATGCGCAGCAGCGTCTCCAGGGAACGCCGGTCGGGCGGGACCGGGGCACTCCCATCGCCGGGCACCCTGACGTGGCGCGGCTCCTGACGTCCAGCGCGAGCCTGATCAGCGCGGCACGCGGCGTGCTGGTCCAGGTGGCGCTGTGGCAGGACCTCGCCGAACAGGGCGACGAGACCGCCCGCGCCGCGGCCGACTTCTTCTCGCCGATCGTGAAGGGCTGGTTCACCGAGGAGTCCGTCCGCATCACCTCCGATGCCGTGCAGGTGCATGGCGGTGCCGGGTTCATCGAGGAAACGGGCGTCGCCCAGCACTACCGCGATGCACGCATCACCCCGATCTACGAGGGGACCACCGCGATCCAGGCCAACGACCTCGTCGGTCGCAAGGTGATCCGCGACTCCGGAGCCGTGGCCTCGACGCTGCTCGACGCCATCGACAAGGACATCGTCGACCTCCGTGCGGTCGACCACGAGGTCGTCGACCGGACGGTCGAGCGGTTGGAGCGCGCCGTCGCCCTCGTCCGTCAAGCCACCGCGACCCTGGTCTCGCGATCCGAGGAACGTCCACGGGACGTACAGGCCGCCAGCGTCAACTACCTCACCATGTGGGGCCTACTCGCCGGCGGATGGATGCTGGCCAGATCCGTCACCGCCGCCCTCCGCGTCGACGATGTCGACACGCGGCGGCGCACGGTCGAGGCCGACTTCTACGGAGCACATCACCTCAGCCGAATCGCCTCCCTCCACGAGGCCTTGATCGCAGGAGAAATCGCATGACTGAACTGACCATCGACGTCTACACGTCACCGTCCTTCGAGCTGGCGAACGGAGGGCTGTTCTCGCCGACCACGTCGACGCTGGTGCTCGGCCCGACCGAAGCCCTGCTGGTCGACACCCAGTACCTTCCCGAACACGTCGAGGAGGTGCGACGCCGCATCGAGGCCTCGGGTCGCACGCTGACGACGATCTTCATCACCCACGCTCACTACGACCACTTCTTCGGTCTCGAGACGCTCCTCAAGTCGTTCCCGAACGCCAAGGCGATCGCGACCGCCGCCGTGGCGTCCGAGGCCGCGTCCGGGCTGGAGGACAACCGCGAGGCGGCGAGGGACTTCTTCTCGGGCGCGGCCGTCGACACCACGGTCGTTCCCGCGGCCTTCGAGGGTGACTCCTTCACCGTCGACGGCGAAGAGGTCCGGATCGTCGAGCTGCCCCAGGCGGACATCCATCCCACCGCCGCACTGCACATCCCCAGCATCGGTGCCGTCATCGCCGGCGACGCCATCTACAACGGAGTGAACCCGTTCCTCGCTGCCTCGACGGTCGAGGAATGGCCGCGGTGGATCGAGAGCACCGACATCATCGCCGCGCTCGAGCCCACGCTGGTCGTCGCCGGGCACAAGCGGCCCGAGCTGGCAGACGACCCGAAGGCGATCGGCGAGACGAAGGCGTACCTCAACGCCTTCATCGAGGGCCACGAGCAGTTCGACTCCACCCGTGACCTGGTCGGCCACATGCAGGCCAAGTTCCCCGATCACGACAATCCGTCCGCGTTGCTGTTGTCGGCTGCGCTGGCGATGAAGGCGAAGAAGAGGTTGAACCATGGTTGAGGCAGTCATCGTCTCCACGGCTCGTTCCCCCATCGGGCGGGCCGTGAAGGGATCCCTGAAGGACCTGCGTCCCGACGACCTGGCCACCCGCATGGTCGAGGCGGCGCTGGGCAAGGTGCCCGAGTTGGACCGCGCGGACATCGCCGATCTGCACCTCGGTGTCGGACAGCCCGCAGGCGAGAGCGGCAACAACCTGGCCCGTGTCGTCGCCGTGCAGGTAGGCATGGACCACGTTCCGGGCGTCACCGTGAACCGGTACTGCTCGTCGAGCCTGCAGACGACCCGCATGGCGATGCACGCCATCCGCGCCGGCGAGGGTGACGTCTTCATCTCGGCCGGCGTCGAGACGGTCTCTCGATTCGGCAACGGATTCTCCGACAACCCCGAGGGCTTCAATGACGGAGTCTTCGGTGACGCGATGAAGCGCACGGAGTCCCGGTCGTCCGAGGGAGCGGCGCCGTGGACCGACCCACGTCTCGACGGCCGGATCCCGGACGTCTACATCACGATGGGCCAGACCGCCGAGAACGTCGCCCAGAAGATCGGCATGAGCCGGCGCGAGCAGGACGAGTTCGGGGTCCGCAGCCACAACCTCGCCGAGCGGGCGATCGCGGACGGCTTCTGGGCCAAGGACATCACGCCGGTCACGCTGCCCGACGGCACCGTCATCAGCCAGGATGACGGACCCCGGCCGGGAACGACGTACGAGGCCGTGTCCCAGCTCCGGCCGGTCTTCCGGCCCGACGGCACGGTGACGGCCGGCAACGCCTGCCCGCTCAACGACGGCGCCGCGGCCGTCGTCATCATGAGCGACGTCAAGGCCAAGGAGCTCGGCCTCACGCCGCTCGCCCGCATCATCTCGACGGGCGTGACCGGTCTCTCGCCCGAGATCATGGGACTGGGCCCGATCGAGGCAACCAAGCAGGCCCTCGGGCGCGCCGGACTCACGATCGACGACATCGACCTGTTCGAGATCAACGAGGCGTTCGCCGTGCAGGCGCTGGGCTCGGCTCAGGCGCTGGGCATCCCGCTCGACAAGCTGAACGTCAACGGCGGAGCCATCGCCGTCGGCCACCCGTTCGGCATGACGGGCGCGCGGATCACCTCGACTCTCATCAACTCGCTTCAGCACCACGACAAGCAGCTCGGTGTCGAGACGATGTGCGTCGGTGGCGGCCAAGGCATGGCAATGGTTCTCGAGAGGCTCAGCTGATGAGCAATCTGACCTTCGACTTCGCCGGACGATCGGTGATCGTGACCGGCGCGGGCCAAGGCATAGGCCTCGAGATCGGACGCACGTTCGCCCGCGCGAACGCCACCGTGTTCCTGGTCGACTTCGACCAACGTGCTCTCGACTCCGCGACGGAGGAGCTCGGATGTCATGGAGTACTGGCCGACGTCAGCAGGAGCGAGGACGTGCGGCGAGTCGTCGACACCGTGATCGAGCAGACCGGGCGGATCGACGTGCTGGTGAACAACGCCGGCATCCTGCGCGACAAGCTGCTCTGGAAGATGAGCGATGACGACTACGAGTCCGTCATGGCCGTGCACTCAGGGGGCACCTTCCGATTCACGCGCGCCTGTGTTCCCCACTTCCGGGCCCAGGGCAGTGGGCGGGTCATCAATGTCACGTCCTACACGGGGCTCCGGGGCAACATCGGCCAGTCCAACTACTCGATGGCCAAGGCCGGAATCATTGGCTTCACGAAGACCGTGGCCAAGGAGCTCGCGCGGTTCGGGGTCACTGTGAACGCCATCTCACCCAATGCGGACACCCGCATGATCGCCAGCATCCCGCAGGAGAAGCGGGTGGGGCTCGAGGCCGCGATCCCGCTCGGTCGGTTCGCCCCGCCGAGCGAGATCACCGGCGCAGTTGCATTTCTCGCCTCGGACGAGGCTTCTTACATTACGGGCGTCGTACTGCCCGTCGACGGAGGGATTTCCATATGACCACGTTCAACTCGCTGGAAGAGCTGCGGAACGCCGAGGGCACGGATCTCGGCGCCAGCCGCTGGTTCGAGCTCACCCAGGACCGTATCGACGTCTTCGCCGACAACACCGAGGACCGCCAGTGGATCCACATCGATCCCGAGCGTGCCAAGGACGGCCCCTTCGGCGCCACCGTGGCGCACGGCTTCCTCACCCTCTCGCTGGTCGCAGCGATGTTCGGCGACATCGTCGACGTCAAGGGCGTGTCGGCCGGCATCAACTATGGCCTCAACAAGGTGCGCTTCCCGGCTCCTGCTCCGGTTGG
This sequence comes from Aeromicrobium choanae, assembly GCF_900167475.1. Lineage (NCBI taxonomy): Bacteria > Bacillati > Actinomycetota > Actinomycetes > Propionibacteriales > Nocardioidaceae > Aeromicrobium > Aeromicrobium choanae. The sequence continues at coordinate 608,850 of NZ_LT796768.1, read as the reverse complement.
CTCCCGCGTGCGGGGACACGGCAAGATTCTCGAGGTCACCGACATCCCCGGGGGCGTCCAGATGGTCACTGCGGTGACCATCGAGCGTGAAGGCTCGGACAAGCCCGTGTGCGTCGCCGAGTCCGTCAATCGAATCCTCGGCTGACGGAACAGAGTGACTCCTGTGATCACGACTGAGTTCACCACGTTGTTCGGGGTCGAGCACCCCATCGTCTGTGGAGGGATGACGGGCTTGGGCACCGCGCCGCTGATCAGCGCAGTGGCCAACGCCGGCGCCCTGGGCTTCCTGACAGCCCTGACCCAGCCGACCCCTGAAGCCCTGGTGCGGGAGATTGAGCGCACGCGCGATCTCACCGATCGTCCCTTCGGCGTCAACCTCACCATCCTGCCGGCCATGGTGCCGCCGCCCTACGACGAGTACCGGGCGGCGATCGTCGAGTCGGGAATCACCGTGGTCGAGACGGCCGGCTCGTCGCCCAAGCCGCATCTGCCCGACTTCCACGGCGCCGGGATCAAGGTGATCCACAAGGCGACGAGCGTGCGTCACGCGCTGTCTGCCCAGCGTGCCGGCGTCGATGCCATCAGCATCGACGGATTCGAATGCGCGGGGCATCCCGGGGAGGATGACGTCCCGGGATTGGTGCTGATCCCCGCCGCTGCGCGCGCGTTGGACATCCCCATCGTGGCGTCGGGCGGGATCGCCACCGGCGCCGGACTCGTTGCCGCGCTCGCTCTGGGTGCATCAGCCGTCAACATGGGCACGAGGTTCATGGCCTCCGACGAGGCGCCGATCCACGACAACGTGAAGCAACAGATCGTGCAGAACGACGAGCGGGACACCGTGCTCGTGTTCCGCGAGTTCCACAACTCGGCGCGGGTCGCGCGCAACACGATCAGCGCGCAGATCGCCGAGATCGGAGGAAGGCCTGGGGCCGTCTTCGACGACGTGGCCGAGCTCGCCTCCGGTGCCCGCGGCCGTGCGCAGGTCCTCGAAGCAGGGGACATGGACGGCGGCATGTGGTGGGCCGGACAGGTCCAAGGCCTGATCCACGACGTTGCCCCGGTCGCGGAGGTCGTCGACACGATCATCCAGGCGGCGGAGACCATCATCACCGGCCGTCTGTCGAAGGTGACGACGGCCGTCTGAATCATCGCCTCGCGGAGTGACCTCCGCCGGCTTGCTCGACCTCATCGCGTCAGGAAAGGACGAATGTGAGCACCCCACCCAGCAAGGAAACGCAGTTCACCGCACTGGTGGTCGACGAGGCCGCTGAGGGCCGCACCGCCGCAGCGCCCCGGCAGCTGACACTCGCCGACCTGCCCGATCTACCGGTACTGGTCGAGGTCGAGTACAGCTCCCTCAACTACAAGGACGGCCTCAACGTCTCGGGCGCCGCCAAGATCGCGCGGCGGACCCCGCTGGTCGCCGGCATCGACCTCGCCGGCGTCGTCGTCGAGTCGGCGGACCCGAACTGGTCGGCGGGCGATCGGGTCGTCGTCAACGGCTGGGGGCTCTCGGAGACCCAGTCGGGCGGCTACACGCGCTATCAGCGGGTCAAGCCCGAGTGGCTCGTTCGTCTGCCCGACGCATTCACGACCCTGCAGGCGATGGCGATCGGCACGGCGGGCTACACCGCTGCGCTCTGCGTCGATCGGATCGTCGGACACGGGACGCCCGCTGGCTCCGAGGTCCTCGTCACCGGCGCTGCCGGCGGTGTCGGCTCGTTCGCGACAGCGCTCGCGACAGCTGCGGGCTACCGCGTCATCGCATCCACTGGTCGCTCCGAGACCCACGAGTACCTGACCGGGCTCGGTGCCAGGTCGTTCATCGATCGGTCGGAGCTGCAGGGCAAGGGCCGAGCCCTGGGCGCGGAGAGCTGGGCCGCCGCCATCGACTCCGTGGGCGGATCGACACTAGTCAATGCCATCGCCCGGACGCAGTACGGAGGGGCCGTGGCCGCCTGCGGGATGGCCGAGTCGCCGGGGCTCCCCGACGCAACCGTGATGCCTCACATCCTGCGCAGCGTCGCGCTGCTGGGCGTGGACTCGGTCATGGCGCCGGCGCACCTGCGCGCCAAGGCCTGGGAGCGGCTGGAGCGCGACCTCCCGGACGATCTCTTCGCCTCGGTTCCGAGGGTGGAGCCGCTCTCGACGGTGCCGGCCCTGGCTCGAGAGATCCTGGCCGGTCAGGTCCGCGGCCGCGTGGTCGTGGACGTCACGGCCTAGGAGCGCTCAGGCGGCGATCGACTCCGCGATCGCCGCCGAGACCGTCTCCAGCCCGCGCTCGTCGCGCGTCGACTGCGCCACGACGAAGGCGCCCTCGATGTAGGCATTGATGGTCGCACTGAGCTCGGCGACATCACGATCCGTGCGGACGTCACCGCGCGCCTGGCCGTCGCGGAGGATCTGCTCGACGGTGGTGCGCCAGCGCCCGAGCTGCTCGGCGAGGATGACCCTGATCGACTCCGAGCCGTTGGCGATCTCGGTGGCGAGCTTGCCGATGAGATCGACGTGCGTGAACCCCGAGCTCACGAAATGCTCGACCAAGTCCTGGAAGTAGCCGGACATCATCTCCGCGGTGGACAGTTCTTCGCGACTGCTCCACTTCTCCAGGAGTCGCTGATGGAAGCGGTCGTAACGCTGCAGGACCGCCACGACGAAGCTCTCCTTGTCACCGAAGTGGTGGTAGAACGACCCCTTCGGGACTCCCGTGGCATCGAGCAGGCCGTCCACCGTCGTGCCGTGGTAGCCATGGATGAAGAGCTGATTCAGGCCTTCGCGCAGGAGCGCGTCTCGGTGCGACGTGCGCGCAGGAGCAATGTCGGTCACGAACGCGTCCGCGGAGAGATCAGGTCGGTGAGGCTGGCCGTCACCGCGTCGAGGTAGTCCCGGTCGCGCAGGGCCAGCGCTGCCACGAAGGCACCTTGGATCAACGCTAGGCTCGCATCGGCCAGCTCCTCGGCCGTGCGGTCTTCGCGGACCTCGCCACACTGCTGGCCCTCGCTCAGCATCGCGGCGAGAGCATCGCGCCAGGCGACGAACCCGCGGGCGAGCCCATCGCGATAGGACTCCGAGTTGGCCGCCAGCTCGTTGGAGAGCTTTCCCGCCAGGCACGCCCAGCGCCAGTGGCTGTCGACGAACGCATCAACGGCCGCGCGATGGTAGCCGGCGAGCCGCTCGGGGACGGTGAGCTCCTCCTTGACGGCCCACGAGCGCAGCCGCAGCGCCTGGAGGTCGTCGTAGCGCTCGAGGACCTCGCGGCCGAAGCGCTCCTTTGAGCCGAAGTGGTGGTAGAACGAGCCCTTGGGGGCCTCGGCCTCGGCGAGGATGGCGTCCACGCTGGTCCCGTTGTAGCCACGGTCGTAGAGCAGGCGAATTCCGGCGCGCAGCAACCGTTCCTTGTGGGGAACCTTGACCGACGTCGACATCATCGCTCCTCGTTGATCGACCGATGTGGCGGGTGCCAGGGTCAGACACGGGCGCCACCCTTATAGACTATTGCGTCTAGACGAACATTGCCAAGAGCGCCGTACACCCGTGCGGCGGACGCCCCTCCTCGGCGAAGCGAGCAGGGGAGCCTCCGCCCGTTAGGGTGGTGACAGGTGTGCCGGGAAGTCTGGTCGGCGTCCTGCCGCCGACCCCTCGAGGATTCCCATGAGCTCACCTGGACTGTTCACCCGCGGCAGCTGGCCGGAGGCCTCCCGCGTCGCCGACGTGCTGCGCCGCGAGACGGTCGGCGGCACGATCCTGCTGGTGGCCGCGATCGCGGCGCTCGTCCTGGCCAACTCGCCGTGGTCCGACGCCTACTTCGACCTGGCCGCGACGCGCGTCGGGCCCGCCTCCCTGCACCTGGACCTCACCGTCTCGGCGTGGGCGGCCGACGGCCTGCTGGCGATCTTCTTCTTCGTCGTGGGCCTCGAGCTCAAGCGGGAGTTCGTCGCGGGCGACCTGCGTGACCCACGCCGCGCGATGCTTCCGGTCGTGGCCGCGATGGGCGGCATGGTCGCGCCGGCGCTCATCTTCGTGGCGATCAACGCCGGCCACGGGACCACGCACGGCTGGGCGATCCCGACCGCGACGGACATCGCCTTCGCGGTCGCGGTCCTGGCGGTGCTGGGCACCTATCTCCCGATGGCGCTGCGCACGTTCCTGCTGACGCTCGCCGTGGTCGACGACCTCCTGGCGATCACCGTGATCGCGGTGTTCTACACCGAGTCGCTGGACCTGGCCATGTTCGCCGCGGCGTTCGTCCCGCTGCTGGCCTTCGCGGTCGTCGCGCGCCGCGCCCCGCACTGGTGGTGGCTGCTGATCCCGTTCGCCGTCGTGACGTGGGTGCTCATGCACGAGTCGGGCGTCCACGCGACGGTCGCGGGCGTGCTGCTCGGCTTCACCGTGCCCGCCCACGGCCACCGCAGCGTCGCCGAGCGGATGGAGCATCGCGTGCGCCCGGTCTCCACGGGGTTCGCCGTGCCGGTCTTCGCCTTCTTCGCGGCCGGGGTGGCGGTGTCGGGGGAGGTGCTCTCGGGTGCCTTCGACTCCCCGGTGACGTGGGGCATCGTGCTCGGCCTCGTGCTGGGCAAGCCGCTCGGCATCGTCGGCAGCTCGATGCTGCTGGCGGCGACGACCCGCGCCCAACTGGACCCGAGCATCCGCTGGATCGACGTGGTCGGGGTGGCGATGCTCGCGGGCATCGGCTTCACGGTCTCACTGCTGATCGGGGACCTCGCGTTCGTCGACGAGGGCCTCGAGGAGTACGTGAAGATCGGCGTCCTGGCCGGCTCCCTGGTCGCCGCGGCGCTCGCGGCGGTGGTGCTGCGGGCACGGAACCGCCACTACCGCGAGGTCGAGGAGCAGGAGTCGCGCGACGAGGATGCCGACGGCGTCCCCGACGCGTTCCAGCGCTGAGTCAGAGCACCCAGACGAAGCCGGCCACGCAGAACGACAGCAGCAGGACGAGCCACGGCGTGGTCCGCCAGCTGATCGGCGGCTTGTCGAGGATCACCACGGTGACGCCGTAGATGATCATCGCCAGCGGCACCGAGACGACCAGCAGGATGATCTGGTCACTGCGCCGGTCGTCGCCGAGGGCGTAGGCGGCGCCGATCGCGCCGAACAGGCCGTGGATCGACGTGACGACCCACGTGATCGCCATGATCCGGCGCCGGACGATGTTGAGGGACTCCTCCGAGGCGTCGGGGAGGCGCTGGCTCATGCCGTGGTCCTTTCGTGGGCGCGGTCGGCCCGCTCGATGAGCTCGTGCAGCCACCGGTTGACCTGCTCCAGCTCGGCGACGTCCATGTCGAACCGCTCGAGCATCGTGGCCGGCACCGCGAGGGCGCGCTCGCGCAGAGCCCGGCCCTCGGGCGTCACGGCGAGGGCGAAGGCGCGGTCATCGCCCGCGCGGCGGTCGCGGCGGACGAGGCCCGCGGTCTCCAGCCGCTTGACCAGGGGCGAGACGGTGGCCGGCTCGAGGCGCAGCTTGTCGCTCAGTCCGCGCAGGGTGAGCCCGTCGTGCTCCCACAGTGCGAGCATCACGAGGTACTGCGGGTGCGTGAGGCCGAGAGGCTCCAGGACGTCGCGGTAGCAGCCGATCACGGTGCGCGAGGCCACGGACAGCGCGAAGCAGACCTGCTCGTCGAGGGACAGCGGATTCGGGGCCGAGGACATGACATCAGTGTACTAATGGTTCGTGGGCTCACGAAATCGCCCGTGCGCTTGGTCCCTGGTGGTCGTAGGTTGACCCCATGGCCTTCCGCCACCGTCGGGAGTACGACGAAACCGTGCCGCAGGCACTCCGTGCCGCGCGTGAGTCGTACGACGCCGCCTCGGCCGAGTACGAGGAGGCGATCACCCGCGCGAGGCGCGACTGGGCCGCCGCCCTGGCGACCGCCATCGAGGCGGGCATGTCCTACCAGGAGATCGCCGACGAGGTCGGCGTCTCGCACACCAGCATCAGCCGGGCGATCAAGCAGTACGGCTCCAGCTGACATGAGGCGCGTCGGCGTCGTGGTGCGCGGGACCGTCCAGGGCGTGGGCTACCGCTACTGCCTGCGCGTGGTCGCCGAGCGCGCCGGCGTCTCGGGCTGGGTGCGCAATCGCGCGGACGGAAGTGTCGAGGCCGAGCTCGAAGGAGCCGATCTCGACACGGTGCTGGCGTGGATGGCGGAGGGCCCTCCCGGCTCCCGGGTGACCTCGCGCGACGTCACCGACCTGCCCACGGAGGGCACGCAGGGGTTCGAGGTGCGCTGAGCGACGAAACGCCGAAGGCCCCGGCGAACCGGGGCCTTCGGCGTTGGTACACCCCCTCGGACTCGAACCGAGAACCCATTGATTAAGAGTCAATTGCTCTGCCAATTGAGCTAGGGGTGCTCGCGCGCTGCGCGATCACCAACTCTACCGCATACCTTCACGCGAGATGAAATCGAGTGCCATGCTTCCGCCATGACAGCGCTCGAGCGGTGGGTCCACGGCACGTTCACGCATGACGGGATCACCCACGAGACGTGGCGGCAGGGCACCGGACCGGGCGTCGTGGTGATCCACGAGATCCCCGGGATGACGCCCGAGGTCATCGCCTTCGGCCAGGAGATCGTCGACCACGGCTTCACGGTGGTGATGCCACAGCTCTTCGGCGAGCCCGGCCGCCCGATGTCGGCGGGCTACACCGTGAAGTCCCTCGTCCGTGGGTGCGTCAGCAAGGAGTTCACCGCGCTGGCGCTGCGCCGGACCGCCCCGGTCACCCGGTGGCTGGCCGCGCTGGCGAGTGACCTGCACGGCTCGGTCGGCGGACCGGGCGTCGGCGCGGTGGGGATGTGCTTCACCGGCGGGTTCGCCCTCGCGATGATGGTGGACGATGCGGTCGTCGCGCCCGTCCTGGCGCAGCCCTCGGCACCGTTTCCGTTCACCCCGGCCCGCTCGCGAGACCTCGGGCTGTCACCGGCCGACCACGAGACCGTCGTGGCGCGCGTGAACGCGGGCTGCCCGGTTCTCGGCCTGCGATTCGAGGGCGATCCTGCCGTGGGTCGCCGCTTCCAGGTGCTCCACGACGAGCTGGGGGAGAACTTCAGGGCCGTCGAGTTCCCGGGCCGCAAGCACAGCACCCTCACCCTGCACCGGCAGGAGCGCGGGGTCCGCGCGGTCCTGGACTTCCTCGACGAGCGCCTCCGCTAGGACAGCAGCGCCTGCGCGGCGTTGTGGCCGCCGAGTCCGCTGACCGCGCCACCGCGACGCGCCCCGCTGCCGCACAGCAGCACACGCGGGTGCGCCGTCGCCACACCCCAGCGCTGGGCGGGCGTGTGCGGACGCTCGTCCTCCTCGAGCCACGGCCACGTGAGGTCGCCGTGGAAGATGTGCCCGCCTGGCATCCACAGCTCGTGCTCGATCTCGGTGGGCGTCTTGGCCTCCAGCCCGAGGATGAGGGGCTCGATCGGCTCGGCCAGGTGGGCGTCGAGGGCGGCGAGCACGCGCGCGACGGCCTCGTCCTTGGCGCCGGGGGCGTCGAGCACGCCGGGCGGCGTGTGCAGGCCGAAGTACGTGAGCGTCTGCGCGTCCGAGTCGCGCAGGTCAGGGCCGAGGATCGAGCGGTCGGTCAGGGTGTGGCAGTAGAACTCGCCCGTGGCCGGGGGCAGGTCACCCGCGGCGGCGGTCGACCACGCCAGCTGCAGCTGCTCGTAGGACTCGTCGAGGTGGAACGTGCCGGCGAACGCGACCGCCGGGTCGGCACCGGACTTCAGCGCCGGGAGGCGGGACAGCAGCAGGTTGAGCTTGAGTTGCGCGCCCGCGGGCTTGGCCGTGGGGGTGTGGCCCAGCAGCCGCTCGAGCACGTAGGGCGCCGCGCCGAAGAGCACGTGGTCGGCGCGCTCGACGAACCCGTCACCGCAGACGGTCACGTCGACGTCGCTCACGTCGATGCCGTCGACCTCGGCGTTGACCCGGATCGTCGCGCCGGCCTCGGTGGCGACCCGCGCCAGCTCGGCGGTGACCGCGCCCATGCCGCCCACGGGCACCCGCCACTCGCCCGTGCCGTTGCCGATCAGGTGGTAGAGGAAGCAGCGGTTCTGCACGAGGGACAGGTCCTCGAGGGAGGCGAACGTGCCGATGAGGGCGTCGGTGGCCACCACGCCACGGACGACGTCGTCGGCGAAGCGACGCCGGATCGCCGTGCCGATCGGCTGCTCGACGAGGTCGGTCCAGATCGCCATCTCCACCCGGTCGCGCAGGTCGCCGATGTGGGGGAGCGGCTGCATCAACGTGGGGGCGATCGCGTCGGCGAGGGTGCCGATCTCGGCGTAGAAGCGGTTCCAGGCCTCGAGCTCGTCGTCCCCTCCGGTGAGCTCGGCGAAGGACGCGCGGGTCGCCTCCCCGGGGGCGGTCTCGACGAGGAGGCCGCCGTCGCGCCCGGCGCGGTGCCACGGCGTGAACGAGGCGGTGTCGCGCGACCGCAGCTCCAGCTCGAGGCCGAGGTCGTCGATCAGCGCCTGCGGGAACAGGCTCACGAGGTAGGAGAACCGCGAGAGCCGCGCATCGTGCTCGGCGAACGGCGCGGCACTCACGGCGGCACCGCCGACCCGCCCGAGCCGCTCGAGCACCAGCACCTCGACCCCCGCGCGGGCGAGCAGCGCCGCCGCCACGAGCCCGTTGTGTCCCGCTCCGACGATGACGACGCGTTCGGCCATGCTTCACCCTATGACGCCGGGGGACCGTCCTTGCGTCATACGGAGCGGTCGACCGCACCACCGCTGCGTATGACGTCCGGCCCTGCTTGCCAGCCACCTCGCACGAGCGCCTCCCGGACCTGCGCGAGGAACTCGGCGGGCGCGACGCGGAGGCCGAGGTTCGGCACGCGGATGACGGTGGAGCGGTGCAGCACGAGGTGGTTCTGGCGCAACGCGTCGTCCACCATCACCGGTGCGCTCAGGTGCTGCACTCCGTCGATCTCGACGACGACGTCGTACTCCGGCCACTCGACGTCGAGGTAGGCCGAGCCCCGCGCGGTCCTGCGCTGCGACTGACGGGTCGGCTCGGGCAGCCCGTGCTCGCGACACAGGCGGGCGAAGTCGAGCTCGCCGATCGCGCGCACGCCGTCGACCAGCTGCGTGGACACGTCGAGCAGCAGCCGGCGGCGGGCGTGGCGCCGGATCTCCAGGGCCGCCCGGGCCACGTCCTCCGCCCGGCAGAGTCGCTGCTGGACGCTCGCGGTCAGGAAGAACGCCGCCTGCCGATCCGAACGGGCCCACAGCGCGGCGCGGACGGCGGCGACATCGGGGCGGACGCGGGGGAGTCCCGGTCCGACCAGGTCGCGCCGGGTGAGGCGGCGGGTCTGCCGAACCGTCACGCCGGAGATCCTCGGGGTGCGGGCGCCTCGCGGCACCGACACGCGCACGGTCTCGACCTCGATGCCGGTCAGGCCGGCCGCCTGCAGCGCGGACACGCCGTCGAGCATCGCCCGCGGCCCGGCCTCGATGACGGCGCGCCACCACACCGCTCGTTGTGGCAGGGGCCCGGAGTGCAGGCAGATCGTGTGCCGCCCCCACGACCTCCAGCGGCCGGCGCTCAGCTGCGCTCGCAGGGTGGCGCGCGTGACGCCCGCGGCGAACAGCTGCCGCCGGCTCACCACCTGCTCCTGTGCCGCGGCGGTGGCGTGCAGGCTCGGATCCATGCCGTGAGGGTGGCGGTTCCACCGTGCCGGGGTCGATCAGGCGTCCACAGCCATCGGGGACGTCATACGGAGCGGTGGCCAGCGCGACCCCGGCGTATGACGCAACGGGCGCTTCCGCGTGGTTAGGGTGAGGCCCATGTCACAGCAGTTCGTCGGCGCGATCGACCAGGGCACCACCAGCACCCGCTTCATGGTGTTCGACCACCGGGGCGAGGAGAAGGGGCGGCACCAGGTCGAGCACGAGCAGATCCTGCCGCAGGCCGGCTGGGTCGAGCACGACGCCAAGGAGATCTGGGAGCACACGCGCGAGGTCGTCGCGAAGGGCCTCGAGGCCGCGGGGATCACGGCCGCCGACCTGGCCGCGGTCGGCATCACGAACCAGCGCGAGACCACGGTCGTGTGGGACCGGCGCACCGGCGAGCCCTACGCCAACGCCATCGTGTGGCAGGACACGCGCACGGCCGACCTGGCCAAGCGTCTCGACGAGGACGGCAGCGGCAAGGTCATCCACGCGAAGTCCGGGCTGCCGCCCGCGGCGTACTTCGCCGGCGGCAAGCTGCACTGGATCCTGGAGCACGTCGACGGGGTGCGCGAGGACGCCGAGGCCGGCCACGCTCTCTTCGGCACGATCGACACCTGGCTCATCTGGAACCTCACCGGCGGTCCCGACGGTGGGGTGCACGTCACCGACGTCACCAACGCAAGCCGCACCATGCTGATGAACCTCGAGGACCTCGAGTGGGACGACGAGCTGCTCGAGATCTTCGGCGTCCCCCGGGCGATGCTCCCCGAGATCACGTCGTCGTCGCAGGAGTTCGGCCGGACCACCGAGGACGGGCCCTTCGGCGCCGAGGTGATCCTCGCCGGCAACCTCGGCGACCAGCACGCCGCGCTCGTCGGGCAGGCCTGCTTCGAGCCCGGGATGCTCAAGAACACCTACGGCACCGGCAACTTCCTGGTGCTCAACACCGGCCCCGAGATCGTGCGCTCGGAGCGCGGGCTGCTGACGACGGTGGCCTACCGCTTCGGCGACGAGCCGCCCGTCTACGCGCTCGAGGGGTCGATCGCCGTGACGGGCTCGGCCATCCAGTGGCTGCGCGACCAGCTCAAGGTCTTCACCGAGGCGGCCGACTCCGAGGCGCTCGCCGAGACCGTCGAGGACAACGGCGGCGTCTACTTCGTGCCGGCCTTCAGCGGCCTCTTCGCGCCGTACTGGCGATCGGACGCGCGCGGCGTGATCGTGGGCCTCTCGCGCTTCAACACCGTCGCCCACGTGGCCCGCGCCGCGCTCGAGGCGATCTGCTACCAGAGCAAGGACGTCGTCGACGTGATGGTCGCGGACTCGGGCATCGAGCTGGAGGTCCTCCGCGTGGACGGCGGGATCACCGCCAACGAGCTCTGCATGCAGATCCAGGCGGACATCCTCGACATCGAGGTCAGCCGGCCGGTGGTGCCCGAGACCACGTGCCTGGGCGCCGCCTACGCGGCCGGGCTCGCGGTGGGCTTCTGGTCGAGCACCGACGAGCTGGTGGCCAACTGGGCGGAGTCGAAGCGCTGGACCCCGAAGTGGGACGACGAGCAGCGGGAGGCCGGCTACCACCAGTGGAAGAAGGCCGTCGAGCGCACGCTGGGATGGGTCGAGTGAGCGCCGCGACGCGGCACGGCCTCTCCGCCGCGCTGAAGGCCGAGCGCTCGGTGGTGCGTGGCTTCGCCCGGCTGCCCGACTCGGTGGTCGCGCGGCTCGGCCGGCACGCGCCGGTCAACCGCGACGGCGAGACCCTCTCGCCCGAGATCGCGGTCGCCCTGCGGGTGATGAACCGGATCCCCGGGGGCGACTTCACGCAGCACCCCGTGGAGCAGGCGCGCCGCATGCTGACCGACGAGGCGCTCGTGTTCGCCGACGTGTTCCCCGACTTCGCCGTCGAGGAGGACCTCGTGATCCCGAGCGCGGCCGGCCCGATCCCGGCCACGCGGTACCGCGCGACCACCGAGTCGAAAGGCCTCGTCCTGTACTTCCACGGCGGGGGATGGGTGCTCGGCAGCCGTGTCAGCACCGACTCGGCCGTGCGCTTCCTCGCGCTGGAGGCCGGGGTCGACGTCCTCTCCGTGGACTACCGACTCGCGCCCGAGCACCCGTTCCCCGCGGCCACCGAGGACGCGCTGGCGGCCTGGGACTTCGCGGTGGAGCACGCGCCGGGCTGGGGCCTGGACCCGCGGCGCATCGTGGTCGCGGGCGACAGCGCCGGTGGCAACCTGAGCGCGGTGCTGGCGCACGACCTGCGCGGGCGCGACGTCGTCCCCGCCCTGCAGGTGCTGCTGTTCCCGGTCACCGACCTGTCCACCAAGCACCCGTCGTACGCCGAGTTCTCCGAGGGCTTCTTCCTCACCGAGGGGCACATGGACTGGTACCGCGAGCGCTACCTCGCCGATCCCGCCGACGCGCTCGTCCCGCGCGCCTCGCCGCTGCTGGCCGAGGACCTCACAGGGCTGCCGCCGGCCTACGTCGCCGTGGCCGGCTTCGACCCGCTGCGCGACGAGGGCATCGCGTACGCCCGCCGGCTGGAGGAGGCCGGGGTTCCCACCACGTTGGCCCGCGAGGGTGCGCTGATCCACGCGTTCATCAACATCACCGGCGTCAGCCGCCCGGCGAGGGAGGCGACGCTGCGGATCGCGAGCGCGATCACGGCAGCCATGGCGTGACACTGGTTGACTGGAGCCCATGCGACCGGTTGCCCTCTCCCCGCAGCACCGCCAGGAGGCGCTCGACGCGCTGGCCTCGGAACACCTCGACATCCTCGTCATCGGCGGCGGGGTCGTCGGAGGTGGTGCCGCGCTCGACGCCGCCACGCGAGGCCTGTCCGTCGGACTCGTGGAGGCCCGCGACTTCGCCTCCGGCACCTCCAGCCGCTCGAGCAAGCTCGTGCACGGCGGCCTGCGCTACCTCGAGATGCTCGACTTCCGCCTCGTCGCGGAGGCGCTCGGCGAGCGCAGCCTGCTGATCGACAAGCTGGCGCCCCACCTCGTGAAGCCGGTGCCGTTCCTCTACCCGCTGACGCACCGCGTGTGGGAGCGCTTCTACGCCGGCTCCGGCGTGGCTCTCTACGACTCGATGGCGCTGCTCTCGGGTCGCTCGCGCGGTGTCCCTCGGCACCGTCACCTCACCCGCACCGGCGCCCGGCGAGTCATGCCGGGCCTGCGCAAGGACGCCCTCGTGGGCGCCCTGCACTACTACGACGGCCAGGTCGACGACGCCCGCCACACGATGTTCCTGTCGCGCACGGCCGCGGCCTACGGCGCCCACGTCGCCAGCCGCACCCGCGTGATCGACCTCGTGCGCGAGGCCGACCGGGTCGTCGGCGCGCGGGTCAAGGACCTCGAGACGGGCCGTGAGATCGAGATCCGCGCCCGCCAGGTCGTCAACGCCACGGGCGTCTGGACCGACGAGACGCAGTCCTTCGCCGCCGAGCGCGGGCAGTTCAACGTCCGGGCCAGCAAGGGCATCCACCTCGTGGTGCCGCGCGACCGGATCCGCGGCGAGTCCGGCCTGATCCTGCGCACCGAGAAGTCGGTGCTGTTCGTCATCCCGTGGGGGCGTCACTGGATCATCGGCACGACCGACACCGACTGGTCGCTGAGCAAGGACCACCCGGCCGCGAGCGCGAAGGACATCGCCTACCTGCTCGACGAGGTCAACAAGGTCCTCGTCGAGCCGCTCGTGCCCGAGGACGTCGAGGGCGTCTACGCCGGGCTGCGCCCGCTGCTGGCCGGCGAGGACGAGGCCACCAGCAAGCTGTCGCGCGAGCACGCGGTCTCGACCTCGGTGAAGGGTCTCGTCGTCATCGCCGGCGGCAAGTACACGACCTACCGCGTCATGGCGAAGGACGCGATCGACGCCGCCGTGCAGCAGATGGGCTCGCTGCTCGACCGTCGCGTGCCCGAGTGCGTCACCGACGACATCCCGCTGCTGGGCGCCGACGGGTACTCCGCCCTGTGGAACCAGCGCCAGGTGCTCGCGGCCCAGCACGGCCTCGGCGTCGGTCGGATCGAGCACCTGCTGAACCGGTTCGGCACCCTCGCCACCGAGGTGCTCGACCTCATCGCCGACCGGCCGGACCTCGCCGAGCCGCTCACCGGCGCGGACGACTACCTGCGCGCCGAGGTGGTCTACGGCGTCACGCACGAGGGGGCCCGGCACCTCGACGACATCCTCGCGCGGCGCACCCGGATCTCGATCGAGACGTTCCACCGCGGCACCGAGTGCGCGGCGGAGGCAGCCGAGCTCATGGCCGAGGTCCTCGACTGGTCCGACGCCCAGCGCGAGCGCGAGGTCGACCACTACCTCAAGCGGGTCGACGCCGAGCGCGAGAGCCAGACGATGCCCGACGACGAGACGGCCGACGCGGCGCGGATGGGCGCTCCCGACGTCGTCCCGGTGGCGCACCCGTGAGCCTCGACCCGGCGAAGGTCCTCGTCATCGCGGCGACGAAGGCCGAGGCCGCACACCTGCCCACGGAGGTGCCGCTCGTCCTCACCGGGATCGGGAAGGTCGAGGCCGCGGCGGCCGCCACGGAGGCCATCGCCGCCCTGCGTCCCGAGCTGGTCCTCAACGTCGGCACGGCGGGCGCGCTGCGTCCCGGGCTGACGGGGCTCTTCGTGCCGTCGCTCGTGGTCAACCACGACTTCTCCGCCGATGCGATCCGCGCGCTGGGACACGACGCCGTCGACGAGATCGACCTCCCCGACGGGGACGGCACCGTCCTGGCCACCGGCGACCTCTTCGTCACCGACCCGGTGGCCCGCGACGCCATCGCGGCGCGCGCCCACCTGGTCGACATGGAGGGCTTCGCCGTGGCGCGGGCGTGCCAGCGCGCCGGCGTGCCGTGCCGCCTCGTGAAGATCGTGAGCGACGCCGCCGACGACTCCGCGCTGGAGTGGACCGCGGTGGTCGACGCCTGCGCGCGGCTGCTCGGGCACTGGGTGCGCGAGCAGCTGGCCTGACGTCACGGCTCGGGGTCGTCCTCGCGCTCCCACGCGATCGCCACGAGCCTGCGCAGCACGCCGAGGTCGACGTCGTCGAGCCTCTTGACGTACACGCAGCCCGCGCCCTCGGTGTAGGCGCCGAGGTCGGGCAGGAGCTCCGCACCCTCGGGCCGGTCCTTCAGGCCGTAGATCGTCAGCGCCGCCTTGCGGGGCGAGAACGCGACCTTCGGCCACGTCCCCCGAGTGCGCGGATTCGCGGGGGAGACGTAGCGGTAGCTGCCGTAGCCCACCATCGAAGGGCCCCACATCACCGGATCGGTGCCGGTCACCTCGCGGAGGAGTCCGGCCAGCCGCTGACCGTCCTCGCGCCGGCGCGCGGGGGTCGCGGCAGCGAGGAAGGCGTCCACGTCGGCGTCGGTGGGCTGCGTCTTGGGCTCGGCCATGGCTCCATCATGACGAACGGCCCGGAATCATCGATTCCGGGCCGTTCATGGGGTGGATGACGGGACTTGAACCCGCGGCCACCGGCACCACAAGCCGGTGCTCTACCAACTGAGCTACACCCACCATGTGCGCCTCGCGGCACAGCGCGACGAGTCTACCGGACGTCTCGCGCAGGTCCTACTCGGAGGGGGTGCTCCCGGTGATCTCCGCAGCGACGGTGCGCGCGGTCTCGGTGTCGACGCCCGGATCGGGGGTGAAGACGGTCCGGCGGTAGTAGCGCAGCTCGTCGATGCTCTCGCGGATGTCGGCCAGGGCGCGGTGGGCGCCGCCCTTCTCGGGTGCCGCGAAGTAGGCGCGGGGGAACCAGTGGCGCGCCAGCTCCTTGATGGAGGACACGTCGATCACGCGGTAGTGCAGCCACGTCTCGAGCTCGGTCATGTCGCGGGCCAGGAAGGCGCGGTCGGTGCCGATCGAGTTGCCGGCGAGCGGGGTCTTCCCGGGCTCGGTGGCGTACTGGCGGACGTACTCGAGCACCTGCTCCTCGGCCTCGCGCAGCGAGATGCCACCGGCCAGCTCGTCGAGCAGGCCCGAGGAGGTGTGCATCCGCGTGACCACCTCGTTCATCTGGTCGAGGGCCGCCTGCGGGGGCTTGATGATGAGGTCGACCCCGTCGCCGAGGACGTTCAGGTCGTAGTCGGTCACGAGCGCCGCGATCTCGACCAGGGCGTCGTCGCGGATCGACAGGCCCGTCATCTCGCAATCGATCCACACCAGCTTGTCGTTCACCCCGCCACCCTAGTGCGCGCCACCGACGGATGGGCCGGGCCGGGTAGGCTTCCGGCCGTACCGCGTCCATGTCCCGAGGAGCCGCACGTGACGAACGACCGCCAGGCCCGCGCCGCCCGCGCCGAGCAGATGCGCAAGGAGCGCGAGAAGGCCGAGCGCAAGCAGCGCAACAAGATCACCGTCGCGATCGTCGTCGTGGTCCTCGTGCTGATCGCCGCCGCCGGCTGGGGGATCAAGTCCCTCTCGGACGACAACGCGAAGAACACCGAGGTCATCGAGCCGGCCAACCTCACCGAGGGCGGCGTCGACTTCCCGGCCACCGAGGGAGCGGCGAGCGCCGACGCCCCGGTCGTCGAGCTCTTCGAGGACTTCCTGTGCCCCGCCTGCGGCTCGTTCGAGCAGCTCAGCGGTCAGTTCCTGCAGGACCAGGCCGCGTCGGGTGCGATCACCCTGCGCTTCATGCCGTTCTCGTTCCTGCACAACCAGAGCACCAACGACTACTCGCGCCGCGCGACCAACGTGGCGATGTGCGCCGTCGACCAGGACGGCCCGGAGGCCTTCTGGAAGGTCCACGACGCGCTCTACGCCAACCAGCCCTCCGAGGGTGGCGCCGGTCCCGAGGACGCGGAGCTGATCGACCTGGCCACGGAGGCCGGTGTCTCGGACGTCGAGTCGTGCGTCCGCACCGAGAAGTTCGTCCCGTGGATCGACGAGATGCAGAGCACCTTCGCCGACGAGCGCGACGTCTCCGGCACGCCCACCGTGCACATCGACGGCAAGGCCTCCGAGGCCCGCACGCCGCAGGAGCTGCAGGCCGCGATCGCCGAGGCCTCCAAGTCCTGACGTGACGAACGACCGCAAGGCACGGGGAGCCCGGGCCGAGCAGGCACGCCTCGAGCGTGAGCGTGCGGAGCGCCGCAAGCGCACCACGCTCACGCTCGCGGCGGTCGTCGGAGCCCTGGTGCTCGTGGCCGGGATCGCCTGGGGCGTCTCGGCACTGGGCGGCGACGACGCGGCCGACGGTCCGGTCGTCGAGCCGCGGAACGTGACGTCCGGCGGCGTCCAGCATCCCGGCGCCGCTCCGGCCGGCGCGGCCGTGGTGGAGGTGTACGAGGACTTCCTGTGCTCCCACTGCGCCGACTTCGAGGCCGAGCACGGCGCGTGGCTGGCCGACCGGGCCGAGCGCGGCGACATCGTGCTGCGCTTCATGCCCATGACGATCCTCGACGGCACGGCCGACACCGGCCCGGCGCACGACGCGATGAACGCGGCGTTCTGCGTCGCCGACGCGCAGGGTGCGGAGGCGTTCTGGGCGATGAAGTCGGCGCTGTTCGCGGCGGGCTACGCCTCGGGCGACGAGGAGCCGTCCGACGGCGCGCTCGCGGGCCTGGCGCAGGACGCCGGTGTCCCCGGCGCCGACGCGTGCATCCAGGACGGCACGTTCGTGCCCTGGCTGAACGAGGCGCGCGAGACCGCGCGCGAGCGCGGCGTCACGGGCACGCCGTCGGTGTACGTCGACGGCGAGAAGCTCGACGACGTCTTCGAGGTGCGCTCGGCCGTCGAGGACGCGCTAGCGTCCTGACGGCCCTCAGCTCACCAGCGCAGCTCGATCTCCAGCTCGTTCTCGTCGCCGATCTCCACCTCGACGGTCAACTCGACCTCGTCGGGCACGTCGACCGTGATGCGGTGGCCGTTCTTCTCGAACTCCACCGAGTTGTGGCGCGCGAGCGCGTCGGCGAGGGCGTGCAGCTTGGCGGCGGCCTCCTCGCGGCGGAGTCGCTGGGTCTGGTCGATCTCGAACAGGTCGCTCACGGTTCTCTCCTTCGGTTCGGCTGGCGCGCCCGGCAGGATTCGAACCTGCGACCTAGAGATTAGAAGGCTCTTGCTCTATCCAACTGAGCTACGGGCGCCTGCGGGCCCACACTATCGGGGGCGTTCGGTGTGGTGGCGTCGCTCTAGGCTGTCCACGTGACGACGACCGAGGCGCCCGCCGCGCTGCCGCGCGAGGACGACCCGTTCCGCCAGCGCGGTCGCAAGGTTCTCGTGGTGCTGGTCTGGATCTCGGCGCTGCTCGGCGCGGCCGGTGCGATCTTCCTGGCCTCCACGTCGGGCTCGGTCACCGGCGCCTCCCTCGCGGTCGTCTACGCGCTCGTCCCGCTGCCGGTCGCGCTGGCCATGTACTGGTGGCTCGACCGCGTCGAGCCCGAGCCGTTCCGCTACAAGGCGGCCGCGTTCGTCTGGGGCGCGGTGATCGCCGTGGCGATCGCGCTGCCGATGGAGATCGGGATGTCGCGCCTGGGCATGAGCGAGGACTGGCTCATCGCGTTCGGGGCGCCGGTCGCCGAGGAGTTCGCCAAGGGCCTGTTCGTCGTGCTCACCCTCGTTCGGCTGCGCCGGATCATCGACGGGGTCCTCGACGGCCTCATCGTCTCGGGCCTGGTCGCGCTCGGCTTCGCCGCGATGGAGAACGTCGGCTACTACGCCGCGAGCTACCTGGGCTTCGACGAGGTGCCCTACTCCGGCACCGAGATGGCCACCGCCACGTTCGTGGTCCGCGGCCTGTTCAGCCCCTTCGCCCACCCGCTGTTCGCGTCGGCGATCGGCATCGCCGTCGGCCTGTCGGTCTCGCGCACCTCGCGGGCCCAGCGCTGGGGACTGGTGGCGCTGGGCTACCTCGTCAGTGTCGGCCTCCACGCGCTGTGGAACGGCTCGATCGTGATCGGGGGCGGCGTCGGCTTCCTGCTGGCCTACGTCGTGCTCGCGTGCCTGCTGCTCGGCCTGGGCATCACCGCGGTCGTGCTGCGGATGCGCCAGTTCGACGTGATGGTCCGCTCCCTGGGCGACATGGCGCGGCGCGGCTGGCTCCACCCGGCCGAGGTGCCGTGGCTGGTCCGCTTCGGCCGCCGGCGCCAGGCCCGCATCTTCGCGGCCGGCTACGGACCCATCGCCGTGGAGGCCGTCGACCGCTACCAGCAGCTCGCCACCGAGGTGGCCTTCCTGCACGACGCGGTGATGACCGGACGGGCCAAGCCCGAGGGTCCGGACCGCACGTATGCCCTGCTCGACCGCATGTGGCACCTGCGTCCGTTCCTGCGGTTCCCGCCCGCCCTGCCGCCCGGCTCCAGATGAGTGTCGCGTCGATTCGTTGAGGCTCGGTACTCGCCGGTACGCTGATGGGTATGGATTATCGCGTCAAGGACCTGTCCCTCCACGAGTACGGCCGCAAGGAGATCGAGCTCGCGGAGCACGAGATGCCGGGCCTGATGGCCATGCGTGAGCGCTACGGCGACACCAAGCCGCTGGCCGGCGCCCGCATCGCCGGATCGCTGCACATGACGATCCAGACCGCGGTCCTGATCGAGACCCTCACCGCCCTGGGCGCCGACGTGCGCTGGGCGACGTGCAACATCTTCTCCACCCAGGACCACGCCGCCGCCGCGGTCGTCGTCGGCCGGGACGGGACGCCGGACGATCCGCAGGGCACGCCGGTCTTCGCGTGGAAGGGCGAGACCCTCGCCGAGTACTGGGACGAGGCCGAGAAGGTGTTCGACTTCGCCGAGGGCGGACCCAACGTGCTGCTCGACGACGGTGGCGACATCACGATGCTGCTGCACCTGGGCGTCGAGTACGAGAAGGCCGGCGCCGTCCCGCCGCAGGACAGCACCGACAACGAGGAGTTCAAGGAGGTGCTGCGCGTCCTGGCCCGCTCGCTGGAGACCAAGCCGCAGCACTGGACGAACATCGCCAAGGACATCAAGGGTGTCTCCGAGGAGACCACCACCGGCGTCCTGCGCCTCTACGACCGCTTCCGCGAGGGCACGCTGCTCTTCCCGGCGATCAACGTCAACGACTCGGTCACCAAGAGCAAGTTCGACAACAAGTACGGCTGCCGCCACTCGCTCATCGACGGCATCAACCGCGCCACCGACGTCATGATCGGCGGCAAGGTCGCGGTCGTGTGCGGCTACGGCGACGTGGGCAAGGGCTCGGCCGAGTCGCTGCGCGGCCAGGGCGCTCGCGTCATCGTCACCGAGATCGACCCGATCTGCGCCCTCCAGGCCGCGATGGACGGCTACGAGGTCAAGCGCCTCGAGTCGGTCGTGGAGACCGCCGACATCTTCATCACCACGACGGGCAACTTCGACATCATCCGGGTCGAGCACTTCGAGAAGATGAAGCATCAGGCGATCGTGGGCAACATCGGCCATTTCGACAACGAGATCAACATGGCCGGCCTGGCCAAGATCCCCGGCATCGTCAAGGACGAGATCAAGCCCCAGGTCCACCAGTGGATCTTCCCCGACGGCAAGAAGATCATCGTGCTGTCCGAGGGCCGCCTGCTCAACCTGGGCAACGCCACGGGCCACCCCTCGTTCGTGATGTCGAACTCCTTCACGAACCAGGTGCTGGCGCAGATCGAGCTGTTCAGCAAGGCCGACCAGTACGAGCTGGGCGTGCATGTGCTGCCCAAGCACCTCGACGAGGAGGTCGCCCGACTGCACCTGGACGCGCTCGGTGTCGAGCTCACCGAGCTGTCGAAGGCCCAGGCCGAGTACCTCGGCGTCGACGTGGCAGGTCCGTACAAGTCGGACCACTACCGCTACTGAGCATGACGCAACGTCGCCCCAAGAACGATCGGGTGCTGGTCGTCGACGATGACGCGTCGTTGGCGGAGATGCTCACGATCGTCCTCGAGGGGGAGGGCTTCCGTACGTCGGTCTGTCGCACCGGCGACGCGGTGATGGAGGCCTTCGAGGCCTTCAAGCCCGATGTCGTGCTCCTTGACCGGATGCTCCCGGGTCTGGACGGCATGGAAGTGTGCCGCCGGATCCGGGAGGTCTCGGGCGTCCCGATCGTCATGCTGACCGCCAAGGGCGACACGCGCGACATCGTCGACGGCCTCGGCGTCGGGGCCGACGACTACATCACCAAGCCGTTCCGCAACAGCGAGCTGATCGCGCGCATCCGCGCCCGGCTGCGCCGCAGCGACCCGATGGGCGCCCGGATCGAGTTCGGCGGGATCGTGCTCGACCCCCAGGCCCACACCGTCACCCGTGACGGCCGCCCGGTGTCGCTCACACCGCTGGAGTTCGACCTGCTCGCGTGCCTGATCTCCGCGCCCGAGCAGGTCTTCAGCCGCGAGGCGCTGCTGGAGAAGGTCTGGGGCTACCACCATCCCGGTGACACCAAGCTGGTCAACGTCCACATGACCCGCCTGCGCCAGAAGATCGAGGACGACGCCGACAACCCCAGCGTCATCCGCACGGTCCGCGGCGTCGGCTACCAGGCGATCGATCCGGCGACCCCCTGATGCGCCGGCTCGTCGGGCTGTGGCGCCGTTCGCTGCGGACGCGAGTCGTCATCAACACGCTCCTGCTCAGCATCGCGGTCATCATGATCGTGGGCTGGGCGCTGCTGCGCGACGTCGCCGGCGGGCTGGCCGACAACCGTCGTGACGCCGCCATCGCGGAGGCCCGCGCCGGCCTGGAGCAGGCGCAGTCCCAGCTCGACGCGGCGGTCGACAGCGAGCCCGCGCGCCAGTCGCCGGCCCTGACCCAGCTGGTCGACTCGCTGGCCGCCACGCGCGGCGAGAACCGCGCCTACGAGCTCGTCCTCCAGGGCCCCCTGGCCGAGGCCGGTGGCGCGCCCGTCCGGGCCTCGGGCAACGTGGGGATCGAGGAGGTCCCGAAGTCCCTGGTGGAGCGGGTCAGTGCCGACCAGGGCACGTTCTGGACGTTCTCCGAGCTGGCCCCCTTCGGCGCGGGCGACGATCTCCCGGTCGTCACGGTCGGCGGCCGCGTCACCGCCCAGGGCTCCAACGACCAGTACGCGCTCTACTACGTCTTCTCGATGGCCGACCAGCAGGAGACGCTCGACCTCGTGCGCACGGCACTGCTCGCGGGCGGCGCCGCCCTGCTCGTGATGGTGACCCTGGTGGCGTGGCTGGTGGCCCGCCAGGTCGTCGAGCCCGTCCGCCTGGCGCGCCGGATCGCGGAGCGCTTCGCCGCGGGCAACCTCGAGCAGCGCATGCACGTCAAGGGCGAGGACGACATCGCCCGCCTCAGCACGTCGTTCAACCAGATGGCCGAGAGCCTGCAGAGCCAGATCCGCCGCCTGGAGAACCTCTCGCGGCTCCAGCAGCGGTTCGTCTCCGACGTCTCCCACGAGCTGCGCACTCCGTTGACGACCGTGCAGATGGCCGGACAGGTGCTGTTCGAGGCGCGGCCGAAGTTCGACCCGCAGACCGCGCGGGCCGCCGAGCTGCTGCACACCGAGGTCGGCCGCTTCGAGGCGTTGCTGTCCGACCTGCTCGACCTCAGCCGGTTCGACGCCGGCGCGGCGACCCTGGAGCTCGACCCGGTCGACCTGGCCTCCGTGGCCAGGGCGGCGGCCGCCGACGAGGTTTTGGTGCGGGCGGGGATCGTGGGTCGTGCGCGAGGTGTCGGCGTCCCGGCCGTCGTCGACGCCGACATCCGGCGCGTGGACCGCATGGTGCGCAACCTGATCGTGAACGCGGCGCGCTACAGCCGGTCGTCGCGGGTTGAGGTCATCGTCGCGCAGGCGCCCGACCGGGTCTCGCTGGCGGTCCGTGACCACGGCGTGGGCATGGAGCCCGAGGAGGTGCGGCGCGTCTTCGACCGGTTCTGGCGCGGCGACCCGGCGCGGTCGCAGGGTGGCACCGGGCTGGGCCTGGCCATCGCGCGCGAGGACGCCGCCCTGCACGGCGGCACGCTGGAGGTCTGGTCGCGCAAGGGCCAGGGCACGGAGTTCATCCTCACCCTCCCGCGCGTCGCCGGCGAGCGCGTCTGGTCGCCCGTCACGAGGTCGGTGTTCGCATGACCCGCCGCTCCGTCGCCGTGGCGCTCACGCTGGTCGCCGCCCTCCTGGCCGGGTGTGCGGGCATCCCCACGTCCGGCCCGGTCGAGCGTGTGGAGGACGAGGCGGGCCTGGGCGAGAGCACCGTGCGCTACACCCCGTCCGGTCCCACCCCCGGCATGACCGAGGCCCAGACCGTCCGCGGGTTCCTCGACGCGATGCTCGCCTACCCCGTGACCCACCGCGTGGCCGCGGAGTACCTCACGCAGGATGCCGCGCAGCAGTGGCGGCCCGGCCGCGGCACCACCGTCTACACCGAGGCCCAGGTGTTCTCCGAGTCGGTCGGCTCGAGCCGGATCGACCTGGCGACCGACGTGCGTCTCGACGAGCAGGGCCGCCTGACGCCTGCGGAGGGCAAGCGCCGGATCGAGTTCGACCTCGCCCGGATCGACGGTCAGTGGCGCATCTCCAACCCGCCCGACGGGGTGCTGGTCAGCCGCGACTGGTTCGAGGACTACGTGCGCGCCTTCGACCTGTACTTCCTCGACGAGACCGGCCGCCACGTGGTGCCGGTGCCGGTGCACGAGGTCGTGGGCGACCAGCTGGCCACCTCCCTCATGACGAGCCTGGCGCTCGGGCCGCAGCCCGACACCGTGCCAGGCCTCACCACCGCCGTGCCGCCCGCCGAGGACCTGCGCGCCTCCGTGCCCGTCGTGGCCGGGGTGGCCCAGGTCGACTTCTCGCGGCGCGTCGGCGAGCTGTCGACCACCACGCAGAAGCGCATCTCCGCCCAGGTCGCCTGGACGCTGCGGCAGGTCCCGGCCGTCACGGACATCCAGATCACCGGCGACGGCACGGTCGTGGCACCCACCGGTGATCTCGTGCAGGATGCCGGCGGCTGGGCCTCCTTCGGGCCCGACAAGTCGCGGCGCTGGGCGTACGTGGCGGCCGGCGGCATCGTGCACCAGGTGGGCCCGCGCGCGCAGCAGCCGGTGCCGGGCGCCTGGGGCCGCGACGACGGGGGAGCCTCCGCCGTGGTCGTCGCCGAGGACCGGGCGGTCGGGGTGTGGGCCGACCGGGCGCGCATCACCGCCGCCGACGGGTCCGACCCGCTCGAGGTCTCGGGGCAGGGCTTCCTGCGCCCGGTGCTCGACATCGACGCGCAGGCCTGGCTCGTCGACCGCTCCGGCGGTCGCGCCCGCGTCAGGGTCCACGACGGCACGTCGCTCTCGCTCGTGCCGAGCCCGGGCCTCACCGAGGTCTCGTCGTTCGCCGTCTCGCCCGACGGCGCCCGCTACGCGGCCACGGCCGGGGGTCGGCTCCTGCTCGGCGGGGTCGTGCGTGCCGAGGGCCAGGTCGTGCGCCTGACCCGCCCGGTGGAGCAGGCCACACAGGACCCGGCGCGCCAGGTCGTGTGGGTCGACGGCTCGCGGGTGGCGCACCTCGGGCCGCGCGGCACGCAGATCCGCTCCGTGCGCATCGACGGCACCGGCGCCGTGGACGCGTGGCCCGGTGGTGGCCAGCTGCTGCCCGACATCGTCCCCGTCGGCCTCGTCGCGACCGCCGCGGCGTCGTCCGACCTCTACCTGCTCGACAGTGTCGGAGGCGTCTGGCTGCTCGACCGCACGCGCTGGGTCCCGGTCGACGTGCCCGTGGCGCGCGGCATCGCCTGAGCCGTCCACAGGCCCGGCGCGCGCTCTGGCCCGGCGGCTGGCACCCGCCCACACTGGGCCGATGGAGCGGTGGTGGCAGGCGGCGGCCGACCTCGTCCTCGGTGCGAGCTGCCCGCTGTGCGGGTCGCCCGGCGGCCGGGTGTGCCGGCGATGCGCGGCGAGCCTCCCGCCTGAGCCCGCGCAGGTGTCGCTCGAGGGACTCGACGTGGTGGGCGCGGGGATCCACGTCGGCTCGCGGCGTGACGCGCTCCTGGCCTGGAAGCTGGGCGGCACCCACACCCTCGACGCGCTCATGGCCCACCACCTCGCCGCCGCCGTGATCACGCTGCTCGGCGCCGAGCGGTCGGTGACGCTCGTCCCGGTGCCGTCCACCCGCCGGTCGCGTCGCGAGCGGGGACGCGATCTCGTGGCCGACCTTGCAGCCGCCGCGGCGCGTTCGCTCGGCACGATCGGGGTCGACGCCACCGCCGTCGGCTGCCTGAGGCTCGTCCGCGAGACCGGTGACCAGCACGCCCTCGGCCGCGTCGAACGATCGCGGAATCTCGCTGGGAGCATGTGGTCGATCGCCGTTCCGGAGGGGCCCGTGGTGATCGTCGACGACGTCGTCACGACCGGCTCCACGGCCCGTGAGGCGGCGCGTGCACTCGTGGCGGCAGGGGCCGTCGAGATACTCGGTGCGGCGGCGGTCGTGGTGGCCTCAGCGGGGTCTCCACCGGTGGCGGGTCACCCTCCGGACGGGCTACGGTCGAGGTAGCCGAGAGCTCGGAACCTCGGACACTGGAGAAGGAGTCGGACATGGAAATCGTGGTCACCGGACGCAACAGTGAGATCTCGGAGCGGTTCCGCTCCCATGTCGCCGAGAAGCTCCAGCGGATCGAGAAGTTCGACGGTCGTCAGCGGATCAATCGGGTCGAGGTCGAGGTGACCCACGAGAAGAACCCGCGCCAGCACGACAAGGCCGCCAAGGTGGAGATGACGCTGCACTCGCGCGGTCCCGCCGTCCGGGTGGAGGCGGCCTCCACCGACCAGCACTCGGCGCTCGACGCCGCGGTCGACAAGCTGGAGGGGCGCCTGCGCAAGGTGGTCGACCGCAAGATCCGGCACCGCGACAAGCACGCCCCCGGAACCCTCGAGGAGGCCACGGCCGACCTGAAGGTGGCCGGGTCGCCCGACGAGGACTCCGACGACCCGCTGGTGCGCCAGGTGGCCAGCATCGAGGTGCAGGGCGACGGCCCGCTCGTCGTGCGCGAGAAGGACCACACCTCCGTGGCGATGACCCTCGACCAGGCCCTCTACGAGATGGAGCTCGTCGGGCACGACTTCTTCCTCTTCGTGGAGAAGGACTCGATGCGACCGAGCGTCGTCTACCGCCGCAAGGGCTACGACTACGGCGTGATCCGGCTCAAGGTCGAGGGGTGAAAGTCGCCGAACGTGGCATGATCGTGCCGTGACTACGAACGCGGATGCCATCCGGGTGCTCCTGGTCGATGACCAGGAGCTCTTCCGGCGCGGCGTCACCATGGTTCTCGGTGCCGACGGCGGATTCGAGATCGAGGACGTCGACGACGGCGACGCGGCCCTGGAGCGGATCGCGGAGGAGCCGTTCGACGTGGTGCTGCTCGACGTCCGCATGCCGGGACGCAGTGGCGTGGAGATCTGCGGCGCCATCAAGGAGACCGCGCCCACGACGGGCATCATCATGCTCACGGCCAGCGATGACGAGGCCGACCTGTACGAGTCGATCAAGGCCGGTGCCGCGGGCTACCTGCTCAAGGACGGCTCCACGTACGACCAGGTCGCCGAGGCGGTCAAGCTGGTCGCCGCGGGACAGTCGCTGATCAGCCCGAGCATGGCCACGAAGCTGCTCGACGAGTTCGTGCACATGGCGAAGGGCCCGGCCCCGGCCACCAGCCTGACCGCCCGCGAGCTCCAGGTGCTGCGCCTCGTCGCCCACGGCAAGAGCAACCGCGACATCGCCGGAGAGCTCTTCATCAGCGAGAACACGGTCAAGAACCACATCCGCAACATCCTGGAGAAGCTGCAGATGAAGTCGCGGATGGAGGCGGCCATGTACGCCGTCCGCAGCAAGCTCATCGACGACGTGCTGTGACCCCACGCCTCTCGGCGTTGCAGGCGCGACGCATCGCGCTCGCCGCCCAGGGGTTCACGCGGACGCAGCCCGCGCAGGTCCGCCGCGAGCACGTCGCGCGCGTCGCGCAGCGGCTCGGGTTCTTCCAGATCGACTCGGTCAACGTGCTGCAGCGCGCCCACTACCTGCCGCTGTACTCGCGGCTGGGACCCTACGACACCGAGCTGCTGCACCGCGCGGCCGGCCGGGCCCCGCGACTGCTGTTCGAGTACTGGGCGCACGAGGCGTCGCTCGTCGACGTGGACCTGTGGCCCGCGATGAGCCACAAGATGCGCTCGGGGCGGGGCATGTGGGGAGCGATGGCCCGCACCGCGGACGACAACCCCGACCTGATCGACCAGGTCGAGTCCGCCGTCGCGCAGTGGGGCCCGATCACGGCACGCGAGCTGGAGGCCCGGCTCGGTGCCGAGGAGCGCGATCGCACGCACTGGGGCTGGAACTGGTCGCAGACGAAGCAGGCGCTGGAGTACCTCTTCTTCGTCGGTCGGGTGTCGTCCGCCCGGCGCAACGCCGCCTTCGAGCGCGAGTACGACCTGCCCGAGCGCGTCCTGCCCGCCCGCGTGCTCGCCCTGCCGGAGCCGTCCGACGAGGAGGCGCACGTGACCCTCGTCGGCCACGCCGCCCGGGCCCTGGGCGTCGCCACGGTGCAGTGCCTGCGCGACTACTTCCGCCTGGCGCCCGTCCCCACGGCCTCGGCGGTGAGCGCCCTGGTGGCCGACGGCACCCTCGAGCCGGTGACCATCGACGGGTGGAAGCGCCCGGCCTACCTGCACGCCGAGGCGGCGCGCCCGCGCCGGGTGGAGGCGCACACGCTGCTCAGCCCCTTCGATCCGCTGGTGTTCGAGCGCACGCGCACCGAGCACCTCTTCGACTTCCGCTACCGGATCGAGATCTACGTGCCGGCCGCGCGACGCGTGCACGGCTACTACGTGCTGCCGTTCCTGCTGGGCGACCGCCTCGTCGCGCGGGTCGACCTCAAGGCCGATCGGGCGCGCGGCCGGCTGCTGGTGCCGGGGGCCTTCGCCGAGCCCGGTGCGCCCGACTCGACCGCCGCCGAGCTGGCGCAGGAACTGCACCGTCTCGCCGGATGGCTCGGGCTGGAGGGCGTCGAGGTGGGGGAGCGCGGAGATCTCGCTCACGCGCTGGCGACGGAGTGTGCCCGCCCGCACTAGGATGGCCGGGTGCCGAAGATCATCGACAGTATCCTGCGGGCCGGCGAGGGCAAGATCCTCAAGCGCCTCGACCGCATCGCCGACCAGGTCAACGCCCTGGGCGACGAGTTCTCCGCCTTGAGCGACGCCGAGCTGCGCGCCATGACCGACGAGTTCAAGGAGCGGCTCGAGGCCGGCGAGTCCCTCGACGACATCCTGCCCGAGGCCTTCGCCACGGTCCGCGAGGCCGCCACGCGCGTGCTCGGCCAGCGCCACTTCGACGTGCAGATCCTCGGTGGCGCCGCGCTGCACCTGGGCAACATCGCCGAGATGAAGACCGGTGAGGGCAAGACCCTCGTCGCGACGCTCCCGTCCTACCTGAACGCGCTGTCCGGCAAGGGCGTCCACGTGGTCACGGTCAACGACTACCTGGCCAAGTACCAGTCCGAGATGATGGGCCGCGTCCACCACTTCCTCGGCCTCACGGTCGGCGTCGTCGTCGCGGGCCAGACGCCCGTCCAGCGTCGCGAGGCCTACGCCTGCGACATCACGTACGGCACGAACAACGAGTTCGGCTTCGACTACCTGCGCGACAACATGGCCGACTCCCTCGAGGAGTGCGTCCAGCGTGGCCACAACTTCGCCATCGTCGACGAGGTCGACTCGATCCTCATCGACGAGGCCCGCACGCCGCTGATCATCTCGGGCCCCACCGAGGACGAGGTCAAGTGGTACGGCGAGTTCGCCCGCATGATCGACGCGATGCGCATCGACGAGCACTACGAGGTCGACGAGAAGAAGCGCACCGTCGCGGTCACCGAGAAGGCCATCGACGTGGTCGAGGACCAGCTCGGCATCGCGAACCTGTACGACGCGGTCAACACCCCGCTCATCGGCTTCCTGAACAACGCCGTGAAGGCCAAGGAGCTGTTCAAGAAGGACAAGGACTACGTCGTCATCGACGGCGAGGTCCTGATCGTCGACGAGCACACCGGTCGCCTGCTCGAAGGCCGCCGCTACAACGAGGGCCTGCACCAGGCGATCGAGGCGAAGGAGGGCGTCCGGATCCGCGAGGAGTACCAGACGCTGGCCACGATCACCCTGCAGAACTACTTCCGTCTCTACTCCACCCTCTCGGGCATGACCGGCACGGCCATGACCGAGGCGGCCGAGTTCGACAAGATCTACAAGCTCGGCGTCGTGCCCATCCGCACGAACAAGCCGATCCGCCGCGACGACCTGCCCGACCTCGTGTACCGCACCGAGGACGCGAAGTTCAACGCCGTCGTCGACGACATCGCCGCGCGCCACGCCAAGGGGCAGCCGGTGCTGATCGGCACCACCAGCGTCGCCAAGAGCGAGCGGCTCAGCAAGCAGCTGAAGAAGCAGGGCATCGCCCACGAGGTCCTGAACGCCAAGCACCACGACCGCGAGGCCGCGATCGTCGCCCGCGCCGGCCACAAGGGCGCCGTCACCGTCGCCACCAACATGGCCGGTCGCGGTACCGACATCATGCTCGGCGGCAGCGTCGAGTTCCTGGCCGACGCCGAGTTGCGCAGCAAGGGCCTCGACCCCGTCGAGACCCCCGAGGAGTACGACGCCGCGTGGCCCGACGCCCTCGAGCGCATCGAGAAGCAGGTGGCGGCCGAGAAGGACGAGGTCGTCGCGGCCGGTGGCCTGGCCGTCATCGGCACCGAGCGCCACGAGTCCCGCCGCATCGACAACCAGTTGCGTGGCCGCTCCGGCCGTCAGGGCGACCCGGGCTCCACCCGCTTCTACCTGTCGCTCGAGGACGACCTCATGCGCCTGTTCAAGGGCGAGTGGGTCAACTGGATCCTGCAGACGATGAAGATCCCCGACGACGTGCCGATCGAGAACAAGCGCGTCACGAAGTCGATCGCGTCGGCGCAGGGCCTGGTCGAGGCGCAGAACTTCGAGACCCGCAAGAACATCCTCAAGTACGACGACGTCATGAGCGCCCAGCGTGAGGTCGTCTACTCCCAGCGCCGCCGCGTGCTCGAGGGCGAGGACCTCGAGCCGCGCGTGCGCCAGATGATCGAGGACGTCACGGGCGCCTACGTCACCGCCGCCACCGACGGCTACCCCACGTCGTGGGAGCTCGACAAGCTGTGGACCGCACTCGGCACCCTCTACCCGATCTCGCTCGACCACGAGCAGGTCGTGGAGGAGGCCGGCGGACTGGAGCGGCTCGACGCGGCCACGCTGCGGGCACGGATCGTCGAGGACGCGCTGTCGGCCTACGACAAGCGCGAGGCCGAGCTGGGCGACGAGGTCGCCCGTGAGCTGGAGCGCCGCGTCGTGCTGAGCGTGCTCGACCGCAAGTGGCGCGAGCACCTGTACGAGATGGACTACCTCCGCGAGGGCATCGGCCTGCGCGCGTACAGCCAGCGTGACCCGCTGGTGGAGTACCAGCGCGAGGGCTACGACCTGTTCAACGCGATGATGGAGGGCATCTCCGAGGAGTCCGTCGGCTACCTGTTCAACCTCAGCGTCGAGATCGAGGTCGACGAGGACGACGAGGGGGACGAGCCCCCGCACATCTCGGCCAAGGGCCTCGAGCCGGACACGACGCCCAAGCAGCTGTCGTACTCGGCGCCGTCGGAGGACGGCTCGGCCATGGCGGTCGAGGAGTCGGTCGTCGACGAGGACGAGGACGTCGACGCGAACGAGCTGGCGCGCCAGAACAAGGCCAAGGATGCCGCTCGTCGCAAGGCGAAGGCCGCCCGCCAGTCGCGCAAGAAGAACCGCTGACCCTCGCCTGCACGGCGTGCTGAGGGGCTCACGCCCACTCTGCTCACGCCCACTCGGCCGCCGTGCAGCGCCATGTCGTGCGCCCCTGGTGGTCGCGGCCGCGCTGCAGGCGCACCGCCAGCGCGTGGGACCGGCCCCGGTGCACCATCCGGGCCGCGATCTCCGCCGCGCCGGGGTCGACCATGGCGATGTGCACCGAGACGACGCGCGGGCTGTGGCGTGGCCCGCCGGCGACGAACCGCTCGGTGACGTACCGGTGCAGCTGCTCGTAGACGTCGCGGCTCAGCCACGGACCCAGCTGGCGGACGGGACGGACTCCGGTGATCACCTCCGCGAGCGCCTGCGTGAAGCGCGCGCAGCGATGCCGGAGCTCGCTGGCGTCGCCGCGCTCGACCGGGACCGGCACGAGCGGCGGTGAGGGCGCGAAAGGCAGGGGGACCTGCCGGGGCGCGAGCGGATCGGTGGCGAGTGCGGTGGCGGTGATCATGGTGCTCCTGGCGGATCGAGGCGTTGGCCGGGCTGGATGAGGTCGGGGTCGTCCCCGATGACGTCGCGGTTGGCGCGGTACCACCGGTCGACAGCGGCACCGAGGCTGGTGTCGTCGGCGCCGGGGGACCGGCCGCGGACGATCGACCAGAGGCTGTCGCCGGGAGCCACGACGTGCACCGGTGGCTCGGGTGCGGACGTGGCGGGTGCCGGCGCGGTCGTCAGGGGCCGGTCGGGCAGGGCGAGACCTTGCAGGCTCTCGACGCCGCCAGGTGTCGCGCGGGCGGGCGACTGCACCGAGACGACCACGCCGGTGACCAGCAGCGCACGCAGCAGGGGAGGGGCGAGCCGCGCCGCGAGCCGCCGGTCGGCCAGCGCCAGCAGCAGGCCCAGACCCCACCACATGGCCCACAGCGCGAGCACCCCGGTGAGGACGACGCGCAGCGCCTCCTCAGGCCCTGAGGTCGACAGGTCGAGCATCCGATCCCCCGATCGCGGTCGTCAATGGCGTCCGATGAATGCATTTGACGACAGATGGCGTGATGAGGGACCAGCGAACCGCATGCCAAGGACCCCGTCAATGCTCATGACGGGAGGGTGTGGACGAGCCCTCAGGGCGAGGTGGGGCGGCGCCTCATGCGCTCGTTCTCGTGGCGGAGCCGCGCCACCTGATCCTCCAGGGCCAGGACGCGCTCGATGCCGGCCAGGTTGAGCCCGTCGGCGAGGAGGTCGCGGATGCGGACCAGCCGCCGGAGATCGGCTCGGCTGTAGCGGCGGGTGCCGCCCGCCGTTCGGAACGGCTCGAGCAGTCCCCGACGTTCGTAGACGCGGAGGTTCTGCACCTGCATCGACACCATCTCGGCGGCCACCGAGATGGCGTAGACGCCGTCCTCGTCGTCCTCGCGCATGATCGTCCTCCTCAGTACCTGAACTGTACTTGACAAGGAATATGAAATGGTGAATATAGGTTTTGACGGATGAGAACCACCATCACTCGCAAGGAGGAATCGACGATGATGATCCGCACGACCGACCCGTTCCGCGACTTCGACCGCATCACCCAGCAGCTGCTCGGGACCACCAACCGGCCGGCGTTCATGCCGATGGACGCGTGGCGCGAAGGTGACACCTTCGTCGTGGAGTTCGACCTCCCCGGGGTGGCGAAGGACAGCATCGACCTCGACATCGAGCGCAACGTCCTGACGGTGCGCGCCGAGCGGGTCGCCCGCAACGGCGACTGGGAGATGCTGGCGTCCGAACGCCCGCGCGGCGCCTTCAGCCGCCAGCTCGTGCTGGGCGACAACCTCGACCTGGAGCGCATCGAGGCCACCTACGAGGACGGCGTCCTTGGCCTGCGCATCCCCGTGGCCGAGCGCGCGAAGCCGCGCAAGATCGAGATCGGCGGCGCCCGCAGCGGCGACAACGCCGCCATCGAGGCCTGATCCGCACGACACCGTAGGGCCTTCGCCGAAGGCCCTACGGTGTCCTCATGCGCTGGGACCGACTGTTCGCCGACCTCGAGGGTGCGGCGATCGACGAGCACGCCGACGAGCGTGACGCCCTCGCGGACGACCTGCGCGAGGAGCAGTGGGGCGCCCTGGGCTGGACGGACCTGCTCGGCGGGCCGGACGTCCGCCTCGACGTGGCGGGTCTCGGCGAGATCGGGGGCCGGGTCGCCGGAGTCGGCGACGTGCTCCTCGTCGAGGACGCAGGTCGTCGCGTCATCGTGATGCCGGAGGCGGTCACCGCGGTCTCGGGCCGCGACGGCCGGGCCGCGGCCGCGCCTCCGACGGCGCGGACCCGTCGACAGGTCGCCCGAGCCGTGAGGGACGCCGGGGTCGAGGTGCGCGTCGTCCGACGCGATGGCCGGGCCGTCGAGGGCTCGATCGTCGCGGTGGGAGCCGACTTCGTGCAGGTGGCCGCGGGGGAACGGCGCGTCAGTCTGCCCTGGGCGTGGATTGCGGCTCTCGTGCAGCGCTGACCCCGGTGTCGCGCGCCGTGCGCTCGTACTGGCGCGCGATGTAGTCCTCGAGCGCGCTCGCCTCGATGCGCCACATCTTGCGCCCCCCGACCTGGAAGCCGCGCAGCTCGCCGGACTTCAGCAGACCCCAGACGACGCGAACGTCGACCTTCAGGGTCTCGGCGACGTCGTTCGCCGTGAGGAACTGGTGCTGGGGGGCCATGACCTCATTCTCACACGCAGGACCTGCGACGAGGCGCAGGTCACGACCGGACTGTGGACGACCGGTGGCCGGGCCACGGCGCGACCCCGTATGACTTGGCACATGCATGTCACGGGGGGTGACACGTCCCGGCGCGCGCTCGCCCGGCGCACCTCGATCTCCAGATGGCGCAATCCACGACTCGTCCTGGGTGCCGTCCTCGTCCTGGTGTCCGCGGTCGCCGGCGGCTGGCTCGTGGCCACGGCACGCGACTCCACCGACTACTGGCTCGTCCGCGCCGAGGTCCGGGCCGGCGAGCCCGTCGACCCGGCCGATCTCGCACCCGTCTCGGGCCGCCTCGAGTCGGCCGCGGCCGCGGGCCTGCTGGCCACGCGCGACGGCGTCCCTCGCGGGGTGTGGGCGCGCGATGCCGCTCCCGGCACGCTCCTGGTGCGCGACGCGATCGCCGACTCGGTCGATCGTGGGCGGGAGCTGGCGATGGCCGTTCCCTCGGGGACCGCACCACCGGACCTCGAAGCGGGGGAGCGGGTCGACGTGTGGGCCGGCCCCGGCGAGTCCGGTGACCTGAGCGCCCGCACCCGCCGCGTGCTGGTGGACGTCGCCGTCGTCTCGATCTCACGTGTCGACGGCACGGGCACCCGCACGCTCGTCGTGGACGCAGGCCGTGGGGGTCCGGGCGCCGACGTGGTCTCCGCCCTGTCCACGGGGCACCTGACCGTCGTGCGGGTCCCGTGAGCGCGACCGAGCCGATGCGCGTCGCGGTCGCGGCGTGCGGGGCGCACTGGGAGGCCGCGGCCCTCGCCGAGATCGAGCAGGACGCGCGGATGCTGCTGGTGCGCCGGTGCGTCGACGTCGCCGACCTCCTCGCCACCGCGGGCACGCACCGGCTCGACCTCGCGCTCGTCGCGGTGGGCAGCCCCGGGCTCGACGCCGGGGTCGTCGAGCGCCTCGTCGAGCTGGGGGTGCGGTGCGCGGCGGTGGACGGCGACGGTGCCGCGCTCGGCATCGACCACGAGGCCCGGCTCGGCGACCTCGCCGCCGCGGGGTCGGTGCCCGTGGCACCACGCGAGCGCGATGCCGATCCCGGGACGCTCGTGGCGGTGTGGGGCGCCACCGGTGCACCCGGCCGGAGCAGCCTGGCGGTGTCGCTCGCGGCGGCCTCCGCCGCGGGTGGTCGCCGCACCGCGCTCGTGGACGCCGACGTGTACGGCGGGTCGATCGGTCAGCTGCTCGGCGTGCTCGACGACGTCAGCGGCGTGATGGCCGCCTGTCGCGAGGTGACCCGTGGCCGCGCGGCGTCCGCCGACGCCCACCTGCTGAGCCTCGGCCCGCACTGGGACGTGCTCACCGGCCTGCCGCGGTCCGACATGTGGCACCACCTGCGCCCCGACGCCCTGGAGACCGTCCTGCGCGCGTTGCGGCGCGACCACGACCTCGTCGTGGTCGACTGCGGCTTCGGCGTGGAGGCTGCGATGGGTCAGGGGCCGTCGCGCGACCAGGTGACCCGCCGCGTGCTCGACCTCGCCGACGAGGTGCTGGCGGTCGGCCGGGTCGATCCGGTCGGGCTGGCCCGGCTCGTTCGCGCGCTCGACGACGCCGGTCCGTGGCGGCGCCCGCCGCGCCTCGTGCTGAACGGGTTCCGCGCCTCCCTGGGCTGGACCGAGCGTGAGGTCGCCCAGACGCTGCGCGAGCTCACCGGGCACACCCCGTGGGCGTTCCTCCCTCAGGACGGACCCGGACACGACCTCGCGCTGATGACCGGACGGCCGCTGCGTGAGGTGGTGCCCACGTCGGGCTACGTCACCCGGGTGGAGCGGCTCGCCACCGAGCTGGTGACCACGCGATGAGCCGGCCGTCAGCGCAGCAGGTAGCGGCCCTCGCCGACCGTGTCGTAGATCGCGACGATCTCGGAGGTGAGGATGACGGCCCCGGCGACGAACAGCGCCGCCAGGGCGCCCCGCGCGAGCCACGCGCCCGCCCCGGGCATGCGCTGCCCGGCCCAGCGCGCGAGGAGCCAGGCCCCGACGAGCAGGACGGTGGCGGGAAGCAGAGGGAACACCCATGGCACGAGTCCGACCCACGCCCACCGGCCGCGCAGCAGGGAGCCCCCGTCGACCACGAGACGGTCCACCGACGGCGGCATGACCAGCAGGAAGACGAGCGGAACCCCGAGCGTCAGGACGATCGCCGCCCACGTGGGCTCGAGCAGGGTGAAGTCGGGCCCGTCCTCGTGGACGATCGAGGCCCCCACCATGACGGTGCCGCCCACGGCTGCGCACGCGCGGCGGAACCACACCGGCCCGGGCGCCAGTCCGCGCAGCCCCAGGTAGATCCCGGCGCCCAGCACCCCGAGGACGGTCCCGGTGAGGAGCAGCTGGATCGTGCCGGCGGTGGTCACCTCGCCGATCGGGAAGCCATCGCTCGTGATGACGCCGTGGTCCTCGCGGTTGAGGCTCGCGAGCAGCCCCATGAAGAGCCGCCCGCCGACCCCGCCGACGAGCAGACCCAGGACGGCGCCGACGCACGACGCGGCGGCCAGTCGCTTCGCAGCCAGTGCCGCGTCCGTCCGCAGGGCCATCGTCCGTCCTCCGTCCTCCTTCGAGGCAGGATGGCACGGCAGCGGGTCCGCTGTCAGCGACTCGCGCCGCTTTCCGAAGCCCCTCGGGTGGCCGGACCGGGTGGTAAGTTTCGGGGCTACCGGCGGACCGGATCCACGCCAGGACAGCAGGGGAGCGCATGCAACGACTGAGTCCTCTCGACGCGATGTTCCTGCACCAGGACCATCCCGAGACGCCCCGCCACGTCGCGTCGCTGGCGATCCTCGCGCCCGGAGACCGGCCCCTCGACTACGACCGCCTGATACAGGTCATCAACGACCGGATCGACCTCGTGCCGCGCTACCGCCAGGTGCCGCGCCGCATCCCCGGTGGCGTCGGCATGCCGGTCTGGGTCGACGACGAGCACTTCGACCTCTCCCTGCACGTGAGGCGTTCGGCGCTGCCCCGCCCGGGCGGGCGCGACGCCCTGCACGACCTGGTGGGCCGGCTCATCGCGCGCCGGCTCGACCACGAGCGTCCCCTGTGGGAGCTCTACCTGATCGAGGGACTGCAGGGCGGCGAGCTGGCGCTGCTGTTCAAGTCGCACCAGGCGCTCGTCGACGGCTCGCACACGGTCGACCTCGCGCAGGTCCTGCTGGAGGAGACGCAGCGCGACCGCACGATCCCGCACGAGGAGTGGACCCCGCGGTCCGCCCCCGGCACCCTCGAGCTGCTCACCGGCTCGGTTCGCTCGCAGCTCAGCCACCCGGCCGAGCTGCTGTGGAGCGGCGAGTACCAGTGGTCGAGGGTCGTCTCGCACCTGCCGGGCCTGGGTCCCGACGCGACGTCCCACGGCCCGCTCACCGCCACTCCCTCGCGGCACCGCCGGTTCACCTCGGTCAGCGCCCCGCTCACCGCGTTCCGGCGGGTCCGCGACGAGCACGGTGGCACGGTCAACGACGTGATCCTGGCGGCGATCGCCGGGGGCCTGCGCGGCTGGATGCTCACCCGGGCCGAGCCCGTCACCGCCAAGACCAGCTTCCGCGCGATGGTGCCGATGTCGGTGACCCGCGACGGGCTGGCGGAGGGCGGTCACCCGACCTCGCTCGGGCCGCTCGTGCGCGGCCTCATGCTGAACCTGCCGGTGGGCGAGTCCAACGCCGTCGTGCGGCTGCACCAGGTCTCCTACGCCCTGAAGGGCCACCGCGAGACCGGCTCGGCGGTGGCGGCCAACAAGCTCGCGAACCTGCCGGGCTTCGCCACCTCCACGTTCCACGCGGTGGGTGCGCGCGTGGCCACCGACGAGGCGAACCGGCCGTACCACCTGGTCATCACGAACGTGCCCGGCCCGCAGGACCCGGTGTACATGGCGGGGCAGCAGCTGCGGGAGATCTTCCCGGCCATCCCGCTCACGGGTCACCGGGCGGTCTCGGTGGGGGTCACGTCCTACGACGGCCGCGTCTTCTTCGGCATCGTCACCGATCGCGAGTCGGTGCCGGATGCCGACGTCCTGGGGCAGTGCATCCTGGAGGCGTTGGAGGAGCTGACCGAGACGATCGGTCCCCGGCGCGCGCGTGCCCCCCGCGGACGGAAGAGGCCCACATGAGTCGTACCCGCGTCTACGCGGCGGCCGATGCCGCCCTGCTGCGCACCCTCGCCGAGGACGAGCCGGTCACGCCCGAGCGCGTCACGGCCGCCTCGCAGGACGAGGAGGACGAGTACGACGCGCTGCTGACCGCCGCCGAGCACGGCCCGGTGGTGGTGTGCGCCGAGCTCGACGACGCCGACGCGCCGATCCGGCTGCGTGACGTGCAGTCGTTCCATCTCGACGCCGACGGCAGCGGCGACCTGGCCTGGTACGCGCCGCAGGAGCTCGACGAGGTCATCGAGCTCCTGGGCGGTTGAGGCTCAGATCTGGGTCTTGCCGTACTCGACCTCGTCACGCAGCGAGGCCGTGATCGCCTTGGCGACCTCCGGCTCGATGCGACGGCCGATGAGCGGCAGCGACACCTTGACGTCGCCGTCGACCGACATGGTGCTGACGTTCCCGGACCCGGCGATCGTGGAGGTGCCGAGCATGCGGGCGGGCTGACCGTGGATGTCCACCGAGACCTCGGCGGTGCGGGTGCCCGCGGCGTCGGCCGGGCCCCACTTCTCGACCTGCGTCACGGTGACCGAGTCGCCCGTGAGCTTCTTGATGAAGTCGGGCATGTCCGACTCCATGGTGCGCACGATCGTGACAACGGTGGCGCCGCCCTGCTCCTCCACCGTGACGGAGTAGTCGCGGGCGCCCTGGCGCTCGCACGACCGCTCGCGGAAGCCCTGGTCGCTGACGAGGCCGAAGACCTGCTCGGGGCTGGCCGGGTACTCGAACTTCTCGGTGAGCTTCACGCGTTCTCCTCGGGGGTGGGGGTGCCCTGGCCGAGCCCCTTGAGCTCGGCCAGGCGGGCCTCGACCTCGAGCTGGCCCGCGTCGGCCTCCAGCTCGGCGAACTGCGAGTCGAGGCTGGACGCGGCGAGCTCCTGGTGGCCGAGGACCTGGGCCTCGACGCGGCGCACACGATCCTCGTAGCGGCTCAGCTCACTGGTGGGATCGAGGATGTCGATCGACTTGATCGCGTCGGTGACCTGCGCCTGCGCCTCGGCCGAGCGGTGGCGGGCGACGAGCTCGTCGCGCTTGGAGTTGAGCTCGGTGAGCTTGCCCCTCATGCCGACCAGGCCGGTCTTGAGCTTCTCGACGACCTCGCCCTGCTGGGCGATCATCGGTGCCGCCGCCTTGGCCTCGTTCTCGGCCGCGATCTGCTTGCCCAGCGCGAGCTTCGCGAGCTGGTCGAACCGGTCGGCCTCGCCGTCGTGGCCCTCCCGGCGCAGCTGGTCGGCCTTGTTCGACGCGGCGATCGCCTTGCCGCCCCACTCCTTCGCGGAGGCGACGTCCTCGGCGTGGTCGGCCTCGGCCAGCCGCAGGTTGCCGATCGTCTGCGCGACCGCCTGCTCCGCCTCGGCGATGGAGTTGGTGTAGTCGCGGACCATCTGGTCCAGCATCTTCTGCGGATCCTCCGCCTTGTCGAGCAGCGCGTTGATGTTCGCCTTCGTCAATTGGGAGATGCGTCCGAGGATGGACTGTTTCTGAGCCATGCGTCGATCATGGTGCACGGTCCAAACTGGCCGCAACTACTCGGCGGCGAAGGTCAGCGTGAACGTCGTGTCGCCGGGCCGGCTGGCCAGCGACGCCTCGCCACCGTGGGCGAGCATGATGGCGCGCACCAGGGACATGCCCAGTCCGGCGCCGCCGGCCGAGCGGGTGCGCGAGGACTCGCCGCGTGTGAAGCGCTCCCACACGACGGGCTGCAGCTCCTCGGGGACGCCCGGCCCGTCGTCGTGGACCTCCACGCGGGTCGGATCGGCCAGAACGAGCACCGTCACGGTCGTTCCCTCAGGCGTGTGACGGGTGGCGTTCGTCAGCAGGTTGGTGAGGGCCTGGTGCAGGCGCAGCTCGTCGCCGACGACGGTCACCGGCTCCGGCGGCACCTCGAGCCGCCAGCGCCGCTCGGGGTCGACCACGCGAGCGTCGGCCACCGCCTCCACCACGAGGTGAGTGAGGTCCACCTCGCGTTGCTCGAGGGGACGTCCCGAGTCGAGTCTGGCCAGCAGCAGCATGTCCTCGACGAGCGTCGTGACCCGTCCGACCTCGGACTCGATCCGGGCCATGGCCTCGGTCGGGTCCGCGTCGGTGCGGCGGCTCAGCTCGGCGTAGCCGCGGATCGTCGTCAGGGGGGTGCGCAGCTCGTGGGAGGCGTCGGCGAGGAACCGGCGCACCTGCTGCTCGCTGTCGTGGCGTGCCCGCAGCGCGTCGTCGACGTGTCCGAGCATGTGGTTGAAGGCGGCGCCGACCTGGCCCACCTCGCTGGACGGGTCGGTGAGCTCGTCCGGCACTCGCGGGAGCGAGGCCACCGCGCCCGAGGCCAGGGGCGTCTCGGCCACCTCGTGGGCCGTCGCCGCCACCTGCCGCAGGGGCCGCAGCTGGTGGCGGACGATCTGTCGCGCCCCGACGGCGGCGACGCCGATGCCCAACAGCGAGAGCAGGATCTCCCAGCGGACCAGGCTGCCGATCGTGTCGTCGACGCCGGCAGTGGGCAGGCCGAAGGCCACGCGGTCGCCGGCGGCGTTCGTCGTGGCGGCGACCCGGTACGAGCCGACGCCCGGCAGGTCCATGGTGCGCGGCTCGTCGCCGACCTCGGCCTCGCTCATCTCGTCGACCGCCTCCGGCGGCAGCTGGCTCAGCCCGCCGGCCGCGGTGATCTGGACGCCGATGCGGCAGGCGGACCCGAAGACGGCCGTCACGCTTCCGGCGTTCTGGCCCGGGGGCAGCGTGGGCAGCTCGCCGCAGTCGGTCACGAGCGCGCCGCCGCCGCGGCCCGGCCCCTCCACGCGCTGGGCGCGCTCCACCGCCTGCTGGAGGTCGCCGTCCAGCCGCTCCATCAGCGTCGACCGCATGATGACGGTGGCGGTCAGGGCCACGAGCAGGCAGACCACCGACACCAGGGCCACGGCGGAGGCGATCAGCCGCCCCGTCAGGGTGCGGGGGCGCATCACGGTGCCGCCGGGGCGGCCTTGAGGATGTAGCCCGCCCCGCGCTTGGTGTGGATCATCGGCTCGCGCCCGGCGTCCACCTTCTTGCGCAGGTAGGAGATGTACAGCTCGACGATGTTGTCGTTGCCGCCGAAGTCGTAGTCCCACACGCGGTCGAGGATCTGGGCCTTCGACACGACACGGCGCTCGTTGCGCATGAGGTAGCGCAACAGCTCGAACTCGGTGGCCGTCAGCTCGATGGGCGTCCCGCCGCGCGTGACGTCGCGGCTGTCCTCGTCGAGCTCGAGATCGCCGACGACGAGCGTGGAGCTGGGGTCCTGGCGGCGTCCGCCGGCACGCCGCAGCAGCGCGCGCAGCCGCGCGACCACCTCCTCGAGGCTGAACGGCTTGGTCACGTAGTCGTCGCCGCCCGCCGTGAGTCCGGCGATCCGGTCCTCCACGGCATCGCGGGCGGTCAGGAAGATCACCGGGACGTCGGGGGAGAGGGCGCGCACCTTCGCCAGGACCTCGAGGCCGTCGTAGTCGGGCAGCATCCAGTCCAGGATCATCGCGTCGGGCGCGAACTCGCGCGCTGCCGCGACGGCCTTGCGTCCCGTGCCGGCGGTGCGCACCTCGAAGCCCTCGTAGCGCAGGGCCATCTGCAGCAGCTCGGCGATGTTGGGCTCGTCGTCCACGACCAGCACCCGCAGAGGGGTGCCGTCCGGACGGGTCAGGTCGGACGCGACGCTCATGCGTCCAGTCTCGCGCCTGAGGGGTCGAATCGGTTGAGCGTCGGCTGTGGAGTGGCTGTGAGCCTGAAATGACAGCGGTGTCATTAACACATCGGAACCCTAAAGTTCAACTTTAAGTTCATTTCGGCGTGTCGGTGTCGTAGGCTGTCCGCCATGCGTCGTTTGGGACTCGTGGGACTCGTGTGCCTTTTCGTGGTGTCGGGGCTCTCGGCCACGACCACGTCGGCCCAGGCGTTCACCCTGATCTGCACGGCCAAGACCAAGGCGCAGGTCGCCAAGTGCGACACCTCCGGGTACGCCGACGTCATGCACCTCATGCACTGGCGGATGTACGCCGGGCACAACTGCACGAACTACGCCGCCTGGCGGATGAAGAGGGCCGGCGTCCCCGAGCCCCGGATCCTCATGGGCAACGCGCGCGACTGGCACACGAACGCCAAGAAGCTCGGCTACCCCGTCGACAACCGTCCCGCCGTCGGCGCGATCGCGCAGTGGTCGAAGGCGGCCAGCCACGTCGCCTACGTCGAGCAGGTCGGCTCGGGCTTCCTCGTGCTGTCCGAGGACAGCTACACCTCGAAGACCTACCGCCGGTACCGGGTCAACACGGGCGACTCCTGGTACCCCGAGCGGTTCATCCACTTCAAGGACCAGAGTGCGCCGGTCTCCCCGGAGCCCGTCGAGCCGTCGCCCGCACCCGCGCCGACGGTGGCGTCGGCCGTCTCGGTCGCCGCGCCGGCGAAGGTCAGCACCCGGATCAAGCCGAAGGTCACCGTGCGCGTGAAGGCTTCCAAGGGCGTCGTTCCGGAGGGCAAGGTCCGCCTGCGTCGCGGCGGGGTGACGGTCAAGACCGTCACGCTCAAGCCGGGTCACGCGGGCTCCATCGCGGTGACGCTCCCGCGGATGAAGCGCGGCAAGCAGTGGGTCTCCGCCGTCTTCGACGGCAACGCCAAGGTCCGCAAGTCCACGAGCCGCACGATCAAGGTCGTCGTCACGAAGCCCCCGAAGGTCGTGTCGGCGAAGACCACGATCACCCTGCCGTCGACGACCGTCGCCGCCGGTTCGCGTCCGGTCGCCACGGTCGCCGTGACGCCGACCGACGGCCGCACCACGACGAACGCGGTCTCGGTGTACGTCGACGACCGGCGCATCGCCTCGCCAGTCCTCACCAAGGCGCGCCGCGGCAAGGTCTCGGTGCGCCTGCCGGCGCTCACCGCTGGCCGGCACACGATCCGGGCCACCTACTGGGGCTCCAAGACCGTGAAGCGCTCCTCGGCCCGGGCCACGGCGTTCTCGGTCGTCGAGCCCACCACGGTGGCGGCCGCGGTCGCGAAGCCGACGGTGCGCTCGACGGAGCCGGCGCAGGTCGTCGCCACCGTGGCCACCGCGCGTCGCGTCGCTCCCACCGCGGGCGAGGTCTGGGTGCTCGCCGACGGCGCGAAGGTCGCCGCCGCGACCCTGACACCCGCGGCACGCGGCACGCTGACGATCCCCGTGCCGGGTCTGGCGCC
The DNA here is from genome assembly GCF_900167475.1 of Aeromicrobium choanae. Taxonomy (NCBI): domain Bacteria; kingdom Bacillati; phylum Actinomycetota; class Actinomycetes; order Propionibacteriales; family Nocardioidaceae; genus Aeromicrobium; species Aeromicrobium choanae. Next base: position 566,387 of record NZ_LT796768.1, on the reverse strand, counting down.
GGGGACGCGGAGGATCTCGGTGCAGTACCGCGGTGCGCCCTACCAGCTCGCGTCCTCCAGCGCCGAGGTCCCGCTCGTCGTCCAGGAGCCCACGACCACGGCCACGGCCCTCTTGGCCACCTCGGTGAAGTCCACCGCGCAGGCGAAGCTGACGATCTCGGTCCTGTCGGCCAGCAAGGTCGGGATCACGTCCGGATCGATCGTCGTGATGGACGGCACGAAGCGCATCGCCACCGCCACGCTCACGCCTGCGTCGAAGGGCAAGGTCGTCGTGACGCTGCCGAAGCTCGCGGTCGGCAAGCACGCGATCACCGCCTCGTTCGGCGGCACCGACCTGATGGAGCCCTCGGCCAGCGGCGCGCGCACCCTGACCGTCACGAAGTAGCGTCCGGGCCACTGCTCGCGGCCACGTACGCTGGTGTCATGCCTGTCGACTCCGTCTACCCCCGGCTCGAGCCGCTGCTCGCGGGGGTCTCCAAGCCCATCCAGTACATCGGCGGCGAGCTGAACTCGACCGTCAAGGACTGGGACGAGGCCGACGTCCGCTGGGCGCTGATGTACCCCGACGCCTACGAGGTGGGCCTGCCGAACCAGGGCGTCCAGATCCTCTACGAGGTCCTCAACGAGCGCGACGGCATCCTCGCCGAGCGCACGTACGCGGTCATGCCCGACATGGAGGCCGTGCTCCGCGAGCACGACATCCCGCAGTTCACCGTGGACGCGCACCGCCCGGTGGGGGCGTTCGACCTGTTCGGGCTCAGCTTCTCCACCGAGCTCGGCTACACGAACATGCTGACCGCGCTCGACCTGGCCGGCATCCCCCTGCACGCGGTCGACCGCGACGACTCGCACCCGATCGTGCTGGCCGGCGGGCACAGCGCCTTCAATCCCGAGCCGATCGCCGACTTCGTCGACGCCGCCGTGATGGGCGACGGCGAGGAGGTCGTGCTCGCGATCAGTGAGGTCGTGCGCGAGTGGAAGGCCGAGGGCCGTCCCGGAGGCCGTGACGAGGTGCTGGCCCGGCTGGCCGCGTCCGGCGGCGTCTACGTGCCGAAGTTCTACGACGTCTCCTACCGCCCCGACGGGCAGATCGGCGCGATCGCGCCGAACCGTCCCGGGGTCCCGGTGCGGGTCGCGAAGCACACGCTGATGGACCTCGACAGCTGGCCGTACCCGAAGAAGCCGCTCGTGCCGCTCGCCGAGACGGTGCACGAGCGCTTCAGCGTGGAGATCTTCCGCGGTTGCACGCGCGGCTGCCGCTTCTGCCAGGCGGGCATGATCACCCGCCCGGTCCGCGAGCGCTCGATCCAGACGATCGGCCAGATGGTCGACAACGGCCTGAAGGAGTCCGGCTTCGAGGAGGTCGGCCTGCTGAGCCTCTCCAGCGCCGACCACTCCGAGATCGGCGAGGTCGCCAAGCAGCTCGGCGACCGTTACGAGGGCACCAACACGTCGCTCTCGCTGCCGTCGACCCGCGTGGACGCCTTCAACATCACCCTGGCCAACGAGTTCAGCCGCAACGGCCGCCGCTCGGGCCTCACGTTCGCGCCCGAGGGCGGCAGCGACCGCCTGCGCAAGGTCATCAACAAGATGGTCAGCGAGGACGACCTGATCCGCACCGTCTCCGCCGCGTTCTCGCACGGCTGGCGCCAGGTGAAGCTCTACTTCATGTGCGGCCTTCCCACCGAGACCGACGAGGACGTGCTGCAGATCGGCGAGCTCGCGAAGCGCGTCATCGACACGGGCCGCGAGGTCTCGGGCCGCCGCGACATCCGCTGCACCGTCTCGATCGGCGGCTTCGTGCCCAAGCCCCACACGCCGTTCCAATGGGCCGCGCAGCTCGACCACGAGACCACCGACGAGCGCCTGCGCAAGCTGCGCGCCTCGGTGCAGTCCGACAAGCGGTACGGCAAGGCGATCGGCTTCCGCTACCACGACGGCAAGCCGGGCATCGTCGAAGGACTGCTCTCGCGCGGCGACCGCCGCGTCGGACAGGTCATCGAGGCGGTGTGGCGCGACGGCGGCCGCTTCGACGGCTGGAGCGAGCACTTCAGCTACGACCGCTGGGCGCAGAAGTCGGCCGAGGTGCTCACACCGCTGGGCGTCGACCTCGACTGGTTCACCATCCGCGAGCGCGAGCACGACGAGGTCCTGCCGTGGGACCACATGGACTCCGGCCTCGACCGCGAGTGGCTCTGGGAGGACTGGCAGGACTCCATCGATCCCGACGGTGCCGCCGAGGTCGAGGACTGCCGCTGGACGCCGTGCTTCGACTGCGGCGTGTGTCCTGAGATGGATCTGGAGATCCAGATCGGCCCGACCGGGCAGAAGCTCCTGCCGCTGTCGGTGGTCTGAGGTGGGGAAGCAGTCGCCGCGCCAGTCGCTGGCGTTCGCCGTGCTCACCGGTGTCGCGTCGATCGTGCCGATCGGCCGGGCCCCGCGCGGGGTCAGGGCCGCCGTCGCCGGTGGCTCGGGCGTCCTGGCCGGGGGAGCGACCTACGTCGCCCTGAACCGCCCCGACGTCATCGCCGCCCCTCGCGAGCCGGTGCCGGCCCAGCAGTCGGCCGCGATCGGCGCGGGGGTGGGCGCCCTCGTCGTCGGAGTGACCGTCGTGGGGTTCGTGGTGGACCGCGCGTTCGAGCAGGCGCTCGTGCGCCGGAACGTGCCCCATCCCCGCCTGGTGCTCGGCGCCGCGGCGGCGGTGCTCTCCTACGGGCTCGACGTGATCGACCGCCGGTTCGACACGGCCGACTGACCGGCCGTTAGCGCAGGGTGTCCTCGAGCATGCGGGGGCGGCTGATGACGACGCCTGCCGTGGTGATCACCACGGTCGAGGCAATGAGGGCGATGAGGGGCGCGTCCCATGAGCCGGTGGCGTCGTGGAGCGCCCCGACGCCGAACGGGCCGAGTCCTGCCAGCAGGTAGCCGAGCCCCTGGGTCAGCAACGAGAGTGCCGTCGTCGCGGCGGGCGTGCGGGTGCGCTTGCCGATCATCGCCAGGACCCACGTGAAGGCGCCGCCGCCGAGCCCGAGCAGCACCGACCACAGCACCGGGAGGCTCGCCGGCGCGATCAGCACGCCGAGCCAGCCCGCGGCCGTGACGGTTCCGAAGAACAGTGGCAGCACGGGCGTGTCGCCCGTCCGGGCCATGAGCCAGGGCAGCGCCAGCGTCAGGGGGATCCCGACGCCCGTGATGACCCCGAGCAGCACGCCGGCCTGGTGCTCGCCGACGCCTCCGTCGATGAGGATCTCGGGGTACCAGCCGAACTGCGCGTAAGCCCCGGCCGACTGGGCTCCGAAGCACGCGACCATCGCCCACGCCAGGGGCGAGCGCACGATCTCCCTCATCGGCAGGCGGTCGCCCGTGGCGGGGCCGGTGTGGACGTCGTGCCGCAGCAGGGTCAGCCACGGCAGGATCGTGAGGGCCGCGAGCAGGGCCCAGGCCGCCAGCCCGGGGCGCCAGCCGCCGAGTGCCTCGCTGAGGGGAACGGTCGTGATCGACGCGATCGTCGCGCCCGCCATGATCGCGGCTCCGTAGAGAGCGCTGATCAGGGGGATGCGATCGGGGAAGTGCACCTTTGCCAGGGGCGGCAGGATGACGTTGCCGACCGCGGCACCGGCCAGGGCGATGGCCGTCGTGCTGAGGAACAGCACGGTGTCGTCGAGCAGGGTCCGGGCGACGAGACCGGCGGCGAGCAGGGCCAGCAGCGCCACGGTGGCGTGGTGCAGCCCGAACCGGCGGACGAGCCCGCCGGAGCTGAAGCCGATCACGGCGAAGCACAGCACCGGGAGGGTCGTCAGCACTCCAGCGGTGGTGGGGGTCATGGCCAGGTCCTGGCGCACCTCGGGCAGGACGACGCCCAGGCTCGCCACGACGACGCGAAGGTTCAGGGCGAGCAGGACGATGGCCGCGCCGACGAGCCAGCGGCCGCCGGTGGTCGGCGTGGTGGGGGAGGAGGTCACGGTCAGCGCGGCGTCCCGAAGTCCTGGACCCAGTACGTCCCGTACCGGGTGTCGCCCGTGGCGTAGCCGACGCCGAGCTCGGTGAACGGGCCCATGATGTTCCTGCAGTGGCCGGGGCTCGCCAGCCAGGCGCCGACGACCTGCTTCGGCGACTGCTGGCCGGCGGCGATGTTCTCGCCGAGCCGGGACCAGTCGTAGCCCTGCGCGTCGACCCGGTCGCTCAGGTCGGATCCGTTCGAACCGGTGTGGCTGAAGAAGTCGTGCGTCGCCATGTCGAGGGCGTGACGTTGCGCAGCGGACGAGAGACGCGACTCGAGGCGCACGGGACCTCGCGCGGCGAACGGCTCCGAGCCGCACGACCGTGCCGTCGAGCGAGCCTCGTTCACGAGCGACAGGATCTCCTTCGATCGCGCGTCGGGCGTCCAGGGAGCCCGGACGGTGACCTTCTTGACGCTGCTGTTCACGGCGCGCAGCCGGCCCTTCGCGGCGACCCGGACCCTCAGCTTCGTCGCGACGCCCGCCTTCGTGCCCACGCGGTGGCGCAGGACGACGCGCCCGTAGGCGTTGGTGCGGGCGCGGTCGGCGCGCACCCACCGGCCGCCGACGTGCCGCTGGAGCGAGACGACGCGACGCGCCGACGCCCGGCCCTTGGCGGTGACCTTGACCGAGAACCGGACCGAGGCGCCGGGAGCGGCGGTCTGGCTCTTCGCGGTGAACCCCGCGACCTTGGTGGGAACCGTCGCCGCTGCCCCCGCGGGGGCACTGGCCACGACCAGGGCGGACGCGGTCAGGAGCAGGGCGATCGTGTGACGCATGGGACCCACGGTAGCGGCGCGGACGGGACCGCGGTCCCGGAGCGGGCCGCCGTACGCTGGTGGGGTGAGCAACGACGGCAGCAGGACCCTGGAAGGCACCCCGAACCCGGAGGCCCCGAACCCGCAGCTGCCGATCGTGCAGAAGCTGCGCCTGAGGTACGCCAAGCGGGGCCGGATGCGATTCACCAGCCACCGTGACTTCGCCCGCGCCTTCGAGCGGGCCATCCGCCGCGCCGGCCTGCCGATCGGGCACTCCTCGGGCTACACGCCGCACCCCAAGATCTCCTACGCGGGCGCCTCCCCGACCGGTGCCGCCAGCGAGGCCGAGTTCGCCGAGATCGGGCTGACCCGGCCGATGGACCCGGCCGAGGTCCGCGCGGCCCTCGACGCGGCGCTCCCGGACGGGCTCGACGTCGTCGACGTGATCGTGTCGCCCGGCGGAGCGCTGGCCGACCTGCTCGAGGCCAGCCGCTGGTCGATCGAGCTGCCCGAGGTCCCGCCCGAGGCTGCCCGGGCCGCGGTCGAGGCGTTCCTCGCGCGGGACGAGGTGCTCGTCGAGCGCATGATGAAGCGGGGCCTGCGCACCTTCGACTGCCGGGCGGCCGTGGTCCGTCTGGACGTCGATGACCGGACCGGCGCGCAGGGGTGTGCGATACTGGACGTGGTCGTACGCCATGACACCCCGTCGGTACGACCGGACGACGTGATCACCGGACTGCGCACCCTGTGCGGCCTGCCGATCGAGAAGGCGCCGCTGGCGACCCGCTCGAGCCAAGGGCCGCTGGATGTTCGGACCGGTACGGTCGGCGATCCGCTCGCCACCGGCCGCGACGCACCGTGAGGTGTCGACCGCGGCAGGTCGGGTGGAGAGTCGAGTGACAGGCCTAAGCGCCGTCCTGAGACAGACTTGAGGTCCCGCGGGACCATTGACCAGCCCGGTGGGTGGCTGCGCCGCTGCCGGGCGAAGGAGAGCACATGCTCGATCCGAACGACGCGGCCGACACGCCCGAGACCCCCACCGACGACGCCGCCGAGGCGCCGCTGGTCACCACCACCCGCACGCGCCGCCGCGCCGCGGGTCGTCCGGCCGGCCCGCCGGCGGCGGTGTTCGCCCCGCCCGCGGAGGAGGCCCCCGAGCCCGATCCGGTGAGCGACGTGGACGAGGACGAGGACGCCGAGGACGAGCAGGACGAGGTCACCGAGACCGCCCCCAGGGTCTCCACGCTGCCCCCGGTCGGTGCGATGTTCCAGGCGCCCCCGGCCGAGCTGGCGCCCCCGCGCGAGCGCAAGCGCGTCGAGCCGCAGGACGACGCCGACGGCGACCAGGATGACGACGAGGACGGCTCCGGCGACGACGACGGGGGCGAGGGCGGACGCCGCCGGCGCCGCCGCGGAGGACGCCGCCGTCGCAAGAGCGACCAGGACAACGGCGACGACGACGGCGATTCCGGTTCCGACGAGTCCGACGACTCCGAGTCCGGCGATGACGACCAGTCGAGCTCCGGCTCCTCCACCACCACCCGTCGCCGTCGCCGCCGTGCGCGTGCCGGCGAGGGCGCCGAGGGATCGCCCGACGACCCCGAGAACACCGTCGTCAAGGTCCGTGAGGGCCGCACCGCCGAGGACGAGATCACCGGCGTCACCGGCTCCACCCGCCTCGAGGCCAAGAAGCAGCGCCGCCGTGAGGGCCGCGAGGCCGGCCGTCGCCGGGCGCCCATCGTCAGCGAGGCCGAGTTCCTGGCCCGCCGCGAGGCCGTCGACCGCGAGATGGTCGTGCGCCAGCGCGACGACTACACGCAGATCGCCGTGCTCGAGGACGGGGTCCTCGTGGAGCACTACGTCGCCCGCGAGTCCCAGACGTCGCTGATCGGCAACGTGTACCTGGGCAAGGTCCAGAACGTGCTGCCCAGCATGGAGGCGGCGTTCGTCGACATCGGTGCGGGCCGCAACGCGGTCATCTACGCCGGCGAGGTCGACTGGTCGAACATCCAGAACGGCAAGCAGCGCAAGATCGAGGACGCGCTCCAGCCCGGCCAGACCGTGCTCGTGCAGGTCTCCAAGGACCCGATCGGCCAGAAGGGCGCCCGCCTGACCAGCCAGGTCAGCCTCCCGGGACGCTTCCTGGTCTACGTGCCCGGCGGTGGCAGCAACGGCATCAGCCGCAAGCTCCCCGAGAACGAGCGCGCGCGCCTCAAGGGCCTGCTCAAGGAGGCGCTGCCCGAGAGTGCCGGCGTCATCGTGCGCACGGCCGCCGAGGGCGCCACCGAGGACCAGCTGCAGCGCGACATCGCCGCGCTGACCGCGCGCTGGGAGGACATCGAGAGCAAGGTGGCCGCCGGCAAGGCGCCCCAGCTGCTGTACTCCGAGCCCGACCTGATGATCAAGGTCATCCGCGACCTGTTCAACGAGGACTTCGCGTCGCTGACCATCCAGGGTGACGAGGCCTGGGACATGGTAGCCGGGTACATCGCCCACGTCGCGCCCGATCTCGAGGAGCGCGTGAAGCGCTGGGACCCTTCGACAGGCTCAGGAGGGACGGGCGACGACGACATCTTCGCCGCCCGACGCCTCGACGAGCAGATCCACAAGGCGCTGGACCGCAAGGTCCACCTGCCCTCGGGCGGGTCGCTCGTCATCGACCGCACCGAGGCGATGGTCGTGGTCGACGTCAACACGGGCCGCTTCACCGGCTCGGGCGGCAACCTCGAGGAGACCGTCACCAAGAACAACCTCGAGGCGGCCGAGGAGATCGTGCGCCAGCTGCGCCTGCGCGACCTCGGCGGCATCATCGTCATCGACTTCATCGACATGGTGCTCGAGAGCAACCGCGACCTCGTCATGCGTCGCCTCGTCGAGTGCCTGGGCCGCGACCGCACGCGCCACCAGGTCGCGGAGGTCACCTCGCTGGGCCTGGTCCAGATGACGCGCAAGCGCATCGGCACGGGCCTGCTGGAGTCCTTCAGCCACGACTGCGAGGAGTGCCAGGGTCGCGGCGTCGTCATCCAGGACGCCCCGGTCGAGCCGAAGAAGGACGAGGGCCAGCGTCGCGGACGCCGCGGTGGTCGCTCGGGCCGTGGCGGCAACGCCGGCGGCGGCAACGGCAACGGCAACGGTGGCGGACGCCAGCAGCGCCAGGGCAAGGGCGAGGAGTCCAAGTCCGACGAGCCGAAGGCCGAGGAGCCCAAGGCCGAGGAGCCCAAGGCCGACGAGCCCCGGAGCGAGCAGCCCCAGGTCGATCAGGCGCCGGAACCGCAGCCCGTCGCAGAGACGCCGCAGGCCCAGGAGGCACCCGTTTTGACCGAGGACGGGGCGCCCGAGTAGAATCGAGAGTCGGTGCGCTCAGCGTGCTGCTCAGACTCTTTTGCAGGACCCAGTTCACGACCCAGTCTTTTTCAGTACAGAGTGAGGAATCCCGTGGTGTACGCAATCGTGCGCAATGGCGGCGGCCAGGCCAAGGTCGCGGTCGGCGACGTCATCTCGATCGACCAGGTCCAGGCGACCGAGGGCGACACCGTCCAGCTCGCCGCGGTCATGGTGGTCGACGGTGACCAGGTGACGGCCGGTGCCGACGCCTCCAAGGTCAAGGTCGACGCTGAGGTGATCGGTGGGCTCAAGGGCCCCAAGATCATCATCCAGAAGTACAAGAACAAGACCGGTTACAAGAAGCGCCAGGGGCACCGTCAGAAGTACACCCAGGTCAAGATCACCGGAATCTCCAAGTAAGGGACTGACGACATGGCACACAAGAAGGGCGCAGCCTCTACCAAGAACGGGCGCGACTCCAACTCCCAGCGCCTCGGCGTCAAGCGTTTCGGCGGCCAGCTCGTCAACGCGGGCGAGATCATCGTCCGTCAGCGCGGCACCCACTTCCACCCCGGCTCCAACGTGGGCCGTGGCGGCGACGACACCCTCTTCGCCCTCGCCCCCGGCGCGGTCGAGTTCGGCACGAAGCGCGGCCGTCGCGTCGTGAACATCGTTCCGGGGCAGTGACGCGCAGATCTTCCTGAGGAGGGGCGGTCCGCTGATGCGGGCTGCCCTTTCTCTTTTCCACCCACCGTCCAGGAGAACCCATGGCGATCCCCTCGTTCGTTGACCAGGTGACCCTGCACGTGTCCGGAGGCAACGGCGGCAACGGTGTCGCCTCGGTCCACCGCGAGAAGTTCAAGCCGCTCGGCGGTCCCGACGGCGGCAACGGCGGGCACGGCGGCGACGTCATCCTCGTGGTGACGCCCGACGTCACCACGCTGATCGACTACCACCACGAGCCCCACCGCAAGGCCACCAGCGGCGCGCCCGGCGCGGGCTCGAACCGCAGCGGCTCCAACGGCGAGGACCTCGTCCTCAGGGTCCCCGACGGCACCGTGGTGCGCGACGAGAACGGCGAGGTCCTGGCCGACCTGGTCGGCGCCGGCACCGAGCTCGTCATCGCGGCCGGCGGCCGCGGCGGGCTCGGCAACGCCGCGCTGGCCTCCAGCAAGCGCAAGGCCCCCGGCTTCGCGCTCAAGGGCGAGCCGGGCGAGGAGCGCACGGTCACGCTCGAGATGAAGGTCGTGGCCGACATCGGCCTGATCGGATTCCCGTCGGCCGGCAAGTCCAGCCTGATCGCGTCGCTGTCGCGGGCCCGTCCCAAGATCGCCGACTACCCGTTCACCACGTTGGTGCCCAACCTCGGCGTCGTGCGCGCGGGCGAGACCACGTTCACCGTGGCCGACGTCCCCGGCCTCATCGAGGGTGCCAGCGAGGGCCGCGGCCTGGGTCACGACTTCCTGCGGCACGTCGAGCGCTGTGCCGCCCTCGTGCACGTGATCGACTGCGCCACGGTCGAGCCGGGACGCGATCCGCTCACCGACCTCGACATCATCGAGGCCGAGCTGACCCGCTACGGCCAGTACGCCGACGTCGACTTCTCCGACCGGCCCCGCCTGGTCGCGCTCAACAAGACCGACGTCCCCGACGCCGCCCAGATCGCCGAGTTCGTCATCGGCGAGCTGCGCGAGCGCGGCCTGCGGGTGTTCGAGGTCTCCGCCGCGAGCCACGCCGGCCTGCGCGAGCTGTCGTTCGCGATGGCCGAGATCGTCGCCGCCCGTCGCGCCGCCGAGCCCCACCGCGAGGCCACCCGCATCGTGCTGCGCCCGCCGGCCCCCTCGGGCGTGGGCCGCGAGTTCGAGGTCCGCAAGATCGACGGCCGCTGGCACGTCATCGGCGAGAAGCCCGCTCGCTGGGTGCGCCAGACCGACTTCAGCAACGACGAGGCCGTCGGCTTCCTGGCCGACCGGCTCAACCGGCTCGGGGTCGAGGACCACCTGCTGTCCCTCGGTGCGAGCGCCGGCGACGACATCGTCATCGGGGCTGCCAACGAGCTCGAGCTGGGCCGCGACGAGGTCGTCTTCGACTTCGATCCCACGATCACGGCCGGCGCCGAGGTGCTCGGCCGCCGCGGCGAGGACCTGCGCCTCGACCAGAGCAACCGTCGCACGAACCAGGAGCGCCGTGAGCTGCTGGCCGCCCGCCGCGCGTGGGAGCTGGAGGCCGTCGCGCTGCGCGCCGAGGGCCACGAGCCCGAGCCGTTCGACCCCAGCACGATCATCCCGGACTGGACGATCGGTGAGGAGTACCCCGGCGACGACGAGCTCGACGAGGACGACCGGTGAGGGTCGTCGTCAAGGTCGGCTCCTCGTCGCTGACCACCCCCGACGGTCATCTCGACCCCGACCGCATCGGCACGGTGGTCGACGCCGTCGTCACCGTGCGGGCGCGCGGTGACGAGGTCGTCCTGGTGTCGTCGGGCGCCATCGCCGCGGGCCTCGGGCCGCTGAACCTGGCCCGCCGTCCCCGCGACCTGCCCACGCAGCAGGCCGCGGCCGCCGTGGGCCAGCGCGCGCTCATCGCGCACTACTCCGAGTCCTTCGCCGCGGCCGGGCTCGTGGTGGGCCAGGTGCTGCTCACGGTCGACGACGTCAGCCGTCGCAGCCACTACCGGAACGCCCACCAGACCTTCGCGAAGCTCCTCGAGCTCGGGGTGGTGCCGGTGGTCAACGAGAACGACACCGTGGCCACGTCCGAGATCCGCTTCGGCGACAACGACCGGCTCGCCGCGCTCGTGGCGCACCTGGTGCACGCCGACGAGCTGCTCCTGCTGTCGGACGTCGACGGCCTCTACACCGGTCATCCCGACCTGCCCGACTCCCAGCCCATCCGCGAGGTGCGGTCCGAGGCCGACCTGGCCGGCATCGACGTGGCCCGGGTCGGATCGGCCGTCGGCACGGGCGGCATGGTGACCAAGCTCGAGGCCGCACGGATCGCCACGGCGGCCGGCATCCCCGTGCGGCTCACCTCGGCGGCCCGTGCGGTGGAGGCCGTGGAGGGCGAGCCCGTCGGCACCCTGTTCACGCCCACCGGCAAGCGCCGGGCCGCTCGGCTCATGTGGCTGGCGCACGCCAGCGAGACCCGCGGGCGTCTCGTGCTCGACGCGGGTGCGCGACGTGCCCTGGTCGAGCGGGGCGCCTCCCTGTTGGCTGCCGGGATCGTCGCCGTCGAGGGCGACTTCGCCGCCGGCGACCCGGTCGACGTGGTCGACCCCGAGCGCGTCGTGATCGCCCGAGGGCTGGTCAACTTCGACAGCGACGAGCTGCCCGAGATGCTGGGTCGCTCCACCGCGGACCTGGCGGCCGAGCTCGGTCCCGAGCGCGAGCGCGAGGTCATCCACCGCGACGACCTCATCCTCATGTCCTGACCCTGACGCATCACGGGCACTTGCCACGGTCTCTCCAGGGGTGACACGGTCACCAAGGGGAGGTCGGTCATGCCCGGTCAGCACGCCAGCAAGGTCGTCATGGAGCTGCGGGTGCACGGCGTCCGGGGCACGCCGACCGACTCGATGCTGGGCGTCGCGCCCGAGGACGTCGTCCAGGTGGCCGGCGACCGGCTCACCGGTTTCTACCGGATCGCCGACGGCGCCCACCCGCCGCTGCGCACCCTGCCGGCCGGCCTGTCGCTCGAGGCGTACTCGTGGGGCGAGCTGACCTCGGGCGTTCGCGGGGTGCTGGGCTGGGTGACCCGCGTGCTGTGGCTCGTGCTGCTGCCGTTCGCCCTCGTCAACCTCGCGTTCTGGGCGCGGACGCAGGCCGGCGAGGACAGCGGGCAGGCCCGGTGGGGCATGCGCGCGGTCCGGCTCAGCGCCGTGATCCTCACGGTGATCGCGATGCTCACCGTGAGCTTCATCGCGATCGACCTCGTCGCGTGGCAGTGCTTCCGGGCGAACGCCATCGCGTGCCCGGTGCTGCCCGACTGGATGGACCGGATCGCCGGACTGTCCGCGGGCGCCCGCATCGCCGTGATGTCGCTGGTGCCGCTCGGCGCCCTGCTGGCGCTCGTCGCCCTGTCGTTCCAGAGCCTGGCGCGGTACGAGGCGGCGGTGCACGAGTCCGAGGTCACGATGACCGACGCCGACCGCGACCAGTCGCGCGCCAGCATCCTGGAGCACCCGCTGATGTGGCGCGGCGAGCAGCGCACGCGACGCCTGCAGCGGCTGCACATCGCGGCCGCGCTGAGCACGGTCGTGCTCTACACCGGGATCCACATGCTCGTGCGTGGCGGCGGGGGATGGCTGTGGCCGACGACGTCGGCGGCGGCTCTCATCATGGCGCTGGTCGTGCTGCGGACCATGACGGTCGACGAGGACGACCTCGAGTACCGCGACGAGCCGCACCTGGGCCGGCTCACGCGCCGCGTGTTCCCGTGGACCGGTCCCGGCCGCCTGATGCGCCGCCTGCCGCTGGACGCCCTCGCGTGGACGGCACTGGGCGTGGTCGCGGCGCACCTGGCGGCGCTGTGGACCGCGGAGCTCTCGTTCACCCAGCAGGAGCTCGCCTGGTACGGCTCGAACCTGTGGTTCATCGGGCTCTTCGTCCTGCTCACCGTCGTCCACGTCATCGTGTTCGTCGGCGGCCGCGTGCGGCTGCGGTGGACCTTCCTGGTGGTGCTCGGGGTGTTCGCGCTGGTGGTGTCGGGCTGGTTCGTCCCGGCCGGGTGGCTGGCGGTGGAGACCCTCGCGGCGTGGGGGCTGCTGCTGCTGTTCCATCGCAATCGCAGCCGGCTGGCCGGGAACCGGTGCGTCGCGTGGGGTGGCGCGGGCGCGTCCGTGATGCTGGGCGCCGCCACGATGGTGGCGCTGCTGTTCACGTCCGCGGGCGCGGTCGCCGCGGCGAACTTCCTCAACGGCGACTCGCAGACCGTGGCCGACCTCATCACCGTCCGGAACGAGCGGTCGCCGGTGTCGGCGCAGGGCGAGCCGCGGCTCGTCGCCGCCGGAGACGTCCGGCTCGACGGCGCCCGGGTGGTCCTGGAGAACGGCGCCGTGCGGGTCACCCACGGCACGGTCCGGACCGACGCGCTCGCGCGCGAGAGCGACGGGGTGGCGTCGTACGCGACGGCGTCGACCATGGTCGACAAGGCGGTGCTGCTGCTGCCGCCGGGGACCACCACCGTGCAGCTGGTCGGGTCCTGCTTCGGTCGCGGCGACGATCCCGCCTACCCCGCGCAGGAGCCGTGCACCGGCGAGTCCAAGGGCTTCCGCACGGCGGGTGCGCTCGACGTGTCGCCCTCGTGCATCCTCGACCGGGCCCTGGTGCCGTGCCTGCGCGTCGTGGCGGCCGACGGCAGGGTGGCGCTCAAGGTCAACGATCCGCCGCAGACGCCGATCGTCGTGCCGCAGGTGCTGGTGTGGACCCCGCTGATGCTGTCGTCGATGCTCGTCCTCGGTGGGCTCCTGACCGCGGCGATGGTCGTCCTGTACCGGACGAAGGCCGCACCGGCGATCCGCGAGCTCGTCGGTGGTGACAGTCCCGAGGTCCCCTCGCAGGACCGCGACGGTGTCACGGACGCTCGCGTCGCGGCCGGCCTGGCCCACCGGGCCGAGCGCCTGCTCGACGGCTCGGGCACGCTGACGACGGCACTGGCGCTGACGACGCTGGCCCTCTCGTCGGGCGGTCGTGCTCCGTGGTCGGTGTACCCGGGACTGCGGGACGTCGCGACGATCTCGCTGTACATCGCCCTGCTGGGCAGCATCGGGCTGATGATGGCCGGCGCCCGGGTGCGACGCTCGCCCACGGCGCGCCGCAACGTGGGCATCCTCTGGGACGTCACCACCTTCTGGCCCAGGGCGGCCCACCCCTTCGCTCCGCCCTGCTACGCCGAGCGCGTGGTCCCCGAGATCACGGCGCGGGCGCGCTGGGCACTCGGGGACGACCCCACGCGTGCCGTGGTGCTGTCGGGACACAGCCAGGGCTCGCTGATCTGCGTCGCGGTCGCGTGCCGGCTCAACGGCCGGGCGAAGCAGCTGAGGCTGCTCACCTACGGCAGCCAGGTGCGGGCGATCTACGGGCGCGTCTTCCCGGCGGCCGCAGGACCCGACGCGCTCGGCTACGTGCCCACGTCAGGCCCGACGCGGCTGCGGGCGGCCTGGCCGGACGTCCCCGACAGCCGACCGCACGGAACGCCGGCAGGCACCGGCCTGAGGTTCCTGCTGGCCAGGCCCGACCACTGGGTGAACCTGTTCCGGCGCGGCGATCCCCTCGGGTACCGGGTGTACTCCGACCGCGACCACCCCGTCTACGACAGGCCCACGCTCGAGGTGCGCCCCAGCGGGTCGGGGGATCCGGGATCGCTCGTGATGACCCACGGCGGGTACCAGCACTCGCCGGAGTACCGGGCGGCCATCGCGCGGTGGACGGGCGAGCCGGTGCACGTGCCGCCGACGGACCCGGCGCTGGCGGTGCCGCTGCCACCGGCCTGATGCAACAAATCTGAAAAACATTGCACGGACGTCGAGTTTCGGGCAGGATGCGTGACGTGGATCACACGACGCAGGCCATCGTGCGCGCGGCCCGGCACGCACTGATCGCCGGCGAGCCCGTGGACGTGGGACGCGTCGCGGCCGAGGTCGGGGTGGACCGCAGCACCGTCTTCCGTCGCGTGGGCCGCCGCGACCGCCTGATCGCCGAGGCGCTCTGGGCGACCACCGAGACGCTGGCCTGGCCTGCCTGCATCGAGGCGTATCCGCCCGGCACGCGGCACCGGGCCGCTCGCGTCCTGCGGGCCTACGTGCGGATGCTGATCGACGAGCCGTGGTTCCGGGAGTTCCTGCACCGCGACCCGGCGCGGGCCCTGCGGATCCTCACCACCGCCGAGCTGCCGACGCAGGGCCGCATGCTCGCGCTCGTGAGCGGGCTGATCGCGAGCGAGCCGCCGGGGCCGGTCGACCTGGCGCCGGAGGCCCTGGCGTTCGTCGTCGTCCGCATCGCGGAGTCGTTCATCTACGCCGACCTCATCACCGGGGCAGCCCCCGACGCCGATGCGGCGTACCGAGTTTTCGTCGCCCTCCTCGGGTGACCGGATGAAGGAGAGAGACATGACCGTTCACGGAGACGCCGATCCCCGATTCGACCGGCTGCGCGAGGTCTTCGCCGCGAACCTGGAGTCGGGCGAGGAGCTCGGCGCCGCGATCGCGGTCGACCTCGCCGGCGAGACGCTCGTCGACGTGTGGGGAGGCCACGCCGACGTCGCCCGCACCCGCGCGTGGGACCGGGACACGATCGTCAACGTCTGGTCGACCACCAAGGAGGTGACGGCCCTGGCGATGCTGACGCTCGTCGAGCGCGGGCTCGTCGACGTGGACGAGCCGGTGGCCACCTACTGGCCCGAGTTCGCCAAGAACGGCAAGGAGGACGTGCTGGTGCGCCACGTCATGTCGCACACCTCGGGCGTCTCGGGCTGGGACCAGCCCTTCGTCGTGGAGGACATGTACGACCGTGAGGAGTCCACCGCGCGGCTGGCCGCCCAGGCCCCGTGGTGGGAGCCGGGCACGGCCTCGGGCTACCACGCGATGAACCAGGGTCACCTGCTCGGCGAGATCGTCCGTCGGGTGACCGGCAGGACCCTGACGCAGTACGTCGCCGAGGAGATCGCCGGGCCGCTCGGCACCGACCTGCAGATCGGCGAGAAGGAGCAGGACGACGACCGCATCGCCGAGATCGTGCCGCCGCCGCCGCTGCCGATCGACTTCTCGCAGATCGACCTCGAGTCGCCGATGGCCCGCACCTTCATGGGCCCGATCGCGGACGCGGCCGCCGCGAACACGATCGCGTGGCGCCGGGCCGAGCTCGGTGCCCTCAACGGGCACACGAACGCCCGGGCGCTGGCACGGACGTTCTCCGTGGTCTCGCGCGGGGGAGAGGTGGACGGGGTCCGGCTGCTGTCGAAGTCGACCATCGACCTCATCTTCCGCGAGCAGTCGCGGAACGTGGACCTCGTCCTCGGCGTGCCCCTGCGGTTCGGCATCGGGTTCGCGCTGCCCGAGCCGGAGACGCTGCCCTACATCCCCGACGAGCGGATCTGCTTCTGGGGCGGCTGGGGCGGGTCGCTGACCGTGATGTTCCCCGACCGGGGCCTGACGATCTCCTACGTCATGAACAAGATGGCGCCGGGCATCATCGGCTCGGAGCGCTCGGCGGGCTACGTCAGCGAGATCCTCGCTGCCGTGGGGTGAGCCAGCGGTCCCACGCCAGCACCACCGCCAGACCGACGGCGACGCCCAGGACGGTGTCGAGCACCCGGTCCACCACGAGCGTGGACGCGGGAACGGTCGACCCGAGGCTCACCATGAGCAGCGCCGTCGGCGTGATGGCGACGAGGGCGACCGCGTAGTTCCGGCCCACGAGGAGCTCGGCGACCATCTGCAGGACGATCACCACGAGAATCGTCGCGAGCACGGGCAGGTCGAGGGCCAGCAGGCCGCCGGCGACGACCACGCCGGCGATCGTGCCGACGGCGCGGTGCAGGCCGCGCTGGACCTGGTGGCCGGTGCTCGGTCCCGAGGACACGGCGGCCGCGCCCACGGCAGCCCAGTAGGCGTGCCCGAGATCGAGTGCCGTGGCCACCGCGGCGGCCAGGCCCACGACCAGGGCCACCCGGGCGACCTCCTCTCCGGTCCTCGGCGACCGGAGGGCGGCGTGCAGGGGAGCGTCCCACGGCTGCCGGGGTCGGTGGCGCGCCGGAGTGAGCACACCCGCGGATCCCACGACGATGGCCAGCACGGCAGTCAGGGCGGCCACGGCCACGTGCAGCGCGATGTCGCTCCCGTCCACGCGCGCGCCGGCCGTGGCGCCGACGGCGAACACGGGGAAGAGGGCACCCGGAGGATGCCAGGCCCACGCCAGGGACGCGAGCATCGCCAGCGCGGAGGCCACGGTGAGCGCGAGGGCGGCCCACCACGGACCGGCGCCCACGGCGCCCAGCGAGGTGCCGAGAGCGACGCAGGCCACGAGCACGCATCCCGCCGAGGCCTGCATCACGGCTCGGGGGCGGTGGGCGTTCGCCCGCCCGTAGAGCGCGGTGAACGCGCCGAAGGTGGCCGGCAGGACGAGATCGAGGCGATCGATCCACCAGAGCAGGAGCAGGGGGACGCCGAAGCTGACGCCGGCGCGCAGCGAGACCCAGTGCGCGTCCCCGTGGGGAGCGAAGGCCGTCAGCGAAGCCCACGCGCGGCGCGGGAGCGACGAGGGGGACGGCACTCCCCGAGCCTAATTCGTCGAACTAGACTCACCGCATGGGTACCGAGGTCCGCGAGGCCGCTCTCCGCGCGCGTGACGCCGCGCGCGTCCTGGCACTCGCGACGCGCAAGGACAAGGACGCGGCACTGACCGCGATGGCCGAGGCGCTCGTCGCGGGCACCGAACGCATCGTCGCCGCGAACGCCGACGACGTCGCTGAGGCGCGGGCGGAGGGGACGCCCGAGAACGTGATCGATCGGCTGGCCCTCGACGCCGGCCGCGTCGCCGCCTTCGCGCAGGGCGTGCGCGACATCGCCGCGCTGCCCGACCCGATCGGCGAGGTCGTGCGCGGCTCCACCCTGCCGAACGGCCTGCAGCTGCAGCAGATCCGCGTGCCGATGGGCGTCATCGGGATGATCTACGAGGGTCGTCCCAACGTCACGGCCGACGCCGCGGCGATCTGCCTCAAGGCCGGCAGCGCGTCGCTGCTGCGCGGCTCCCGCTCGGCCCGGCGCTCGAACGCCGTGATCGTGGAGATCATGCGAGAGGCCGTGGCCTCGACGGGTCTGCCTGCGGACGCGATCCAGGCGATCAGCGCCGAGGACCGCAGCACGTCGACCGACCTGATGACCGCCCGCGGTCTCGTCGACCTGGTGATCCCCCGCGGGGGAGCGGGCCTGATCCGCACGGTGGTGGAGCAGTCCACCGTGCCGGTCATCGAGACCGGCACCGGCAACGTGCACGTTTACGTCGACGCCGAAGCCGACCTCGACATGGCGCTCGACATCGTCCTCAACTCCAAGACTCAGCGCAACAGCGTGTGCAACGCGGCCGAGTCGCTGCTCGTGCACCGTGCGGTGGCCGACGAGTTCCTGCCGCGCGTGGTGAAGGAGCTGCAGCACCGCGGTGTCACGATCCACGGCGACCAGGCGTTCCGTGCCTTCGACGGCGTCGACGAGGCCACCGACGACGACTACGCCACCGAGTACCTCGACGCCCAGATCTCGGCGCGCGTGGTCGACTCGGTCGACGAGGCGATCGACCACGTGCGCCGCTTCAGCTCGGGCCACACCGAGGCCATCGTCACGCGATCGCTGGAGGCCTCCCGCCGCTTCACCATGGGCGTCGACTCGGCGGCCGTCATGGTCAACGCGTCCACCCGGTTCACCGACGGCGGGGAGTTCGGATTCGGTGCCGAGATCGGCATCTCGACGCAGAAGCTGCATGCCCGCGGACCGATGGGACTGACCGAGATGACCACCACCACCTACGTGGTGACCGGCACCGGTCAGACGCGCTGATAGATTGTCGCCCATGCTCGATCTGATGCTGGCCGCCGAAGAGGTGGCTGAACACGGCGAGGCCGCCATCAACCACTGGGTGGTCGGCGGGATCGCCCTCGGAGTCCTGTTGGTGCTGCTGCTCATCACCTTCCTCTTCGGATTGGGTCGCGAGCACACCTGAGCATGACCGACCGTCGCCGCCGCATCGGCGTGATGGGCGGCACGTTCGATCCCATCCACCACGGACACCTCGTTGCCGCCAGCGAGGTGCAGTCGTGGTTCGACCTCGACGAGGTCGTCTTCGTCCCCACCGGCCAGCCCTGGCAGAAGTCCGAGCGCCAGGTCTCGCCCACCGAGGACCGCTACCTCATGACCGTCATCGCCACGGCGGCCAACCCACGCTTCACCGTGAGCCGCGTCGACATCGACCGACCCGGACTCACGTACACGATCGACACCCTGCGCGACCTCGCCGCGCGGTACCCCGACGACGAGCTGTACTTCATCACCGGCGCCGACGCGATGGCCGCGATCCTGACCTGGCGCGACCACGCCGAGCTGTTCGATCTGGCGCACTTCGTCGGCTGTACCCGTCCCGGGCACGAGATGGACGAGTCCACGCTCGAGGGACTGCCCAGGGAGCG
This sequence comes from Aeromicrobium choanae, assembly GCF_900167475.1. Classification (NCBI taxonomy): domain Bacteria; kingdom Bacillati; phylum Actinomycetota; class Actinomycetes; order Propionibacteriales; family Nocardioidaceae; genus Aeromicrobium; species Aeromicrobium choanae. Next base: position 547,135 of record NZ_LT796768.1, on the reverse strand, counting down.
GGTCACCCTCGTGGAGATCCCCGCCCTGGCGATCAGCTCCACCGACTGCCGCACGCGGGTGCACAGCGGCGAGCCCGTCTGGTACCTCGTGCCGGACGGCGTCGTCCAGTACATCGGCAAGCACGGCCTCTACCAACCGCACGACCAACCGAAGGACCCCTCATGACCGCCACCGATCACGCGATCGAACTGACTCGGGCCGCTGCACTCGCCGCCGCCGACAAGCAGGCGGCCGACATCATCGCCTTCGACGTCTCGGAGCAGCTGGCCATCACCGACGTCTTCCTGCTGTGCTCGGCCGCCAACCAGCCGCAGATGAACGCGGTGAAGGACGAGATCGAGCGGAAGCTGCTCGAGATCGGCGCCCGGACCATCCGCCGCGAGGGCCAGCGCGAGTCGCGCTGGATCCTCATGGACTACGGCGACATCGTCGTGCACGTGCAGCACTCCGAGGAGCGTGCGTTCTACGCCCTCGAGCGGCTGTGGAGCGACTGCCCGACCATCGACCTGAAGCTGCCGTGAAGCCGGGATCGAACCCGGGCCGCCGGGTCATCCTGTGGCGGCACGGTCGCACCGAGTGGAACGTCGCCGGCCGCGTCCAGGGCCAGACCGACATCCCGCTCGACGAGGTGGGGCGCCAGCAGGCCGAGGAGGCCGCCGCGCGCCTCGCGTCGCTGCAGCCCGCCCGCATCGTCAGCTCCGACCTCTCGCGCGCCGCTGACACCGCGCAGGCGCTCGCGGCCCGCACCGGTCTCGAGGTCGAGCTCGACCCGCGCCTGCGCGAGCTGGCGTTCGGTGCGCGTGAGGGCCTGACCTGGCGTGAGTCCTGGGAGCGCTTCCCCACGCAGATGCAGGCGTGGGCCGACGGCGACGAGACGCGCATCGAGGGCGCCGAGACGCACGCTCAGGCGGGCGCCCGTCTCGACGAGGCGCTGCGTGAGCACATCGAGCAGCTGCCGCTCGGGGAGACGCTCGTCGTGGTGGCCCACGGCGCCGTCCTGCGGACCGGTGCGCTCACCTTCCTCGGGATCGCCGAGCAGTCGTGGCGCCAGTTCGGCGGTCTGTCGAACTGCCACTGGTCGGTCCTGCAGGAGGCGCGGTGGGAGGACATGTCGCAGTGGCGGCTGGCGGAATGGAACTCCGGATCGCTGCCCGAGCCCGTCATGTCCGACGACGAGGCGGACGAACCCGACCCCGGTTTGGGGAACTCGGGGGCGAGCAGGTAATCTTGCGGAGGTTGTTAGCGGGGCATTGGCGCAGTTGGTAGCGCGCTTCCATGGCATGGAAGAGGTCAGGAGTTCGAATCTCCTATGCTCCACCGAACAGAGGCCGACCCACCGGGTCGGCCTCTTCGCTTTCCCCTCGGGCTCCCTACGCCGAGCTCGCGACCTGGCGCGGGACGACGCGCTGCTGGTACTGGCGCGGCGTCAGGCCGTGTGTGGCCGTGAAGACCTGGCCGAAGCCCGCGCTGGTGGCGTAGCCCAGCACCCGCGACGCGGCGAGCGGCGTCGACCCGTCGCGCAACAGCTCGCGCGCGAGGCTCATGCGGACGTCGGCTCTCCATCGAGGGAAGTCGCGACCGGTCTGGTGGACGAACTCGTGGCCGAGCCGTCGCACCGGCTCCCCGACGGTCTCGGCCCACTCCGCGAGCGACCTGGGGTCCGCCGGCGCGAGCCGCAGCGAACGCGCGATGACGGCCACCGCACCCGTCAGCGCACCTGTGTCCTGCTCGGGCGAGTCGTGACCGAACTGCTCCTCGAACAGCACGTCGGCCAGCGCCTCGCGGTCGCCCTCCTCGACGGGCTCGAAGAGCGTGTACTCCGCGACCACCGTGTGCAGGAGGTACGGGACCGCCAGGTCCTGCAGGTCGAGGACGCGCAGGTCGGCGGGTGCCACCTCGGCGCCGCCCCGACGGTTCCCGAGGGGAAGCAGGATCGAGCCGTCGCCGCGTTCGTCCACCGACGCCGAGCACCCGGCGGGGATCCAGACGGCCTGACCTGCGCGCAGCACCACCTGCCGGGTGCCGATGCGCATGGCCACCTCGCCCCGGTAGACCCACCACAGGACGTGCCAGTCGTAGACCCAGTTCCACACGCGACGCGGCGGGACGGGCGGCGGCTGTCGCTCGAGCGCCGGCGCGACGCTGACGGCCCCGCTGCGGGGGTAGTCCTTCGGCGCGACCCCCACGTGACGGCGGAACGCGCGGGTGAAGCCCGCAGAGGTCTGGAAGCCGACGTCCCGCGCTGCCCACCCGATCTCGCGGCCGTCCGCGAGCAGCGATGCGGCCACGGTGACGCGAGCGCGGGTGCGCCACTCCGACAGGGGCAGCCCCGTCTCGTCGTGGAACTGACGCTGCAGGGTGCGGAGGCTGACGTTCTCGCGTGCGGCAAGGTCCGACACCTGTACGAGGTCGGCCGGCGACCTCAGGAACCCCTCCGCGACGGCTCGGGCCTGCCTGGAGGAGGGCATCGTGAGCGACGGCAGCTCGGGGGCGCCCGACCCCTCGCCGGCGACGAGCGCCAGCAGCTCCAGTGCACCGGCGTCCTCGTCCTGGGTGTGGTGCCGGTTGAAGTCGAACTGGGACACGAGCCAGTCCGCCCAGGTGTCCGGCACCCGGACGACGCGCACGTCCGCGGGGGCACCGGGCAGGGCGGGGGTGCTCGGGAGGATCGGGAGGACCACGGCGCCGGCCTCCGTGCGGGTGCCGTGCTCGGTCCCGGCCGGGACCCAGAGCGCCTCGCCGGCGGTCAGGACGTGGCTCGTGCCGGCGGCCTCGATCGTCGCCGTGCCGGTGTGCACCCACAGCAGCACGGGCAGCTGGTCCTCGGTGGTCCGGCCGGTGGCGAGCGGTGGGAACACAGGATCCTCCGGCAACTAGTAGAAAGCGACACCTCGGGACAACCCGAACGACTTAGGCAAGGCTAATCTAGCGGTCGTCGTCTTCCGCCCCCCGACCCAAGGATCTGGATGACCCACTCACGAGTGCGCCTGCGTGCGCACGCCCTCGTCGCCGCGACCATCGGCCTCGCCCTCACGCTCGCTGCCTGTGGCAGCGACGAGCCCGAGACCGCCAGCGGCGGCGCCACGATCGACACCGCCTACGGCGAGATCACCGTGCCGGAGAAGCCGGAGCGCATCGTCGCCCTGAGCGGCCGCCACCTCGAGCTGCTCACGCTGCTCGACGAGACGCCGGTCGCCTTCACCGACTACGGCGCGGACGACGCGGCGCTCATCGCCTCGTACCCGTGGATGAAGGGCACCTACGAGGGCAAGGCCACGCCCGAGCTCTTCACGGCGGACTACCAGCCGTCGCCCGAGGAGATCGCCGAGCTCGACCCGGACCTGATCCTGACCACCATCTGGCAGACCGACGAGCAGCTCTACAAGCAGCTCTCGAAGATCGCGCCCACGTACGCCGGCATCGAGACCGACACCAACACCACCTGGCAGGACGACCTCGCGGCTCTCGCGAAGCTCACGGGGAACGATCCCGCGATCGTCGACGAGGTCGAGGCCGACTACGAGAAGGACCTGGCGAAGACCGCGGAGCAGGTGCCCGGACTCGAGGGCGCCACGTTCCAGGTCGCCGCTCTCGGTGACGGGGAGCAGTTCTTCCTCACCGAGTACGCCGCAGCTCCGCTGCTCGGCCTGGGCCTGGAGGCCGGGGAGGGTCAGCCCGTCGACGGTGAGGGCGGCGCGGCCGCGACCGGCTTCTCGCAGGAGAACATCGACCGGCTCACCGCCGACGTGGTCCTGATCGCGGCGGAGAACCGGGACCCGAGCGGCAAGATCCGTGCGGCCGTCGAGGCGGACCCCCGCCTCGCGGACCTGCCGGCGTCGAAGAACGGGACGCTGATCTTCCTGGAGTCGGGCCAGTGGAACGCCCTCAACGGCGGCACGGCGACGAGCGTCCTGTGGGCGCTGGACCAGATCCTGCCGACCCTGTCCGAGTCACCGCTCAACCAGGGTGGTCAGTAGCCCCAGCGTCGCGGTCACGTCGAGGCACGTCCTCACCCTCCTGCTCGCGACGGTGGGGCTGGGATTCCTCGTGCTGCTGAGCATCGCGGTCGGCTCACGGGACATCCCACTCTCCGTCGTGATCGACGCGCTCCGCGACGACACGGGCCGCGGCGACGCCTTCGTCGTGTGGGACCTGCGGGTTCCACGCACCGTGACGGGCCTGGCCGTCGGAGTCGCCCTGGGCGTCGCCGGCGCCCTGATCCAGGCGCTCACCCGCAATCCGCTCGCGGACCCCGGGATCCTCGGGGTCAACGCCGGAGCGGCGTTCGCGGTGGCCCTGGCGGTCGGTGTCTTCCACGTGACCTCCGTCGGGGGGTACGTGTGGTTCGCGTTCGCCGGCGCCATCGTGGTCACCGTCGCGGTGTACGCCATCGGGTCGGCCGGCCGCGGGGGAGCCGACCCGATCCAGCTGACCCTGGCCGGGGTGGCGCTCAGTGCCGTGCTGTCCGGCGTCGTGACCGCGATGGTCCTGGCGAGTCCGCGCACCTTCGAGCACATGCGCACGTGGAACGCGGGCACGTTCGCCGGCCGGGGCTGGGACGTGCTGCTCCCGGTGCTGCCGTTCCTGGTCGTCGGCGTCGTGCTGGCCCTGTCGGTGGCGGGATCGCTGAACGCGATCGCGCTCGGCGACGACCAGGCCAGGTCGCTCGGCGCCCACGTGAACCGCACACGGATCGTCGTGATCCTCGCGGTGACCCTGCTGGCCGGCGGGGCCACCGCGATCGCCGGGCCGATCGGCTTCGTCGGGCTCATGGTGCCGCACATCGCCCGGTGGCTCACGGGCCCCGACCAGCGATGGATCATCGCCCACACGCTCGTCCTGGCGCCGGCGCTGGTGCTCGCGGCCGACATCCTCGGCCGGGTCGTGGCCCATCCCGCCGAGATCCCCGTCGGCATCGTGACGGCGTTCGTCGGCGCGCCCGTGCTCATCGCGCTCGTGCGACGCCGGAAGGCGAGCGGACTGTGAACCAGCGGACCGTGACCGAGCGGACCCTCGTCGTACGGCGCCGGCGCATCGCCCTGCGCTGGCGGGTGCGCTCCATCGTCGTGGGCGCGGTGCTCCTGGCGCTCACGCTCGCGGTGACGGTGGCGGCACTGGTTCTCGGCGGCTACTCCGTGTCGGCGTCGCAGCTCTGGTCCGTGGTCACCGGTGACCCCGACGCGGGCTTCGCCAGCGTCGTGATCCTGGAGTGGCGCGCGCCGCGGGCCGTGGCGGCGGTGACGTTCGGGGCGGCGCTCGGTGCGTCGGGGGCGGTGTTCCAGTCGCTGACCCGCAATCCACTCGCGTCGCCCGACATCATCGGGTTCTCGGCCGGCTCCTACACCGGCGCGCTCGTCGTGATCATCCTGGTCGGCGGCACCTATCCGGAGCAGGCCGCCGGTGCCGTCGTGGGCGGGCTCCTCACGGCGGCGGTCGTCTACGTCCTGGCATGGCGGGACGGAGTCCAGGGCTTCCGTCTCATCATCATCGGGATCGCGGTCGCGGCGATGCTGGTCTCGTTCAACACGTGGCTGATGCTCACCGCCGAGATGGAGGTCGCGATGTCCGCGACGTCCTGGGGTGCCGGTTCGTTCACCGGGATCGGCTGGGAGGAGACGGCCATCGGCAGTGCCCTCGTCCTCGTCCTCCTGGGGATCCTCGCGCTGCTCGCGCCGGGCCTGCGGCAGCTCGAGCTCGGCGACGACGCCGCACGCTCGACCGGTGTTCGCGCCGAGCCGGTCCGGCTCGCTGCCATCGTGGTCGGCGTCGCGCTGACCGCCACCGTCACGGCGGCTGCCGGGCCGATCGCCTTCATCTCCCTCGCAGCACCGCAGATCGCCCGCCGGCTCACGCGGTCACCGGGCGTGGCCGTCGCGTCGGCCGCACTCACCGGCGCGCTCCTGCTCGCGGCGGCCGACGTGGCCGGCCAGCACCTGTTGCCCACCGCGATGCCCGTCGGTGTCGTCACGGTCGTCGTGGGCGGTACCTATCTCGTCTGGCTCATCGTCCGCGAGGTGCGGCGCCGTGCCTGAGCCAGCCCCGTCCCTCGTAGCCTCGGAGTCGCCATGACCACTCGCACCGCCCCGACCGGCGCGCGCCTGCGCGCCGACTCCGTCACGCTCGCCTACGACCGGCGCGTCGTGTCGACCGGCCTGACCGTCGAGGTGCCCGACGGCGAGTTCACGGCCGTCGTCGGACCGAACGCGTGCGGCAAGTCGACCCTCCTGCGGGCGCTCGCGCGCCTGCTGCGCCCGACCGAGGGGCGCGTGCTCCTCGACGGCGCCGACCTGCACGCCTCCCGGGCCAGGGAGGCCGCCCGGCAGATCGCCCTCCTGCCGCAGACGTCGGTGACGCCCGACGGGATCACGGTCGCCGACCTCGTGGCCCGCGGACGGTACCCGTACCAGCGGCTGCTTCGGCAATGGACCGAGGAGGACGAGCAGGCCGTGGCGGACGCGATGCACGCGACCGGTGTCACCGAGCTCTCCGCGCGGCTCGTCGACGAGCTGTCCGGCGGGCAGCACCAGCGCGTCCGCGTCGCGATGGCGCTGGCCCAGCAGACGCCGATCCTGCTGCTCGACGAGCCCACGACGTTCCTCGACATCACCCACCAGATCGAGCTCATGGAGCTCTTCACCGATCTCCACCTCGGCGGCCGCACCCTCGTGGCGGTGCTGCACGACCTCAACCACGCCGCCCGCTACGCGACCCACCTGATCGCGATGAAGGACGGTGCCGTCGTCGCCGAGGGCCCGCCGCGCGAGATCGTCACGGCCGACCTCGTGGAGGAGGTCTTCGCCCTGCCCTGCGTCGTCGTGCCCGACCCGATCGCCGGCACACCCCAGGTCGTCCCGCGTGGTCGCGACCGCGCGGCGCCCTCGCCTCATGTCCTGTGAGACAAACTGTTCCCATGGCGCGCTACGTGACGTACTCCCAGACCGGCGGACCCGAGGTCCTCGAGCTGTCCGACGGCCCTGAGCCCACCCCCGGCGAGGGCACGGTGGTCGTCGAGGTCCGGGCCGCGGGCGTGAACCCGATCGACATCAAGCTGCGGGCCGGCATCCGTCCGTCGCCCCCGTTCGACGAGCCGCGCCGTGCGGGCTTCGACGGCGCGGGCGTCATCTCCGCCGTCGGTCCGGGTGTCGACGGCTGCGGCGTCGGCGACGCCGTGGTCGTGCAGAACACTCAGGGCACCTACGCGACCCACGTCGTGGCCTCCCCGGGGAACCTGACGGCGCTGCCCTCCGGTGTGGACTTCGAGGTCGCGGCCGCGCTCGGCGTGCCGGTCTCCACCGCCTACCAGGTGCTGCGCTCGCTCGGCGTGGAGACGGGCGACCGGCTGCTCGTCCACGGCGGGTCCGGGAGCGTGGGCCAGGCCGTCATCCAGCTCGCCCGCTCGCTCGGAGCCCAGGTCGTCGCGACGGCGGGGGAGCGCAACCACGAGCGCCTGCGCGAGCTGGGCGCCGTCCCGGTCGCCTACGGCGAGGGTCTGCTGGACCGCCTGCGGGAGGCCGCGCCCGAAGGCTTCACGGTCTCGCTCGACTGCGCGGGCACCGAGGAGGCGCTCGCGGTGAGCATGGAGCTGGTCGACCACACGCGGATCGGCACGATCGTCCAGGGCGCGCAGTACCACGAGCTCGGCCTGCAGGCGTGGTCCGGCGGCTCGCCGGAGCCGCTGACCCCCGAGCAGCAGGGGTGGCGTGACGAGGCCGTCGCGGCCGTCCTGCCCCTCGTCGCCGCAGGCGCGTTCGAGGTCGAGATCGGGCGAGTCATGCCGCTGGACGACGTCGCCGAGGCGCACCGGATCAGCGAGCGGGGAGCCGTGCGGGGCAAGATCGTCCTCGTTCCCTGATCCTCCCGCGCCGGCGTCCACAGCCGGCCCACAAGCGAGCCACAAGGGTCGCTGACGCCGCGTTGGTGTGCTGTTCACATGAACTCGTACCTGGGCTACGCAGCCGATCTCGTCGCCGTCACCGTGATGGTCTTCGTCCTGTTCCTCCCACGCGGCGGCCGCCGCGAGCTGGTGGTGGCCTACCTCGCGGTCAACGTCGGCGTCCTCGCCGTCGCCGCGGTGCTCTCCTCGAGCGGGGTGAGCGCCGGGCTCGGCCTGGGCATCTTCGGCGTGCTGTCGATCATCCGGCTTCGTTCGGAGGAGCTCTCGCAGCGTGAGGTCGCCTACTACTTCGTCGCGCTGGCGCTCGGCCTGCTGGGCGGGCTCGCTCCCGCCGACTCCTGGCTCGCGCCGGGCCTGATGGTGGCGTTGTTGGCGGTGCTGTGGGTCGGTGACCACGGGCGGCTCGCCGGTGGCAGCAGTGGGCAGGAGCTCGTCATCGACCGGGCGATCACCGATCCGTCGGAGCTGGCGGCCCACCTCACGGCCCTCCTGGGCGCGGAGCCCGCGAAGATCGAGGTCCGACGGACCGACCTCGTCAACGACACGACGACGCTCGTCGTCCGTGGCCTGGGCGGCTCCCGATGACCCTCCTGGCGCAGCGCCTGGAGCCGATCGGGCTGGCCGAGCTGGTCGAGGACGCCGCGCTGCTGACGCGGGTCGACCGCAAGTACCTCGTTCCGACGGACGAGGTCGCGGAGCTGCTCGCCGAGGCCCCGGCCGGCAGCCGCGAGCTGGAGATCGACGGTCGCCGCGCGTTCGCCTACCGCTCGACCTACCTCGACACCCCGGACCTGGCCGCCTACCACCTGGCCGGCCGCGGGCGGCGCCGCCGCTTCAAGGTCCGGTCGCGCTCCTACGAGGACACGGGCACCACCTGGCTCGAGGTGAAGGTCCCCGGACCGCGCGGCACGACGGTCAAGGAGCGGATCGAGCATTCCGATCCAGGGCGAGCACCGCTCGGACACGAGGCCCGCACGTTCGTCGACGCGGCCCTGTCGAGAGGCGGAGTCACCGGTGTGCGCGCAGCCGCCCTGGAGCCCGTGGTCGTGACCTCGTACCGGCGGCGCACGCTGTTGCTGCCCGAGGGGAGTCGCGTGACGATCGACCTCGACCTCGGCTGGACCGACGTGCGCGGGGGCCACGGGACCGGCCTCCATCGGCCCGGCCTGGCGATCGTCGAGACCAAGAGCCCGTCCACCCCGTCGGCGTTGGACCGGCTGCTGTGGCGCCGCGGGCACCGACCCACCACCCTCTCGAAGTTCGCGGTCGGCCTGGCCGCGCTCGACCCCGACCTGCCGCCCCTGAAATGGGCGCGAACCCTCAAGGAGATCCGATGACCACCCTGAACTGGAAGCGTCGCGTCGCGGCGTCCACCGCCGCCGCCGGACTGCTGCTGCTCGCTGCCTGCGGAGGCGGCGACGACGCGGCCCAGGGCACCACGACCGGGGCCGTGTCGGCCCAGCAGGCCCTCGCCGACAATGCCGCGCCGCACGCGGACCGCGACGACGCCGAGGACGCCGCGGGGTACGACGCGGCGAGCGCGACCACCATCACGCTGGACGACGGCGCGTCCACGACCTCGGACGACAGCGCGGTGGCGATCGACGGCGACACCGTCACGATCGGTGCGGCGGGGGCGTACGTCCTTTCGGGCTCCCTCCGCGACGGACAGGTCGTGGTCGCCAGTGAGGGCGACGGCGAGGTGAAGCTGGTGCTCGACGGGGTCGACATCACCTCGGAGTCCGACTCGCCGCTGGTGGTCACGCAGGCCGACGAGACGACCGTCGTGCTCGCGGAGGGGTCGCAGAACAAGCTCGCCGACGGTGCGGACTCCGCGGCCGACGACGAGGGCGAGGACGCCGCCAACGCGACCCTGTGGTCGTCCGACGACCTGACGATCGCGGGCGACGGCGCGCTGACGGTGACCTCGCAGGCAGCCGACGGGATCACGGCCAAGGACGGCCTCGTCGTGCTGGGTGGGGAGATCAGCGTCGAGGCCGGCGACGACGGCCTCCGCGGCAAGGACTACCTGGCCCTTGACGGTGGGAGCATCTCGATCACGGTTGGGGGCGACGGGCTGAAGTCCGACGACGACACCGACGCGGGCACGGGGTACGTCCTGATCGACGGTGCCGCCGTGACCGCGGACGTCGGCGACGACGGCGTCTCGGCCACCACGGACGTGCTGGTGGCATCGGGCTCGCTGGACGTCACCGCGACGGCCCCGTCGACCGAGGAGGACCCTTCGCCGAAGGGCCTCAACGCGGGCGCGGTCGTCGCCATCTCCGGGGGAGACGTCGTGGTCGACGAGTCCGAGGAGGCCGTCCAGGGCGCGGTCGTCAGCATCACCGACGGAACGGTGGACCTCACGGCGACCGACGACGGGATCAACGCGTCCAGCGGCTCCGGCGAGTCGATGGCGGCCGAGGACGGGGTCGAGCTGGTGATCTCGGGCGGCACCGTGACGGTCGACGCCGAGGGCGACGGGCTGGACTCGAACGGCATCACCACGATCACCGGCGGAACGGTGGTGGTCGACGGGCCCACCCGTGACGGAAACGGGGCCCTCGATGCCGCCGGAGGCACGACCGTCGACGGTGGCTCCCTGCTCGCGGTCGGCAGCGGTGGGATGGCCGAGGCCCCGGCGGACGGCTCGGAGCAGGGCTGGCTGCAGGCGAGTCTCGGCACGGCGGCGGCCGGCGCGACGGTCACCGTGCTCGACGCGGACGGCAACGAGGTCGCGACGCACACGCTGGTGAAGGCGGCTGCGAACCTCGTGGTCGCGAACGACGACATCGAGGCCGGGGAGTCGTACACGGTGCAGGTCGACGGCGACGAGGTCGCCACCGTCACCGCGGGCGAGGGCACCGGGGGTGGGATGCAGGGCGGGCCCGGCGGGGGAGGCCCCGAAGGCCGGCCCGGCGGCGACATGGCGCCGCCCGACCGTCAACGCTGAGTTCACGCGACGTTCAGCCGGGTGCGGCCCGGTGTTGGCGCGAGACCGACACAGTGACGCCCGTGTCACGTTCCCTCGCAGCCCTCGCCGGCGCCGCCGTGCTGGCCACGGCCCTCCCGCTCCTGTCCACCTCGGTCGCCGACGCGGCCCCCGAGAAGTCGTTCCACCGGCTCGCGACGTACCCGGTCTTCCAGAACGTGCCCCCGGGCACCCCGGCCTCGGCCGCCACGGTCGCCGAGATCTCCGCGGTGTCCGACGACGGCAGGACGCTCGTCTACACCGACGCCCTCGGCAAGCGCATCGGCTTCCTCGACATCAGCGATCCGTCGAACCCCCGTGGTGAGGGCTCGCTGTCGCTGGAGGAGCTCGGCGACGCCGACGACCAGCCGACCTCGGTGAGCATCGTCGGGAAGTACGTCCTGGTCGTCGTGGACACCTCGGCGTCCTTCACCGAGCCGAGCGGTCGCCTCGACGTCGTGCGGCTGTCCGACGGCGTCCGCGTCCGGAGCATCGACCTGGCCGGCCAGCCCGACTCCATCGCGTTCGATGCGAAGAAGTCCGTCGCGGCCATCGCGATCGAGAACCAGCGCGACGAGGACTTCACGCCCGCCGGCCGCGCCAAGGGAGACCTGCCGCAGGCCCCGGGCGGCTTCGTGCAGCTGCTCGACCTGGAGGGCGGCCCCGCCGACTGGAGCCTGCGCCGCGTCGACCTCGACGCCGACACGCTGGCGGCGGCCGGGATCGCGGAGCCGACCGACCCCGAGCCCGAGTACGTGTCGATCAACAGCAAGGGCACGCTCGCCGTGACCCTGCAGGAGAACAACGGCATCGTCCTGATCGACACCGCCACCGGCCGGATCACGAAGGCCTTCAGCGCGGGGTCGGTCGACCTCACCGGGATCGATGCGAAGAAGGACGGCAGGATCTCGCTGACCGACTCGCTGCCGTCCGTCGTGCGTGAGCCCGACGCGATCGCGTGGATCGGCGACGACCACCTCGCCACCGCGAACGAGGGCGACTGGAAGGGCGGCAGCCGCGGCTGGACCGTGTTCGACACCGACGGCGAGGTCGTGTGGGACGCCGGCAACACCTTCGAGCGCCTCGCGGTGAAGCACGGCCTGTACAACGACGACCGCGCCGCGAAGAAGGGCTCCGAGCCCGAGGGCCTGGCCGTCGCGGAGTTCGACGGCACGCCCTACGCCTTCGTCGGCTCGGAGCGCAGCAACTTCGTCGCCGTCTACGACGTGAGCGACCCCGCGAAGCCTGAGTTCGTCCAGGTGATGCCGACGACCAACGGCCCCGAGGGCCTGCTGCCGATCCCGTCGCGCGGGCTGTTCGCCGTCTCCAGCGAGACCGACGACGCGAGCGTCTCGGTGCGCGCCACGGTGGGTCTGTACGCCTGGAAGCCCGGCAAGGCGGCCTTCCCGTCGATCGTCTCGGACGAGAAGGACGGCGCCCCGATCGGCTGGCAGGCGCTCGGCGCGCTGTCCGCCGATCCGAAGGACGCGAAGACGCTGTGGACCGCCGCCGACACGGTGGTCAAGAACGGCACCCTCTACCGGGTCGACGTCTCCGCCTCCCCGGCGCGGATCACCGAGTCGGTGGCCGTGACGGACGGTGGCGCGCCCGCCGCGCTCGACATCGAGGGACTGTTCAAGCGTCCGCAGGGCGGCTTCTGGCTGGCCTCCGAGGGTGCCACCGGACCCGCGAACGCGCTCGTCCGCACCGACGACGCCGGTGCGGTGCAGGAGCGCGTGAGCCTGCCCGCCGACATCACGGCGAAGCTCGGGAAGTGGGGCCTCGAGGGCGTCACCGCCACGACGGACGCCGACGGAGAGCACGTCTGGTTCGCGCTCCAGCGCCCGCTCACGGGCGAGGACGTCGCGCGGATCGGCCGCTACGACGTCGCCGACCAGACGTTCCACTGGTTCGGCTACGAGCTCGAGAGCCCGCTGCGCGGCAGTGGCGACTGGGTCGGCTTGTCCGAGATCACGGCGATCGACGCCGACACGTTCGCGGTCATCGAGCGCGACAAGCTGAACGGTCCGGCCGCGCGCAACAAGCGCATCTACACCGTGACGATTCCGAAGGACTCCGCCGAGGAGCTGCCGGTCCTGCAGAAGCGTCTCGCGATCGACGTCCTCCCGCACCTGCGGGAGACGCAGGGCTGGACGCAGGAGAAGCTCGAGGGCTTCACCATCGCGGCGGACGGCTCGCTCTACGGCATCACCGACAACGACGGGCTCAAGGACGCCACGGGCGAGACGGTGTTCCTGCGGCTCGGCAAGGCGGCCGACGCCTTCGGTCAGGAGCTCGCGACCACGACGGGACTGCGGCTGTCGGCCTCCCGGGCCGAGTACGCGCAGCGGATCACCGCGACGGTCTCGGTCGGGGGAGCCGCCTCGGGTGCGGTCGAGCTGCGTGAGGGGGCGAAGGTCGTCGCCCGCGCTCGCGTCACTGCTGGAAAGGCCACCGTCGCACTGCCGCGACTCACGGTCGGACGCCACAGCCTGACGGCACGATTCACCGGATCCGCGCTCGCGGCCGGCTCGACCAGCACGCCGGTGAGCGTCACCGTCGTGAAGGCCTCGAGCCGCACCTCGCTCGCGGTGAAGGCGACGGTGAAGCGCGCGAAGCCTGTCAAGGTCGTCGCGACGGTGCGCGCGGCGGGCCACCAGCCCACCGGCAAGGTCCGCTTCATGGCCGGCTCGAAGGTCCTGAAGACGGTGCGGCTCACGGACGGCAAGGCCGTCGCCACGGTGAAGCTCCGCTCCAGCCAGTGGATCCGCGCGGTGTACCTCGGGTCGGCCCAGACCAAGGGCTCGGGCTCGACGCGGAAGGCGGTCACGGTCAGGCGCTGACCGAGGGCCGGAATTCTGACAGGGTTGGCGCATGCTGCCCGAGGGATGGATTCCGCACCGCCGCGCTGACGGCGAGGTGGTCGGGTGGATCGAGCTCGACGGCGACGACATCGCCGCGTTCGATCTGCTCGGCCGTCGCGTCACGCCCCCGGGCGCCGACTGGCACGAGGCCGAGCAGGCGCTCGACGAGCGGGGGATCGGCTACCTGGCCGACCAGTACACGCTGACGACACCCGAGGGCGAGCATCTGCCGGTGCGCATCGGCGAGGCCACCACCGAACAGGTCACGGTCGTGGAGGACGAGTTCGGTGGCGCCTCGGTGATCGGTGCCGATCCCGCGACGCACGTCCTGCCGTTCCCGGTGCCGGAAGACCTGCTGCGGGCTCGCTGACGCCGTGGCCGGTCAGGACAGGTTGAGCCGCATCAGCACACGCGGGAACCCGCTGAACACCGAGTCGGTGTCGGCGGCTTTCTCGAAGCCGGCGCGCTCGAACATGGCCCGCGTGCCGACGTACGCCATCGTGAGGTCGATCTTGGCGCCCTGGTTGTCCACCGGGTAGCCCTCGACGGCCGGTGCGCCCTCGGAGCGAGCGAACTCGACCGCGCCCGCGACGAGGTGATGGGCGATCCCACGCTTGCGGAAGCCGGGACGCACGCGTACGCACCACAGGCTCCAGACGTCGAGGTCGTCCACGTGCGGGATCTTGCGGTTGCGGGCGAAGTTCGTGTCGGCGCGCGGATGGATGGCCGCCCACCCGACCACCTCGTCGCCCTCGTAGGCCAGGACGCCGGGCGGGCCCTGCTTCATCAGCTCGCGGACGTACTCGCCGCGGGCCTCGCGGTGGAGGTCCTTGGCGATCTTGTTCGGCACGCGATAGCTGATGCACCAGCACACGTCGGCGTCAGGCCGCTTGGGCCCGACCATCGTGCGGACGTCGTCGAACACCTGGGCAGGACGAACCTCGATCGTCATGCCCTGAATCAATCAGATGACGGGCACGTTCGCCAGGGCCGCCTGCAGGTCCTCGTCGGACAGCGGATCGTCCTCGAGGCGACCGTTGAGGTACGAGTCGTAGGCGCCGAGCTCGAGCAGGCCGTGGCCGGACAGGCCCACGACGATGACGGGCTCGGTGCCGTTCTCGGTGGCCTCGAGTGCGGCACGGCGCGCCTGGGCCAGCGCGTGGGACGACTCGGGCGCGGGCACGATGCCCTCGGTCCGCGCGAACTCGACCGCGCTGTCGAAGCACTCGCTCTGGTGCAGCGCCACCGCCTCGACCAGGCCCTCGTGCACCGCGTGGGACACCAGCGGTGCCATCGCGTGATAGCGCAGGCCGCCGGCGTGGATCGGCGAGGGAACGAAGTCGTGGCCGAGCGTGTACATCTTCATCAACGGGGTCATGCCGCCCGTGTCGCCGAAGTCGTACCGGTACTCGCCACGGGTCAGGGTGGGGCACGACGACGGCTCGACGGCCAGGATCCGCGGGGACTGGTTCCCGGCCAGCTTCTCGCGCAGGAACGGGAACGTGAGGCCGGCGAAGTTCGAGCCGCCGCCGGCGCAGCCGATGACCAGGTCGGCGCCGGACTCGCCAGCCATCGCGAGCTGCTTGAGCGCCTCCTCGCCGATGATCGTCTGGTGCAGCAGCACGTGGTTCAGCACCGAGCCCAGCGCGTACTTGATCGTCTCGTCCTGGGCCGCGACCTCGACGGCCTCGCTGATCGCGATGCCGAGGGAGCCGGTGTGGTCCTCGGGCAGCGAGCGACCGAACTCCGTCAGGCGGCTGGGGGAGCGGTGGACCTTGCCGCCGAAGACCTCGATGAGGGTGCGGCGCTGCGGCTTCGTGTCGAACGAGGCGCCGACCTGCCAGACCTCGCACTCGAGCCCGAACAGCGAGCAGGCGTACGCCAGCGCGGTGCCCCACTGTCCGGCTCCGGTCTCGGTGGTCAACCGGGTGATGCCGTTGAGCGCGTTGTAGTAGACCTGCGGCACGGACGTGTTGGTCTTGTGCGAGCCGGCGGGCGAGACGCCCTCGTACTTGTAGTAGATCCGGGCGGACGTGCCGAGGGCCTTCTCCCATCGGCGCGCACGCACGAGAGGCGATGGCCGGTACTGGCGGTACACGTCGCGGACCGGCTCCGGGATCTCGACGAAGCGCTCGGTGGTGACCTCCTGGGCGATCAGCTCAGGCGGGAACAGTGCGGCGAGGTCGTCGGGACCGACCGGCTGGTGCGTTCCGGGGTGCAGCGGCGGAGGCGGCGGCGTCGGGAAGTCCGGGACGATGTTGTACCAGTGCGTGGGCATGTCGGACTCGGAGAGCACGAACCTGATCTGATCGGTCACGCGGCGAGCCTAGTGGGCATGACGCCCGTCACGCGGGAACGGCGCGATAGATCACGGGCGCACCCCGCAGGTAGGGCTCGGCGAACTGCACCGGGGGCCGGAGGTGGCGCCGATGGAGGTGGCCGTGCGACTTCATGTTGTGGTGCCGACGGCACAGGGATCTCAGGTTCTCGGCCGAGGTGGTGCCGCCGCGGTCGTAGGCCAGCTCGTGGTCGAGGTCGGTGTCGCTGATGTCGGCCTGGCAACCGGCGACCCGACACGTCCCGTCGCGCCAGCGCAGTGCCTCGCGGAGTGAGTCGCTGGGCTGGTAGCCGAGCTTCGTGGTGTCCATGACGTTCCCGAGCGGGTCGAGCACCAGCCGGCGCAGGAGGGTGTGCTCGCTGGTGACCAGCTCGCGCGCCCACTGCGCGGGGACCGGCTCGCGGTCGCCGCGGGTGAATCCGGCGCCGGTGGTGAGGCCGATCAGGTCGGTGGTGTCGATCGTGATGGCGACCTCGGCCCGGATGTCGGTGGAGGTGCCCTCGCTGCACGTGAGCCAGTGGGCGACCAGGTCGGCCTGCTTCTGGTCGCGGGTGCGACGGTCGGGCTCGCCGGTCTCGGGGTCGATCTTGGGCAGGGCCTTGGCCGCGGCACGCAGGCGGTTTCCCACGGCGACGGCGACGCCGGTGGGCAACAGCGCGCTGAGCCAGGACGTGCCGTCGTCGTTGTGGGAGATCTCGACCTGGCGCTGCTCGGTGGCGCGGGCCGCCTCGTCCTGGAACTGCTCGGGCTCGAGCCGGGCCCGCAGTCGCTTCAGCCAGCTGCGCAGCTCGCCCGGCGTGTGCTCGGCCGCGTAGCCGACAGCCGTCTGGTCGAGGGCCTCGATCGCCTCGGGGGAGCGGAGCTTCGCCCCGGTGTCGGCGATGAGGCCCACCCGGCGTGCGTCGAGGACGCCGTCGCGGAACGCCTCCCAGACGGCGGGAGTGCGATCGCGGACCTCCTCGCCCTGCACGACGATGCGCCAGACCGAGTTCTCGGTGATGCCGAGCAGCTGCGCGATCTCGAGCGCGATCCCGCGCCGCGCGAGCTCCTTGCTGATCGACACCTCGTCGCCGGAGTCGATCCTGCGGATCTCCTGCGCGCGGTGCGTCAGCACGAGGTTCCACTCGGCGAACTCGGCCCGCGCTCGCTCACGCCGCACCTGCGCGAAGGCATCGGCAGCGGGCGAAGTCATGTCAGCCATTCTAGAACAGATGTTCGATGTTGGGCAGAATTCGTTGGGCTTTCTCGTCAGGTGAGACTGCGCGCCGGTGGGCGCGATGCCACCAGGATCGCCGCGACCACCGGCATCGTCAGGAGCGCCGCCACACCGGTGAGCGCCCCGAAGCTCCACAGCGCCACCACGACCCCGGCCACGAGTCCGCCGGCCGCGCCGGCGAGGTTCATCGTCAGGTCGCTGAAGCCCTGGACGAGGGGCCTGACCTCGGCGGCGACGCTGCGGGTGAGCAGGGCGGCGCCCGCGATGACCGACATCGACCAGCCGACGCCCAGCAGCACCAGGCCGACCGTGATCTGCACGTTGGAGTCCCCGGCCGTGCCGGCGATGCCGCACGCGAGGATCAGCACGGCCTGGCCCAGCAGGATCGTGGGCTCGGCGCCCCAGCGGTCGGTCATCCAGCCGAAGACGGGGGAGAGGGCGAACATGCCCGCGATGTGCAGGCTGATGGTGAACCCGATGATCGACAGCGACGCCCCGTGGCCCGACATGTGCACCGGGGTGAGCGCCATGACGGCCACCATGACGGCGTGCGACAGGGCGACCGAGGCGATCGCGACGGCCGTGGTGCCGCGGACGTGAGGAAGCGCGGCGGCGATCCGCGGCGGGGGCGGGGCGGCGGCGTCGCGACGGTCGATCGGATCGGGTCGCAGCAGCACCCACGTCAGCAGCCCGGCGCCGGTGAACGCGATGGCGGAGAAGACCTGCGGACCGGCGAGCTCGGGGATGCCGAGCGCCCGGGCCACCGAGGCGCCCGGGCCGGTGAGGTTCGGGCCGGCCACCGAGCCGATGGTCGTGGCCCACACGACGAGCGAGATCGAGCGGCCCACGGCCTCGGGCTCGGCACGGTCGGCGGCGGCGAACCTCGACTGGAGGTTGGCCGCCGTGCTGGAGCCGAACAGCAGGAAGCCGAGCAGCAACAGGGGCAGGGACGCCAGCTCCGCACCGATGACGACGGTGACGGCGCCCAGGGCGCCGCCCAGCCAGCCGGCCGTCAGCGCGGGCCGGCGCCCGCGATGCACCGCGAAGTTCGACAGCGGGATGGTGAAGCCGGCGGCGCCGAGAGTCATCGCGACGACGGAGAGACCGGCCCAGCCCGCCGAGCCCGTGACGTCCTCGATCAGCAGAGCGCCGACCGCGAGCCCGGCACCGTTGCCGATGCCGCCGACCACCTGGGCGAGGGCCAGCGTGCCGACCGTGCGGCGCTGCGCGGGCCAGGTCACCTCAGGCCCAGATCGTGACGCGCTCGGCCGGGTTGAGCCACAGGGCGTCGTCCGGCTTCACGTCGAAGGCCTCGTAGAAGGCGTCGATGTTGCTGACGACCTGGTTGCAGCGGAACTCCGGCGGCGAGTGCGGGTCGACCGTGAGGCGACGGATCGTCTCGGCCGGGCGCACCTTGCCCTGCCACGCGCGCGCCCACGCGAGGAAGAAGCGCTGGTCGGGGGTGAGCCCTTCGATGGGCTCCGCGGGCTTGTCCTGCTGCGCCAGCCTGAACGCGAGGTGGGCGATGCCCAGGCCGCCGAGGTCGCCGATGTTCTCGCCGATCGTGAGGGCGCCGTTGACCTTCTGGCCGTCGGCGTTCTCGGGGCTGAGGTCGTCGTACTGCGCGATGATCCGCGCCGCGAGGGCGTCGAAGGCCGCGCGGTCCTCGTCGGTCCACCAGTTGCTCAGGGCACCGGTGCCGTCGTACTGCGAGCCCTGGTCGTCGAAGCCGTGGCCGATCTCGTGGCCGATGACCGAGCCGATCGCGCCGTAGTTCACGGCGTCGTCCGCCCGCGCGTCGAAGAACGGCGGCTGCAGGATGGCGGCGGGGAAGACGATCTCGTTCATCGTCGGGTTGTAGTAGGCGTTGACCGTCTGCGGCGTCATGTACCACTCGTCGCGGTCGATCGGCTGGCCGATCTTGGCCAGCTCGCGGTCCATCGCCACCGACTGGGCACGGCGGGCGTTGCCCACCAGATCGGTCGGGTCGGTCTCGAGGGCGTCGTAGTCCTTGAAGCTCTCGGGGTGCCCGATCTTCGGGGTGAACGCGTCGAGCTTGGCCAGGGCGCGCTGCTTGGTCTCGTCGCTCATCCAGGGCAGCTCGCGGATGCTGATCCGGTAGGCCTCGAGCAGGTTCGCGATGAGCTCCTCCATGCGGGCCTTGGCCTCGGCCGGGTACTCGGTGCGCACGTAGATCTTGCCGACGGCCTCGCCCATCGAGCCCTCGACGAAGCCGATCGCGCGCTTCCAGCGCGGGCGAAGCTCGTCGGTGCCCTGCAGGGTCTTGCCGTAGAACGCGAAGTTCTCCTCGACGAAGTCGTCGGACAGGAACGGCGCCGCGCCGTGAACCAGCTGCCAGCGCAGCCAGTCCTGCCACGCGGGCAGGACGTCGTCGGCGAGGAGCGTCTGGAGGCCCTCGAGGTAGGACGGCTGCGAGACGACCGCCTCGGCGAGCACGGCCTGCTCGATGCCGGCCGCCTCGGCCCAGGAGCGCCAGTCGAACGCGGGCGTCAGCGCGCCGAGCTCGTCGAGCGTCTTGAGGTTGTAGGTCTTCTGGGCGTCGCGCACCGCGACCCGGTCCCAGTGGTGCGAGGCGATCCGGGTCTCGAGGTCGAGCACGCGACCGGCGCGCTCGCTGGCGTCGGAGAACCCGGCGAGCTCGAGCATCGTGGCGATGTGGGCCCGGTAGGCGTCGCGGACATCGGCGAACTGCTCGTCGCGGTAGTACGACTCGTCGGGCAGTCCGATGCCGGCCTGCACGACGTGGGTGACGTAGCGGTCGGGGTTGCCGCGGTCGGGGGCGATGTAGAGGCCGATGACGCTGTTGAGGCCCTCGCGCTCCAGGACGCCGACGGTTCGGACCAGCGAGGGCACCGAGTCGATCGCGTCGATGCGGGCGAGGTCGTCGGCCAGCGGGGCGACGCCGAGCTCCTCGATGCGCTCGGTGTCCATGAAGCTGGCGAAGAGGTCGCCGATCTTGCGCTGCTCGTCGTCCTGGGGCTCGGCGGCGCACTTCTCGACGATCGACCGGACGAGGATCTCGGCCTCGTCGACCAGGTCGACGAACCCTCCCGCGGTGGCCCGGTCGGGCTTGATCGGCGTCTCGCGCAGCCACGGCCCGTTCACGTGTCGGAACAAGTCGTCCTGGGGGCGGATCTGGGAGTCGAAGGTCGAGGGATCGAGGCCGTTGGTCACGCGGTTTAGGCTACACAGCGTGGCTCAGAAGACCGAGGTTGAACTGATCGTCAATCGCACCGAGGACCTGGCGCCGCGACTGCGCCGCGTGGTGCTCGGCGGTCCCGCGTTCGAGGAGTACCTCGCGCACCACCTCGACTCGACCGACACCTACGTCAAGCTCGTCTTCGCCGACGGCGACGACACGGTGCTTCGGACCTACACGGTGCGATGGGTCGACGCCGAGGCCGGCGAGCTGGCGATCGACTTCGTCACGCACGGCACCGAGGGCCTCGCCGGCCCGTGGGCGCAGCGCGCGAAGCCGGGGGACACGCTGCGGTTCCGCGGCCCCGGTGGCGCCTACCGACCCAGCCCTGATGCCGACCACCACCTCTTCGTGGGCGACGAGGCGGCGCTGCCGGCGATCGCCGCGTCGATCGAGGCGCTCGAGCCGGATGCGGCGGCCACGGCCTTCATCGAGGTGGACGGACCCGGGCACGAGATCGACCTGCCCAGCCCGGCGAGCGTCGAGGTGAACTGGCTGTACCGCGACGGCGACGCGCCCGGCTCCACCACGCTGCTCGACCAGGCGGTGCGCGCCTGGCCGTGGCCCGAGGGTCGCGTGCAGGCGTTCGTGCACGGCGAGTCGGCGCTGCTGAAGTCCGTGCGCCCCTACCTGATGGACGGCCGCGTGGCCCGCTCCGACATCTCCGTCTCGGCCTACTGGCGCTGCGGCGAGACCGAGGAGGGCTTCCGCGCCTGGAAGAGCCAGCAGCAGGACGCGGTCATCCGCCCCGGCGCCTGACGCTGGTCTCGATACGCCCCTCGCTGCGCTCGTGAGCTACTCGACCACCGGTGATCGAGTGCCGGCGAGGGGAGCGAGACGGTGTATCGAGATCACGTGACGCCTCACCGGTAACCTCGACGGGTGACCGAATTGCGCAACGTGGCCGTGATCCTCGCCGGTGGCACCGGGACCCGTGTGGGCCTGGCGATCCCGAAGCAGCTGATCAAGATCGCCGGCAAGACGATCCTCGAGCACACGATCTCCGTGTTCCAGGCCGCCGACACGATCGACGAGATCATCATCCTGATGGCGCAGGGTCACCTCGATCCGGTGCACGCGATCGTCCGCGACGGCGCCTACCCGAAGGTCACGCAGGTCCTCGAGGGCGGCTCGACCCGCAACGAGACCACGAGCCTGGCGCTGAAGGCGCTCGGCGAGGAGGAGTGCAACGTCCTCTTCCACGACGCCGTCCGCCCGCTCGTGTCGCAGAAGATCATCACCGACGTGGTCGAGGCGCTCGGCACGTACGAGGCCGTCGACACCGCGATCCCGTCGGCTGACACCGTGGTGCAGGTGCACGACGAGCGCACCGGCGACCTCGACACGATCTCCGACGTGCTGCGCCGCGACCTGCTGCGCCGCGGCCAGACCCCGCAGGCGTTCCGCGCGTCGATCATCCGCGACGCCTACGAGAAGGCCTGGCAGGATCCTGACTTCACCGCCACCGACGACTGCACCGTCGTGCTGCGCTACCGCCCCGACGTGCCGATCGCGGTCGTCCAGGGGCACGAGCGGAACATGAAGGTCACCGAGCCGATCGACGTCTACATCGCCGACAAGCTCTTCCAGCTGGCCTCGGCCGAGACGCCGGAGGAGCTCGACGACGAGGGCTACCGCGCCGCGCTCGAGGGCAAGACGATGGTGGTGTTCGGCGGCTCCTACGGCATCGGCGGCGACATCGCGAAGCTGGCCGAGTCCTACGGCGCCCAGGTGTTCGCGTTCTCGCGCTCGTCCACGGGCACCCACGTCGACCGCCGCGAGGACGTCGCCGAGGCGGCCCGTGAGGTGATCGAGAAGGCCGGCCGTGTCGACTACGTCGTGAACACCGCGGGCGTCCTGCCGATCGGCGACCTCGCGGACACGTCGGAGGAGACGATCTGGGCGGCCACCGAGATCAACTACCTCGCGCCGATCTTCATTGCGCAGGAGTTCCGGCCGCTGCTGGCCGACTCGAACGGCTCGCTGCTGCTGTTCACGTCGTCGTCCTACACGCGGGGCCGCAAGGGCTACTCGCTGTACTCGTCGGCGAAGGCCGCCACGGTCAACCTGACCCAGGCGCTGGCCGACGAGTGGGCCGGCGAGGTGCGCGTGAACTGCGTGAATCCCGAGCGCACCGGCACCCCGATGCGCACCAAGGCGTTCGGCGAGGAGCCCGAGGGCACGCTGCTGTCCTCGGAGGAGGTCGCCCGCCGCTCGCTCGACGTGCTGGTCGCCTCCATGACCGGCCATGTCATCGACATCCGTCGCGAGGCCGGCCCGGCCGCCATCGGTGGGGGTCACTGAGGCTCGATGCCCCAGGTCACGGCGGAGGCGTGGGTCCCGGTCCCGCCCGACACGGCGTTCGCGGTCTCGCAGACCACGGGCGTCATCCGGATGCTCTGGGACCCGTTCATCCGTGAGCAGCACCTGATCGACGCCGACCGCCCGGCCAAGGGCGTGCGCACGCACACACGCGCCCGAGTCGGGCCGCAGATGGTCTCGGAGTACGTCTCGTACCGCCCGCCGACCTCGGTGGGCATGACGATGGTGACCGGCCCGTGGTTCTTCGCGTCGTTCGGCGGCGGCTGGCGGTTCGTGCCCGACGTCCGGGACGGGCGCGACGGCACGCGCGCCGTCTGGAAGTACACCTACTCCGTGCGCCCGTCGTGGCTGCGCTCCGTCGCCGAGCCGATCGGTCAGTGGCTGCTCGGTCGCGAGATCCGCGAGCGGATCGCGGCGTGGGCGCGCGCGTGCGAGGACCCGGTCGTCCTCGACTCCCTCTGAGCGCGTCGTGGCCGGTCGCGATACTGGGAGCGTGACGGTGACGAGGCAGGACGTGCAGGCAGCAGCGCAGCGCATCGAGGGCCGCGTGCGGCGCACGCCGCTGTGGCGGGCGTCCGCCGACGACTCGCTGCGGCTGAAGCTCGAGCACCTCCAGCACTGCGGCGTGTTCAAGACGCGCGGCGCGTTCAACCGCCAGCTCGCCGGGGTCGAGGCCGGGGAGATCACCGAGGCCGGCATCGCCGTGGCGTCGGGTGGCAACGCCGGACTGGCCCAGGCCTTCGCGGCCCGGGAGCTGGGCCTGAGGGCCACCGTCTTCGTGCCCGAGTCGGCGCCCCAGGTGAAGGTGGATCGCATCGCCGCCTACGGGGCCGAGGTGCGGCGGGTCGGCAGCGAGTTCGCCGAGTCGTACCGGGCGTCCGTCGACTTCGCGGAGCAGTCTGGCGCGGTGCTCGCGCACGCGTACGACCAGGTCGAGGTCGCCGCGGGCGCCGGGACGCTGGCCGAGGAGATTCTCGAGGACGAGCCGTCGATCGACACGATCATCGTCGCGGTCGGGGGTGGCGGGCTGTTCGCCGGCGTCGCGGCCTCGGCGCTCGGTCGGGCCCGGGTCGTTGCGGTCGAGCCGGAGCGGTGCCCCACCCTGCACCGCGCGATGGAGGCCGGCGGGCCGATCGACGTGTCCGTGTCGGGAGTGGCGGCCGACTCGCTGGGTGCGCGCCGGCTGGGCGATCTCGCCTTCGCAGCGGTCGAGGCCGAGGCGCCCGTGCCGGTCCTGGTGACCGACGACGAGATCGTCGCGGCCCGGACGGCGCTGTGGGACGAGTTCCGTGTGCCGTCCGAGCACGGGGCCGCGGCTGCCTACGCGGCGCTGCACTCCGGACGGTACGTGCCGCAGTCCGGTGAGCGCGTCGCGGTCGTCGTCTGCGGAGCCAACACCGACGCGGCCACCTTGGCCTCGCGGTCTGCTTCCTGACCCGAGTTCGCTTCCGCGCGGTTGCCCCGACCGGGTCCCGCCGCGAGCATGAGGGATGACCACGCCGCTGAGCAGGAGGCTGATGGTGGTCCTTCTCGTGACGCTGCTGATCGTCGGGACGGGTGTGCTCGCCGTGTGGTTCCTGCAGCGCCAGCTGATCTACTTCCCCGACTCCGAGCCGGTGCCCTCGGCCGTTGAGGTCGTCGATGGCGCTCGGGACGTCACGCTGCACACCGAGGACGGACTCGACCTCGACGCCTGGTTCGTCCCGGCGGCGGAGGCGACGGACACGGGACTGGCGGTCCTGGTCGCTCCGGGCAACGGCGGAAACCGGCTGAGCCGGGCGGATTTCGCGAAGGCGCTGAGCCGGCGGGGCATGGCGGTCCTGCTGATGGACTACCGCGGCTACGGCGGCAACCCCGGGCGGCCCAGTGAGTCCGGGCTCACCGCCGACGCGGACGCCGCCGCGGCCGCGTTGGAGGAGCTCGGCTACCCGCCCTCGCGGACGATCCACTTCGGCGAGTCCCTCGGCACCGGCGTCGTGGCGGCGCTCCAAGCCAGGACGCCTCCGGCGGGCGTGGTGCTGCGGTCGCCGTTCACCGAGCTCGCGGACGTCGGGGCACACCACTACCCGTGGCTGCCGGTGCGTCTCCTGTTGCGCGACCGGTTCCCGGTGAGCGAGCACCTGGCGGAAAGTGACGTGCCCGTCACGGTGATCTACGGGAACCGCGACTCGATCGTCCCCACGGCACTCAGCGAGCAGGTCGCGGACGAGGCCCCGTCGCTGTTCGAGCGCGTCGTGCTGACGGCCGACCACAACGACTCCGTGATGTTCGGGGCACCGGTCGCCGACGCCGTCCTGCGCCTGGCCAACGACGTCGGGTGACAGCTCCTCAGCGAAGCTCGGCGGAGAGGGGCTCCAGCCCCGGTCCCTCGAGGTCGTCGAGCGCGATCGTCCGTCCGGTCAGCACGAGCAGCAGTGACAGCGCCGGACCGCTCACCGCGAGGCCGGAGCCGATCGCGACGTCCGAGTCCGTCGCCGTGAGGCGCGCGTGCTCGAGGAGCTCCTTCCCGCCACCGAACGACCGTGGTGTGCGGGACTGGAGGTGGATCGCTCGCTCGACGGCCTCGAGCGGGTAGGAACGGGCGATGCCCAGCGGCCGTCGGATGTCCTCGCCATGGACGATCGCCTCCACGAGCCGGCTGTCGAGCGGCGCGGGTGGTGTGGTCGTCCGCTGCGCGACGGCACGGAAACGGGCGAGGGTCTCACCGGGAGTCGCGCCGCGATGGCGCCGGACGCCCCGGTCGTTCTGGCGGTCGAAGTCGAACCGTGCGCGCGCCAGGCCCAGCACGAACCCGACGCGGGTGGTGAGCGCCGTGTCCACGAGGTGCGCGACGACGTCGTGCACCGTCCACCCCTCGCACAGCGACGGGATGTCCCACTCGGCGGCGGGCAGCTGCTCGAGGTCGGCAAGGAGAGCGTCGCGCTCGGCGTGGACGATCGGCCAGACGTCGGTCATGGCGCCAGACTACGGACCCACCGTCCACTACGGTGCCGAGCATGAGAGCCGTCCTCCAGAGCCACTACGGGTCGGTCGACGATCTGAGCGTGGGGGAGATCGATCGCCCGGAGCCTGCCGACGACGAAGTGCTGATCCGGGTGCGGGCCGCCTCGGTGCACCCGGACGTGTGGCACGTCGTGGCGGGGCAGCCCGCCGTGCTGCGGCTCATGGGCTCGGGGGCGAGGCGTCCCCGCCAGCAGGTGCCGGGCACCGACGTCGCGGGCGTCGTCGAGTCCGTGGGTCTCGCGGTGACGCGGTTCAAGCCGGGCGACGAGGTGTTCGGCGAGACGATCCGCGGCGTCCAGTGGCGCAACGGAGGCGCCTACGCCGAGTTCGCCACCGCTCCGGAGGCTGGGCTCGCGCACAAGCCTCCCAATGTCACCTTCGAGGAGGCATCGGCGGTGCCGACGGCCGGCCTCATCGCCCTCAACAACCTCCCGCAGCGGTGGGTGCCCGCGGGGTCGCGGGTGCTGGTCAACGGCGCGGGCGGGGGAGTGGGCGCGATCGCGGTGCAGCTCGCGAAGGCCTACGGCGCCGAGGTCACGGGGGTCGAGCACCCGAGCAAGCTCGACCTGGTCCGCTCTCTCGGCGCCGACCGCGTGATCGACTACACCGCCGAGGACTTCACGCGCAGGGGCGAGCCCTGGGACGTCGTCTTCGACGTGCCGGGGAACCATCCATTCCGCGAGGTGAGGCGCGTGCTCGCCCCGGGCGGTCGCTACCTGCTGATCGGGCACGACGCGTTCGGCGCGGGCGGGCACCACTGGCTCGGCGGGATCCCGCTCCAGCTGGGGCTCATGGCGCGCTCCGCGGTGAACCCCCAGCTGCGCGGCCCCTCGTTCGCGTCGCCGGACAAGCACGAGCTGATGGGAACACTGACGCACCTCATGGAGACCGGGGCGTTGCGCGTGGTGGTCGACCGGACCTTCCCGCTCGACCAAGCGCCCGAGGCGCTGCACCACCTCATGTCGGGGCAAGCAGTGGGGCGGGTCGTCATCCGTCCGTGAGCCTGTCGCATCGGCCCCGGCCGGGCGTACGCTCCGAAGATGAGTGCGGATGAGCTGCTGCCACCCCTCCCGTCCGACGCCTTCGAGCGCGTCCTGTGCGTCGTGGCGCACCCCGACGACGTCGAGTACGGCACGTCGTCGGCGGTCGCGCGGTGGACGAGCGAGGGCATCGACGTCGCCTACCTGCTGCTGACCCGCGGCGAGGCCGGCATGGACGCGCTGTCGCCCAGGGAGACGGCCGTGCTGCGGCAGCGCGAGCAGATCGCCGCCTCGGAGATCGTGGGCGTCTCGGACGTGCAGTTCCTCGACTACCCCGACGGGGTCCTCGAGTACTCGCTGGCGATGCGCCGGGACATCTCGATGGCGATCCGGCGCTTCCGGCCCGACGCGGTGCTCGTGGGCTCGTGGGAGGTGGAGTTCGTCGCGGGACTGAACCAGGCCGACCACCGGGTCGCCGGGCTGGCGGCCCTCGACGCACTGCGCGACGCGGGCAACCGGTGGGTGTTTCCCGAGCTGCTCTCGGAAGGACTCGAGCCGTGCTCGCCGCGGTGGCTGCTGGTCTCGGGCGACTCGGCGCCGACCCACGGTGTCGACGTCACGGGCGAGCCGCTCGAGAAGGGGATCGCGTCGCTCGAGGCGCACGGCCAGTACCTTGCGGGCATCGAGGGTCACCCGCCGCCGCGTCCCATGATCACGGGCATCACGGCGATGCAGGGACGGCAGCTGGGCGTCGCCCACGCCGTGCTGTTCCGAGCCTTCGACTTCCACGCTCCGCCGCCGATCGCGCGCGAGGCCATGCGACTGGCAGGGGAGACGCAGCCGGGCGAGTGACGCACCTCTCGACCACGCGTGCAGGTCCAGTTGGCGGCGGGTTCCGACGACCCGTAGCGTGATCGCTCGAGTGCACAGTGCCGACGCTGGGCACCTCAGGATCGAGGAGCGTCCATGCCGGCCAGTACTTCCCCCACCCGTCGGGCTCGCGTGCCTGTCGAGCACCGCATTCTCGGTCTCGACCGGCGGTCTTTCCCGCCCGCGCTGTTCGTCATCGCAGTGTTCCTCGTGGCGACCGTCGTGGTCCCGCGGATCAACGACGCGATCGAGTGGGACGACCCGGTTGGGGCGGGCGAGGAGCTCGCACTGACGGACACCATCTCGCTCACCCCGGCGACCGGGTGGAACGTCGAGAGCGGCTACCGGGTGGGCGACGGCGGCTCCGCAGTGTCGAGCGGCGAGGCGACCGTTGCCGGCGAGGGCGTGACCTTCGACATCGTGCCCGACAAGTTCGACGGCACGGCGAAGGAGCTGCTCACCCAGGTGGAGAAGGTCACCACCCGCACCTCCGACCCGACGTTCAAGGTCGCGAGCGACCCCGCCAGCACGACGACTCAGTCGGGCGAGGTGGGTGTGATTCAGACCTACAACAGCGTGCTCGGCGACGGCGTCATCGCGGCGTTCGTCATCGACGGCACCGGCCTGAAGATCACCGCCTACGGACCGCCGGCGCAGATGCGGGTCGCGGCTGATGAGATCGACGACATGATCGCCAGCATCCGCTCCGATGACGCGGACAACCAGGACGGGGACGCCGCATGAGCGACGCAACGCTGACGACGGACCCCACTGCAGGAGCGGACGAGGCCCGACGCCGTCAGGTCGACGCCCTCGAGATCTCGGGCTGGGGTGAGCGATTCGTCTTCTTCCAGCCCCGGAACCTGTGCTTCTGGGTCTACGTGGCACTCACCGCGCTGGGGGCCTTCCAGGCGTGGAGCTTCTTCGGTCCCGGGGCAGGGCTGTACGGCGGCGCCTTCGCGGTCGCCGCGTTGCTGTGCGGGCTCTGCGGACTCGCGTGGTGGCTGTGGTTCCGGCACATCGACCGGTGGGAGCGCCAGCCGCTGGGCCTGATCGTGGCCGGGCTGGTGTGGGGCGCGATCCCCGCGACGTTCGCCTTCGCGATGACCGTCAACACGGCACTGCTCGGCATCTACCCCAAGCTCTTCGGCCAGGACTGGGCAGCCAACTGGGCCGCCGGTGCGATCGCTCCGTTCACGGAGGAGGCCGCCAAGCTGTGCGGCTTCGTCCTGCTGCTCGGCCTCGCGCCCCGGCTCGTCCGGACGGCGAACGACGGCCTGATCCTGGGTGCCTTCATCGGCCTCGGCTTCGCGGCCTTCGAGGACTTCCTCTACGCCGCACAGTCCGCGAGCACGGCGTTCGGAACCGACCCGGTCGGCAGCGCGGAGCACATGGCGCTGACCCGCATCGCGTTCAGCTTCGTCTCGCACCCGTTGTTCAGCGCCCTGGTCTGCTGCGGCGCCGTCTACCTCATCGGCACGGCCGCCCAGCCGCGCAGGATCGGGCGCGGCATCGCGTTCGTCCTCGCCGGCATGTTCCTGCACTTCACGTGGGACGACGCCGGTGGACTCGGCTTCGGGAACGGCTTCGCGACCTTCGGGGTCATGCTCGGCTCGATCATCCTGGGCTTCACGGTGCTGAGCATCGCGTTCCGGCGGGCTGCTCCGCGCGAGCACGACTTCGTCCGCGACATCCTCGCGCCCGAGGTGGCTGCCGGGACAGTCACCGCGGCGGAGGTGGAGTCCGTGGTCGACAAGAAGGCACGCAAGGCGCTCAAGAAGTCCGCGCCGAACCACCGCGGGCGCAAGGCGATCAAGCACCTGCGTCGGGCGATCCTCGACCTCACCCACGATGTCGCCGAGGCGAAGGGGGCCGACAGCGAGGCCGTCCTCCACTCGCGGGCCGAGGTCGAGCGGCTCCGCGCGATCGCGACGACGGGTCAGAAGGCCGCAGCCGGGAAGTGACCCGGGTTCACGACCAGAGCCGGCCGTCGACGTAGAACGGCGCGCCGGGCACCGTCGCCGCGGTGATCGCCTCGAGGGCGAGTTCCGCGGCGGCGGGCCGGCGTCCGTCGAAGGCGCCCACGCGGTTGGCGATCGCCAGGTCGAAGGGCGGCTCGCCGGGCTCGAGGGCGAACGACTCCACGGACGAGCGCCTGACGCCCAGGAGTCCGGTGCGGATCTCCGCGGCGCAGGCTCGCTCGGTGGCCGCCGTGCCGCGTTCGGAGCGGTCGACCACGAGGACGAAGCCAGTCGGCGCCACGCGCGCGGCGATGGCCCGGGCGAGCGGGCCGGGTGCGCCACCGATCTCGAGAACGCGCAGTCCGGGCCGCAGCGGCAGGACGTCGAGGATCTCCGCGAGGCGTGACGAGAGCTGCGGGCTCGGGTCCATGCGGCCATCCTCGCAGCGGAGCGTGAGGCGGGACACGCCCCGGATGTGGAATCCTCGGGTCGGCGTGTCGCGTTAGTTGAAATGTGAACGATTCTCTGCGACTGTCCCCCGAAGCCCAGGACCTGCTGTTCCGTGAGGCCCGCACCGCCAACTCCTTCACCGACGAACCGGTGACGGACGAGCAGGTCGCGGCCATCCAGGACCTCGTGAAGTTCGGGCCGACCGCGATGAACTGCCAGCCCCTGCGCGTCGTGCTGATCCGCAGCGACGAGGCCCGCTCGCGCCTGCTGAAGCACATGTCGGACGGCAACCGCGACAAGACGGGTTCCGCGCCGCTGGTGGCCGTGCTCGCCGCCGACACAAACTTCAACGAGCACCTGCCCACGGTCTTCCCGCACGCGGAGGGCGCCAAGGACTGGTTCCCGGACGCGGACGCCCGTGAGGCGACGGCTCGCTTCAACGCCGCCATCCAGGTGGGCTACTTCGTGATGGGCGTGCGCGCCGCCGGCCTGGCCGCGGGCCCGATGACCGGGTTCGACGCCGCCGGCATCGACGAGGACCTGCTGGCCGGCACCGGCTACAAGTCGATGGTCGTCGTGAACATCGGCCACCCCGGCGAGAACGCCTGGTTCGACCGCCTGCCGCGCCTCGAGCACGCGCAGGTCGTCACCGCGCTCTGAGTCGTCAGGGGAGCGGGCGGGTCGTCGGGGGAGCGTCCTCGGCGTCCGGCCCGTGACCCCGCCGCGTGACTTCGGCTCGCGCTCGGTCGATGCCCCCGTGCTCGAGCGCGGCGAGGTGCGACTCGCCCTCCCACATGACGCTGCCGCGGTGCCGCACGGTGACCCTCATGTGCGCGCCGAGGTGCTCGATCGCGCCGGGCACGTTGCGTCGCTCGAGTGGGAGGGGCACCGGCAGCACGTGGGCGCCGGCGAGGCTGCCCGATCCCTCGATGTCGACGCGCCAGCGGGCGCTGCGGCCGTGGAGTGACCAGCGCTCGTCGGTGACCTCCGCGCGCACGGGCGAGACGACCGGGTCGCCGAGGCGGATCACCGAGCTGTCGGGCAGCCGCACGACCGCGGCTGTGACGGTGGTGCGCAGCGGCCCCGCGGAGACCTCGCCGCCGGCGAACGCGACGCACACCGACGGGTCGGCGAAGCCCTGCGCCTGGCCCCACCACCACGAGTCGGGGAACCCGCCCTTGCCCCAGTTCTTCTCGGCGTAGACCGACCAGCCGTCCAGCTCCCAGGTCTCGTCGCCGACCACGGCCGTGCCGTGCGCGGACCCGCCGAGCAGCCACGGGTGCCAGTACTGGTTGAGCCCGGGGACGGACTGGAAGATGCTCGACCCGCCGAAGCTGCGCCGCGGCCACGGCACGGGGTTCGTGACCCGGACGTCGAGCCGCGCGTTCGGCGCGAGGTCGACGTGGAGGCTGTCGGCGGTGCCGCGGAATGCATCGCCCGAGGTCACGCCCAGCGCTTGTTCGTCGGCGTGGCCTTCGGGATGGGTCGTGGTGTGAAGGAAGCCGTTCGGGTGCGCCGCGAGCCCGAGGGTCGACCACATCCCGTCGGCCGCCCGATTCACCCCGTTGAGCGCGATCACCACGCGCCCGGAGGCCGGGTCGGTGAACCGCCAGAAGTAGCCCTCCATCGCGACTCCGTGCGCAGGAAGCGGATCCCCGAACGGCCGATCCGCCCCGCTGCCCCGGTACGCGCGCTGCAACGATCCGACGGCGCGACGCAGCGGCGAACTCATATCGGCACTATCGCAGAGGTGCTGCTCAGCGGCATGTGCCCGAGCGACCACCGGCACGTCATCCCGCCCAGATTGTCGCGCCTGAGTCAGCGCCACGCGTGCCGATACAGGCGCGACAAGTGGTCTCGGAGAGCGTCGTGCGCCAAGACTGCGAGGACCTCTTCGACCGACATATCGATCTGGGGCAAGCCAACATGCGCTCAAGGTGACTGGATGCCTGGTCTCGCTGTTCGGGTTGAGACTTTGATGACCGGAGCCTGATCGTCAGCGGGCGGGACCGTCAGCCCTTCTCCCCGCCCGCAACGCATCCGGAATTGCAAGGAGTCCTTCAAATGATGCGAGAAGTGATTCGATTCTCTCCCGGTAGGTCTCCGAATAGACGCGTCGCCAGGGCGTCGCGCTCGAGGGTTGCGGTTCGTGGGAAATGTCGACCACTCGCTGAGCAACGGCGGCTTTGTCAGGAGGTGTCAACCCGCGAGCGGCGCACCACGACGCGACCGACTTTGTCACCAAGTTCGAACTGAGATCAGACTCGGTAAATGCCTCATGCAGCTGTGCATTCCAGAATCGAAGTTCATCATCTACAGCCCGTGCGTATATCCCCGGATCGATGAGATCTTCCAGTTCCAGCGCCATTCCGTCAGACGGGTCGCCCAGCACGACGATCCGGTCTTCTGGGATTCCACCTTCGAGCAGTTTTTGGCGATTCGCCAAGCCCCCTGGATCGCCGTCTACGACGAAAGCAAGCCGCCCCGCTTGAGCCTCCAGATCTGCAACGCCCGCGGCGGCCACGATCGCGATCCCTGGAACGACCTGGAAGGAGAGTTCGTCGTGACTCGTTACTTGTCTAAGCAAAGTCGGGAGCAGGATCGCCTCTCCGGGCCCCTCACCAACAATGGCCTTCCGACTGGGTGTGAATGAAACAGCGGCGGCACCCATCGCCGACAACAGCGGGGTGAACCCGGCCCCGTCATTCCAGAAATCGTTCCGAAGCATCGACGTCGACGCATCAATGGGCTGAACTGAGCGAACACCATTTCCGAGATCGTTTGGCAGGCATCCGAACGAATGCGTTGTGAATATCACTTTCGAAGTAAACGCCTGCTCCGACAAGACGCTTACGAGATCGGCCTGCGCGTCGTAATGCAGGTGAGTCTCGATCTCGTCTGCGAGGAGGATCGGTCTGCCCTCCCAATTGTGTGCATACGCGAGAAGCGCGGCGAACCAGCGCATGCCTTCGCTTCGCTCCTCGATACTCGAAACGCCCTCATCTCCCGGCGTGGTCGCTTGAATATGAAGGCCCGTTCCCCGGAGGGCCACCTGCACCGCAACGCCTTCCTGGTTCCAACTTTCGTCGAAGACTTCTAGGAGGCGCGCGTTGGCCTTTCTCTCTGCTGTCGTCACGTCCGCAATCCCGATTTCACCGGCTAGAGCGTCGTCTCGCACCCTACGCAGATCTAGGCCGGCGAGAGATGCCAGGTGTTGAAGCGCCGCCGGAGGGCTATCTGCGTCGTCAACCAGCTCGTAGAACGTCCTCAGATCTCGGTCCTGTTGATCAAAGAACTGGATTCGCGGAATCCGCGGCTCCAGCGCTTCCCGAACGAGCACGCTGGGGCTTGGGCGAGACTCGAGCTCGATGAGACTCTCAAGAGTGCTCAGAAGCGAAGCCGCGCCACTCAAGTACGTGACGAGTTCATCGATTGGTTCGCCCTCGGGGTCGAGGTCGTCCCCGCCTCGCTCAACGTCGGGAACCGCGCTTAGCATCGCCGCCAGGTCACGGAGTTGTCCCATTCCTTCGGTAGCAAGCGTGTCGGCGTCCTCGTTTAGTGCCTCAGCAACCATCTCTGGGAGGTCGGCAGGGTATCCAAGCGCCTCCGCATCTTGAGAGAAGTGAGGCGAGGCGCGCATGGTCAAGAGGCCGAGCGCGGGCGCTTCACGCGGCGCTCGGTCCCGCCAAGGTGTGGTCGGATGGAACGTCCACTCCTTCGATCCGTCGGCGGATTTGGTAATCGTCACCTTCTCGACCTGTTGCGAGTTTGGCACGCTAGAGAAGCTGGCCTTGTCCTCGGCGCTGAGTTGAAGTTGCCAGGACAAGCGCGGCTGCCGATTACGTCGCCGAGGCGCCTCGTTCCGCTCAAACGGCTCGGAGTGGTTGAGGTGCGCCAAGGCGCGCAGCAACGAACTCTTCCCCGCTTCATTCGGACCGACAACAGCAATCATCCGTCCGTAGAGTTTGATCGACGTCTTCTCAACGAATCGGCGATAGCCCTCCACCGAAAACACAACGAGGTCCATCCGCGACACGCTATCGGTGTGGCCGTCCGGTCGGCGCGATTCCAGATGAACTGGTCAAGCGCGCTGACCGAAACTCTCCGCCACCATCGAACGCGATACCCCGGCGGGGGCTGCGTCACTCCACCGCCTACCGGCGCACGCCGAATTGATCCCGATGTGCCGGCGGAGATGTCAGGCTTCGACGGTGGGAAGCTGACCATGCTCACTGAGGAAGCAAGGTGATACGACTGTGGCTGATCGAAACGCCGTGAGTGCCCGTCGGCGCGCGCCGTCAGATCCAGAGCTCCTTGGCTTGTTCTGTCAGCTCGTCGGGGAGTACGACCGCTTGGGTGCAGCGTTCCCAGTCTCGGTCACATCCTTCGAGCTGACGCCCGAGAACTACTTGGACGACACCGAGCGATGGCACCGCATCGTCAGAGCGATGGCGCTCCGGAAGTTCGTCCTCGGACAACAGGATCACGTCCGCGCCGATAAGGTTCTGGCCGCACTTCGCAACTGCCTGAGGGACCCGGCGGATGCCGTTCTCCTTGAGCGGTGGTCCGAGAACTTCAGAGCTACTGGGACCAAAGTGCAGATCGATGAGGGCGCCGACGCGCGACGGACTTTGACCGAGGTCCTCGAAGACCTGATCTACGGCTCGTATCTGCACGGCGACCTGGATCGATGGAAACGAAGCACTAGCCGATCGCAAGCAAGCGTCGACCTTGCCCTTTGGATGTTTTCCGAAGACGCCGAGTACTACATTCGGCGGCTCCGGACCGTGGTCCTAGTCGCGGCGCGGGAAGGTCGCCTTACGGACGAAGCCACCGCCTCCGTCCATGGC
Organism: Aeromicrobium choanae; assembly: GCF_900167475.1. Classification (NCBI taxonomy): domain Bacteria; kingdom Bacillati; phylum Actinomycetota; class Actinomycetes; order Propionibacteriales; family Nocardioidaceae; genus Aeromicrobium; species Aeromicrobium choanae. Next base: position 512,192 of record NZ_LT796768.1, on the reverse strand, counting down.
GAAGCGGCCATTCGGCCACTCACGGACCGGACGCGGCGAGGATAGGTGCGTTACTCCGCTGCGATCCGCGCAGGTTCGCATGTGTGCGCAGTCGCAGGCCACAGCACCGCTTTCCTTCAAAGCGCTGACGAGGTCTTCGCGCCAGCGAGCACGTCCTTGATCGCCTCCGGCGTCCACACTCGTCCGAGGTCACTGTCAGGGTTCACGCGTCCGGAGTAGACACCCATGAATCGAGTCACAGTCGGACCTGAAGCTGTGAGTACGTTCTGACCCCGACCCGCCGGATAGATACCTGAGGACGAATGAAAGATCACAGGTGAACCACTCTGTCCCTCCCTCGTGCGCGCATCGATGAGGAAGCAGGGCGATTCTTGGAAAGGCAGATCGGGGTAGGTCGCTGCAAAGGCTGTCGTCCACACCGGCAATCCCTGCGCTGAACTAATTCCGAAAGGGAACCCGATCACGTTCAGGCGCTCGCCTGGGACAACATGTACGGGCGAGTCCTCGACCTCCAGTGAGTACCCGTCTAGCAACATCCGGTCAGTCGTTGTAAGCGGCAATCCGGCGACGTCAACCTGGCGTCCAAGAGTTGGGTGTTCAAGCCAGATCGCGACGCCATCTTCATCGCGGCAGGGCTCGACAACTTCAGTCCTCGTGGCGAGCGGCGTGCGAAGCACATGTTGGATACGGAGGGCATCAGGCGTCGCCCCGCTCGAATGGAGTGGCGCTCCCGTCCCACTATGCCGACCGGCCAGGACATGCCAATTCGTCACGAGATAGGTCGTCCCCTCGAACCAAACTACAAATCCAGTAGCGCTCGAGAGGTCCTCACCATTTGCCATGGGTGTGACCAAAAGCGACCGCAGATCCTCGACGACAATTTCAGTCATCGTTCGATTCTCGCCGATCCGGCGGCAAACGTGGGAATCTTGCCGGTGGGATCGCGTCTTTCCGCCGCGAAGCGCGCGACGATCGAAGGCGAGCCTGGGGAATTCAGGAAGTTCGCCCCAACTGCAGACTTAGCGTGCGATCGTCGCAGTCGTGCGACTACCTCAGGCTCTCCAAGTCCCCGATGATGACGGAGCTATCGCGGCTCTCACGCGCTACTACGGCACCTCTAGGAATCTCGGTTCGTTCACCGGAGCACGTTTCGACGCTTGGGACAGCACTGGCACCAGGTGGGCCAACACCAACCGCTTCACTGCCGACGACCTGGTCGCGGTCACGTTTCTGTCTGTGAACGTGACCGCTCCAGCCGCCATCAAGCTCCTTGACACTCGCGCCGAAGTGTTCAGCTCGCTTCTGACAGAACTCGGCCCAGACCGCGACCTCGCCGAGGAGCACGAAGAATGGCGAGACGATTGGGCCGGCTGGACGCTTTGGCAGGAACTCATCGAACTGCCCGGAGTCGGTCCAACGACAGCTAGCAAACTTCTCGCACGGAAGAGACCGCGCCTCAGGCCAATCTACGACTCTGTCGTTGCGAACGTGTTGGGCTCACAGCGGCTCTGGGAGCCCCTGCGGCTACAACTCACCTCCGAACCGGCTCTTCAGGAGAGACTTCTCCGATTACGTCGGGATGCCGGTCTGGACGAAGCCGTGTCGGCTTTGCGCGTGTTTGACGTGATCGCGTGGATGGAGGGCAAGTTCGGCCCGCCGTGACCGTCGTCCCGCTCACCGCGACGGGTGGCTTTCTAGTCACAAACCGGCGTTCTGACTACGACGAGACGGCTGACGGTTGTCCGTCGTGCGTGTGTGGAGAGCGGCAACTCTTCAATCAGTGGCTCTATTCGCAGTACGACCCCAGGAGGACTTGCATGTTGATCGGCGCATACGGAACGCATTGGGATAGGGACGTGTATGAGTGGAACCGCGTCGCCAGGCGGCAGCTACTTGGCGAACGGTACGGCGAGGTCGTCGACTTCTCGGCGGCTCGTGGCATTTACGTCCTCCACCGGGGACCCGAGATCTACTACGTCGGCCTCACTATCGAATACGGTCGGATGAGTGGGCGTTTGTCCGATCACGCGAAGCCGACGAGTCGACACTCCGGGAACTGGGACGCCTTCTCTTGGTTCAGTTTCGATGGTCCCGGCGAGCACGTCGATCCCCCCGGATTCACCGAAGTGGATGATGACTGGGACCACTATGACCTGACAATCGCCGGCGCAGCGAAAGGTCTCGAAGCCATCCTGATCGAGATCCTGGCACCTTCTGGAAACAGGCGGGTCGAGAAGCACGGTGACGCAGAGCGTTGGGACCAGGTTCACACTTTCGACTGGTCGAATAAGGCGGACAGACGCCCACGAGGGTGACGCCAATAGGCCGATGCGTCTTGTAGACGAGTCCGTCAGAGATGGTCGGTCGGAACCTCCGTCACTGCGACGGCGTACTTCGAGCCGCAATCGGGCCCACTCGACTTCGCAACGGCCACGACAACTACTAACCAGCGGGACTCGCGTCTTTTCGCCGCCTGTCGGCGCGGTGCCAAAGGCACACATCCGGCCGACGGGAGCGCGATAGCGTCTCCGCATGACAGTCGGCGAAGAGCTACCTTTCGCGGTCCGTGCGAACGCCGTGACCAGGTCCTCCGTGATTCCCAGAAGGCGACGGTTCTTCACCTACGACGTCCTCTTCGCGGATGGTCGACTTGTTCGCGAGGTAGACGTGGACGCAGCGCTGCAGGGCCGTCCCCTGCCAGCCGACGCATCGGCAACGAGGAAGGCCGCCGAGCAGGCTTGCCCAGAGGTCGGGCAAGGGGACTGGGTCGAGTACCCAACGGGACGTCGCGTCCCCGACTCCTCCGAAACCTAAGGCAACGCACTCACATGCCGCGATCCGGGCGGTTATACCGGCGCGTCTTTCCGCCGCGAATGGGGCGACATACTTCTGAATCGCTCCTAACCTCAACGAGTAATGCGGAAGCCCGCTGAGAACTTGCGGGCGCCTAAACCGGCCAAGGTCCACAAAAGCGAAGACTCGGAGAGTTCTGACGCGTAGCGTGCCCACGTGGCAGCCTCATCTCGACGTTCCAAGAAGCCCCGTCCGCCGATGTCGGTACGTACTCGCCTTGCCCTGGGAGTGTTCCTCGCTGTGGTGGGAATGGTCCTCATCGGGAACGGGAAGGACGCTGAAGCGAGACACGAGGAGGCCTTGGCGCAATATCGCGAGCAGGTGGCGCAGCTCGAACCAGGCGCCGATCTCCCGGACCCACTGGTTCCTGACTCCGGAGGTCCAGCGCCCTTGGTGGGAGTAGTGCTGGTGATGGTGGGTGGAGCCCATGCTGTGATCGCACTGGTGGCGATGGGTGTGCGCGCTGCCGAGCGCGAGCGCGAGTGGCTGGCTGCCACGGAGGGGCTTCCGAAGGTGCCGCTTCGCTGAAAGCGGCACATCAACGAGCCCGACAGGTCTCACGAGTTTGTGCCGTGGGCTGCTCCGGACTCGTCCTTTGAGTGTGGGACGCGGTGTTCTCGTGCCTATCGCGCTCACGAAGAACGGGGTTACCGTCGGAGCATGTGCCGAAACATCAGGGTGCTCCACAACTTCGAGCCCGCGACGACCGATGACGAGGTGCGCGAGGCGGCGCTGCAGTTCGTGCGGAAGGTCAGCGGGTCGACGCGGCCGTCGCAGGCGAACGCCGAGGCGTTCGAGCGGGCGATCGACGAGATCGCGGAGGCGACGCGGCGGCTGCTCGACGACCTCGTGACGAAGGCGCCGCCGAAGAGTCGCGAGCGCGAGGCGATCAAGGGGCGCGAGCGTCACGAGAAGCGGATGGAGCGCGAGGTCCGGAACCGGACCGCGACCGCCTAGGCCGAACTTGTCGCCGTGTCGTGCACCAGGTGGTGCCACACGAGCGCATGCCCGAGCGCGACCAAGAGGACCAGCAGGAGCGCCTCGGCCTGGATCGGGCGCAGGCCCACGAGGTCGGCGGCACCGGGGAACCCGCCCATGAGCGCCACCAGCACGTAGACGGCGATGGAGCCGACCCGGATCGCGGTGAGGGCGGGCTCGCGGTCGGAGGTGAGCAGGCGCACGGTCGCGAGGCAGCCGGCTGCGGCGATGACGATGAAGCTGACCCGCCAGATGGCCGGCTGCTCCACGCCGCCGACCTGCGCGAACAGTCCCATCAGCGCCGGCAGCAGGAAGGCGAGGTAGACCCCGCCGATCGCGCGGCGGCGCACCGGGTCGCCCACCCAACTGGTGTCACGCAGCGTCACGCCCCACCACAGCCCGACCAGCGTGAAGCAGGTGGCGGAGAAGACCGCGTAGAACGTGTTGACATCCATCGTGTCTCCCCCGGAGCGCTCAGCCCCAGTGTGGCGCGACTGCGGCCGCTTGGACAGACCCGCTGGCGTTGGGGCCGCGACCGCCCCGTCGAGGGTGCCGTCTCCCTGAGCACCAGACCCACCGCACCGGTCCGTAAGGACCAGGACTCGCCCCCACGGTCCTCGCGGCGCGGTCGCGGCGCAACGGGTCACGTGCCCCGTTGCGACCAGCAAGTACCCCGTCAGGAGGCGTTCAACGCCTGAATGCCTTGATCTTGGTGCTCCTCGGCAACTCGGGCTCAGGCGGTGAGCAGCCCGATGCCGAGCGTGGTGAGGCTGACCGCCAGCAGGAGCGCCCCGGCGAAGACCATCAAGATGAACCGGTTCGGCTCGGTGCGGCCGCGGCCCATCGACGCGAAGAAGAAGCCGCCCGGCATGAGCAGCGCGGACACCGCGACGCCGGTGCGCGCCAGCCACTCCCAGATGCCGGTGAGCTCGGTGGCGTCGACGAACGGCTGGCAGACCAGCGCGAGCACCAGCAGCACGCCGGCGTGCGCGTGCCCGGCGCGGGCGAACTTCTCCTGGAACGGCGTGGCCCGCTCGCGACCCGTGACGATGCGGACCATGTAGAGGCCACCCGTCTCGACCGTCACGAGCGCGAGGAACAGGATGCCGGCGAGCTGGCGCGACTCGTCGGAGAGCAGGGATTCCATGGAGACTCCAATGTTCGGATAGTGGAACTATCCCATTTATTGGAGACCTTGACTATCCCATCTGTCAAGATGTCGTCATGCGCCTCGCCGAACTCGCCGCCCGCAGCGGCCTACCGACCGCGACGATCAAGTACTACCTGCGGGCCGGACTCGTCCCGCCCGGCGCGACCGAGGGCGCCACCTGGGCGCGCTACGACGAGTCGCACCTGCGGCGGCTGCGCCTGGTCCGCGCCCTCACCGACGTGGCCGGACTGGCGCTCGACGAGGTCCGCGCCGTGGTCGCGGCGCTCGACGCCTCCGGGTCGCAGCACGAGGCCCGCGGCGTGGCTCAGTGGCACCTCTCACCGCCCGTGGAGGAGGAGCCGTCCGAGGAGTCGCGGCGACAGGTGGAGGCCCTGCTCACCCGCCACGGCTGGGACCTCGAGCCCGAGAGCCCGCACCGTCGGTCGCTGGCTGCCGCGCTCGACACCCTCGACGAGCTGGACTTCGCGGCGACCGACGAGGTGTTGGACGCCTATGCCGAGGCCGCGGCGTCCGTGGCGGCCGTCGACGTCCCGAGGGTCACCAGCGAGACCGATCCCATCGTCGCCGCGGAGAAGCTCATCATCGGCACCCTGCTCTACGAGCCCGTGCTGACCACACTGCGGCGGATGGCGCACGAGGCGGACTCGGTCGGTCGGTAGGCGGTCAGGGCCGCTCGCGGATGCGGTCCACGACCAGCCGGGGCACGTGATCGGGGTCCGAGCCGGGCGCACGCTCGGGGAAGTCGAAGACCGCGAGGATCACCTGCATCGGGTAGGTCGGCGGGCTCGCGCACGTGCGCAGCGGCTCGCCGTCGACCGAGAACCGCACCTCGTCCGCGGTCCAGTCCAGGGCGTACGTGTGGAACTCGCCGACGTCGATCGGCAGCCGCGTCGTGGCGAAGTCCTCGGGCACGTCGGGGTCGCGGAAGGCGTGCAGGCCGGCGCCCACCTCGGCGGAGCCTGGCGCGAGGGTGTCGCCGAAGACCTCGAAGAGGCAGATCTCGGCGGACTCGCGCGGATCGAGCTCGCGCCCCACGAGCCAGCACGAGGCCATCGAACGCGGCGAAAGGTCCATCCGCGCCACCACCTCCAACGATGTGAGGCGTGGGGTCCAGCCCCAGAAGGTCTCCTGCTCCTCCCGCACGGTCAGGCCGTCGCGGAACGGCTGCTGGCCGGTCGTGCTGCCGACCGGCCCCGAGTGGTTGCCGCTCTGCACGCCCGAGACACGCAGCGGCGGGTGATGGTCGTCGGCGCACCACAGGCCCTGCTCGGGCCCGATCCGCAGGGTCAGGCAGGAGTCGCGGACCTCGAAGTCCGCCGCGGAGGCTGCCCGCGAGCTCCACGCCGGGAGGTAGTGGGGGAGCCACACCGATCGGTCGAGGTCCGGCCCGTCGAAGTCGTCGTCGAAGTCACGCGGCATGCCTCATGGTGCCCGCGCCGGGTGCCAGAGTGGAAGCCATGACGGACGGTCACGGAGCGCCCATCGAGCTGGCGTATCCCTTCACCGGCCGGTGGCTGGCCCGCAACAGCCCGGTGCGGCGCGTGCCGAGCCACGGCACCCACCTGATGGGGACGACCTACGCGATCGACTTCATCCCGGTGGACGAGCGAGGCAGGTCCGCGCCGCGGAGCTGGCGGGCGGTGGTGGCCACCGAGCCGCCCGAGGGCTTCGCGGGGTTCGGCGTCCCGATCCTGGCGCCGTGCTCGGGGCGCGTGGTGGTGGCCCACGACGGCGAGCCCGACCACGAGGCGCGACGGTCCGCGCCGTCGCTGCTGACCTACGCGCTCACCCAGGCGCGGCGGGTGCGGGCCGGCGCCCCGGCGATCGCCGGCAACCACGTGGTGATCGCGATGGGGGAGGGCGGACCGTTCGTCCTGCTCGCCCACCTGCGGCAGGGGTCGGTGCGGGTGGCCGTCGGTGACGAGGTCGTCGAGGGACGAGCCGTGGGCGCGTGCGGGAACTCGGGCAACAGCACCGAGCCGCACGTGCACCTCCAGGTGACCGACAGCCTCGACTGGGCCTCGGCACGGGGACTGCCACTGGCCTTTCGAGGGCCCGACGGCCCCACCCTCCCGGACGAGTCCGAGATTGTTCGCGCGTGAGCGCGACCCCGGGTCAGTCCTCGGGCAGGTCGGCGAACTTCTTCTTCATGTCGTTGTACCAACCGAGCGACTTCTTCGGGTGGCGCCAGCGACCCTTCATGGCGTCGCGCGCCTCCTGGTGGGTGGCGTCGCCAGCCTTCTCGGCGGCCTTCAGGTGCTTGTCCTGGGCGTTGATCACGGCGTCGGCGTCCTCGCCCCGGTGGGCTTGGTCGCAGGGTCCACCGAGATCGCGGCAGGTCATGGTCTTCATGGTCTTCTCCTTCGTTGGGCCTTCATCTGTCTGACGATCGGGAGGGTGTCGGTGTGACCGATCAGGTGCGGGTATTGCCACCGTCGCGGCGCTGCACCGTCTCCAGCACCTCGGGGGCGGCGCGGAACGTGATGGCCTGCACGAGGCCGTCGCGCACGGTGAAGTCGAACACGACCTGCGCGGCTCCCTTGAGGAACCACGCGGTGCCGGGTCGGTCCTCGACGAACACGGGCAGGGCCGCATGGGCGCTGCCGTTGAAGAACGCCGCCACCTCTCCGCGCCCCTCGATGCGCTCGGGGGTGCCGACCAGGATTGCCGCATCGTCAGCCGAGACGAGGGCGTCGGGCGCCAGCAGCTGAAGCAGGCGGTCGAACTCGCCGTTCCTCGCCGCGGCCATGAACGCGTCCACCACCTCCCAGTCGGTGAGGCTGTCCTCGGGGCGCGGCTGGCTCACCTTGGCGCGGGCGCGCGAGGCGAGCTTGCGCGCCGCCGCCGGCGTGGTGTCGAGGACCGCGGCGATCGTGCCGAACTCGAAGCCGAAGCTGTCGTGCAGCACGAAGGCGACCCGCTCGCGCGGGGCCAGCCGCTCCAGCACGACGCTGAGCGCGATCCCGACCGTGTCCGCGAGTGCGACGTCGTCGGCCGGGTCGCCCTCGGTCTCGCCGGGGTCGACGTCCTCGAACGGCACGGGCGTGCGGGACTTCAGCCGGTCGAGGCACAGCCGCGTGGTGACCGTGGTCAGCCAGGCCGGCAGGTCGTCGATCGGGGTCTCGTTGCGGTGCAGGCGCAGCCACGCCTGCTGGACGATGTCCTGCGCCTCGGCCGGGTCGCCGAGCACGCGCCCGGCGATCGCGACGAGGCGCGGTCGCTCGGCCTCGAACTGTTCCGTCTGGTCCACGGCGTCCACCCTTCCATCTCGTTCGGTCATCCTGTTGACGATCGGGACGCGCCGGATGTGACCGGTCAGAGCGGTGTCGTCGAGAACTCGAGGAAGTCGTGCACGTCCATGGCGCGCAGGATCGCGGCGATGGGTGCGGGCACGTCGGCGTGGGCGTCGGTCCGGCGGCGCGGGTCGCTGATGGCGTAGGTGCGACCGGCGCGGACCATCTCGCCCTGACCCGCCGCGAGCAGGTTGAGCGCCCAGTTCGGGTCGTGACCGTACGTGAGCGCCACGATGAAGCCGCGACCGGTGGCGAAGGCCATCACGGGCGCCTCGAACGTGCGGCCGGTGCGCCTGCCGAAGTGCCGCAGCACCACCAGCGGAGGCACTTTTCTCGCCAGCGGCAGCATGTACGGGTTGAGGACCCGGGGGAGGGCCGGGAACCGGCCGAGGAAGGGCATGGGAACTCCTGTCAGGTGCGGGCGATGTCGCGCCGGCGGAAGCCGGCGAAGCCGATCGTGGTGAACAGAGCGATGAAGCCGGCGAGCCAGGCCAGGCCGCTCCACTCGGGCGACGCGGACGTGACGTCGGGGACGTGGCGCAGCGGGCTGATGTCGAGCACCCAGTCCCACAGGTTGAAGGTGGGGCCGAGGATCGTGAGGCCGAACGTGGCGACCACGCCGAGCCAGCCGACGAGGCGCTTCGCCGGCGCCGCTCCCACCACAGCCAGTGCGAGCGCGACCAGGACCCACACGCCGGGGATCGTCACCGCGGCCTGCGCCACCACGTCGCCGAACGCCACCGTGTCGTCCTCGGCCGACGCGACGAGACCGAGCGTGGTGCCCGCGACCAGCATCGCCACCGCCGTGGACCCGAACGCCACGAGGGCATTGCTGGCCAGGTAGGTCGGCCGCCGCAGCGACGTGGCCAGCAGCGGGTCCACGCGGACGTCCATCTCCTCGGCGTGGATACGCAGCACGATCTGCACTCCCATGGCGGCGGCGATGATCGCGATGATCTGCAGGATCGTCATGAGGAACGCGAAGGTCAGGCTGCTCGAGCCCCCGGCGGCCAGCACGGCGCCGATCGCCGGGTTCTCGGCGATGAGGTCGCCGATCGAGGTGGCGATGTTGCCGAAGAGCAGCCCGAGGCCGGCGAAGCCCACGAGCCAGGTCAGCAGGAGGCCTCGGTGCAGCCGGAACGCCAGGCCCCACGCGCTGCCGGCCAGCCCGGCGCGCGCCGGCCCCGGGCGGGTGGCGACCATGCCCTGACCGAAGTCGCGGTGGCCCTGCAGGGCGAACGCCGCGAGGACGAGCAGGATCGCGAAGGCCAGCGCCAGCAGCAGCGGCCACGGGTCGTTCTCCGTGGCGGGCCGGGTCTCCTCGAGCCACCCCAGCGGCGTGAGCCACGTGACCCAGTCGGGGAAGTCACTCGAGTCGATGTAGCCGCGCAGGACGTAGAAGACGCCGAGCGTGCCCACGGCCATGCTGCTGGCGGTCCGCGCCTCCGACGCGAGCTGCGAGGTCACCGCCGCGACGCCCGCGAACATCAGCGCCGACGCGGTGAAGCTGGCCGAGAGAATCAGCGTCGGCACCAGGCCGCCGCCGCACAGGACCGTGACGACGAAGCAGAACACCCCGAGCGCGACGGCCGCGACGGCCGCCATGAGCACGGCGACGGCGAGCCGCGAATGGCGCGCGATCACCCCCGACGCGATGAGCTCGGCCTGCCCGGAGTCCTCGTTGGCGCGACTGTTGCGCACCACGATGAGGATCGCCATCAGACCGGCGAAGAACGCGCCCAGCTGGCCGGCGCGCCAGGCGTTGAACCCGTCGGCCGTCATGAGGTCCCGGGCAGGTCCGAAGACGAGCGACAGTGCCGGATTCGAGCCGAGCGTCGCCGCCAGCGCGTGACGGTCGTCCGCGTCGGGGAACACCCACGCGTAGGCCAGGATCGACGACGCCGACAGCACGGAGATCAGCACGACCCAGGGCGCGATGAGGCGAGCGTCCTGGTGCAGCGACACCTTCAGCAGCGGGCGGGTCCCGGTGAGCGGCGCGGCCCTGACGGCGGTCGTCATCCGGCGTCCTCGCCGGTGTCGCCGTACTGCCGCAGGAACAGGTCCTCCAGCGACGCCGGAGACACCGTCAGTGCCGTCATCCCGAGGGGCGTCAGCGCGGCCATCGCCTCGTTGATGCGGGCGGGCTCGACGGTGGCGGTCAGCCGCTGGTGCTCGTCGAGGTGCACGTCGTGCAGGACGTCGAGGCGCTCGTGCGGCACCCGCGACAGCGTGGCGCTGATCGTGAGGCGCGTCTGCCCGCGGAGGTCGTCGAGCGTGCCGGTCTGGACCACCCTCCCGGCGCGGATGATGCTGACGCGGTCGGCGAGCGCCTCGACCTCGCTCATGATGTGGCTCGACAGCAGGATCGTGCGGCCGCGTGCCTTCTCCTGCGCGATCTCGTCCTGGAACACCGCCTCCATGAGCGGGTCGAGGCCGGACGTGGGCTCGTCGAGGATCAGCAGCTCCACGTCGGCGGCCAGCGCCGCCACGATCGCCACCTTCTGCCGGTTGCCCTTGGAGTACTGGCGCCCCTTCTTCGTGGGGTCCAGCTCGAACCGCTCGAGCAGGTGGGCGCGTCGCCGCTCGTCGAGGCCGCCGCGCAGGTTCCCGAGCAGGTCGATGGCCTCGCCGCCCGAAAGGCCCGGCCACAGCACGACGTCGCCGGGCACGTACGCGAGCCGGCGGTGCAGGGCAACGACGTCGCGCCACGGGTCGCCGCCGAGCAGGCGCACGGTGCCCGAGGTCGCGCGCAGCAGGCCGAGCAGCACGCGGATGGTCGTGGACTTGCCGGCACCGTTCGGGCCGAGGAATCCGTGGACCTCGCCGGCCGCGACGCTCAGGTCGAGTCCGTCGAGCGCGGGGAACGAGCCGAATCGCTTGACGAGTCCGTCGACGAGGATCGCCGGCTCACCATCGGTGGGGGAGTGCGGCATCGGTGCTCCTCTCGTCCTCCCGTCGATCGTCGTGGACGGGAGCCCGGCTTGTACAGGGTGCGCGTTCGGTGGCGGGTGACCCGCTCCGGGAGGACAGTGGAGGAAGGGAGTGATCTCGATGACGAATCTCCTTCGGTGGACCGTCGTGGCGCTGGTGACCGTCCACGGCCTGATCCACCTCCTGGGGGCCGCCGAGAGATTCGGATGGGCCGACGATCCCACCCTCGAGAAGTCCACCGGGCTGGGCCTGCTGTGGCTCGTCGCCGCGGTGCTCCTGCTGGTCACGGCCCTGTTCGCCGCCCTCGGGCGGGTGGTCGGCTGGTGGCTGCTGGCGGTGGTCGCGGCGGTGGTCTCGCAGGTCGCGATCCTGACCTCGTGGGACGTCTCGGGCTCCGGCACCGTGGTCAACGTCTTCCTGCTGGTGGTGGCCGCGTACTCGTTCCTGCTGCGGGGCCCGTTCAGCTTCCACGCGCAGTGGCACCAGCAGGTGCAGGAGGCGCTCGCCCAGGCGGACGCGCTCGCTCCGGTGATCACGGAGGAGGACCTCGACGGCCTGCCCGCGCCCGTCGCGGCCTACGTCCGCAGCTCGGGTGCCGTCGGCCGGCCGCGACCCACGAGCGTCCGGGCCGAGTTCACCGGTCGCATCCGCACCGGCCCGGACGCACCGTGGATGGACTTCGCGGGCAAGCAGGTCAACACGTTCGGCGCCGACCCCCGCCGCATCTTCCTCATGGAGGCCAGCCGGTACTCGCTGCCGGTGCTCGTGCTGCACGGCTACGCCGGGGCGCGGGCGTCGATGCGGGCCAAGGTGCTCTCGGTGGCCACGGTCCTCGACGCCTCGGGACCGGAGCTCGACCAGGGCGAGACGGTCACGGTCTTCAACGATCTCGTGGTGCTGACCCCGGGCGCGATCGTCGGGGCGCCGATCCGGTGGACCCCGCTGGACGACCGTCAGGTGCGGGGCGAGTTCACGAACGGGCGGCAGACGGTCACGGCGGTGCTGACGTTCGACGGGGACCGGCTGGTCAACTTCGTGTCCGACGACCGCTTCCGTGCCTCGGAGGACGGGACGGAGTTCGTGCCGCAGACCTGGTCGACGCCGCTCGCCGGCCACACCGACGACGAGGGCCACCACGTGGTCTCCTCAGGAGTGGGCCGGTGGCGCGACCCGCGGGGCTGGTTCACGTACGTGGAGATCGAGTTCGAGGACGTCGACCTCGACCCGGTCAGGTCCGGGCGCTCGGCAGGAGCTCGCGCACCTCTTGGTCGCACCGGCAGGCCGCCGCGATCTCGGCGGCCCACTCCAGGGCCTCCTCGTACGTCCGCACCTCGATGAGCGCGAAGCCGGCGATGGCGCCGTTCGCGGAGGGCTCGGGATCGTCGACGAGAGTGCGCTCGGGCGTGACGAGGGTGGCCTCGGAATGGTTCTTCAGGCCACCGCCGAGGATCCAGACGCCGGCGTCCTTGGCCTCGTCGACCACGGCGTGAGCGGCCATCACCACCTCGGGCAGCTCGTCCTCGGAGACCTGCATCGCGCCCTCAACGAACGAGATCAGAAATTTCGCCATCTCACGCTTCCTTCCGGGAGCCACGACCCGTCGGGCTGACAGGCCGCTACTGGCCATTGTGGACCCGGAAGGACTCAGCGGCGGTGAACAGCGTTTACGCTCGCCCCATGACGGACCCGGACGACGCGCGCTGGCTGACCATGGCGATCGATCTCGCGGTCGAGAACGTGGAGGCCGGAGGTGGTCCGTTCGCGGCCGTCCTGGTGCGCGACGGAGAGCTGGTCGCCGCGGGCCAGAACCGGGTCACCCGCGACTTCGACCCCACGGCCCACGCCGAGGTCGTCGCCATCCGTGCCGCGGGCCGGGCGCTCGGTGACTTCTCCCTGTCCGGCATGACGCTCTACGCGTCCTGCGAGCCGTGCCCGATGTGCCTGGCAGCCTCACTGTGGGCACGCGTCGACCGGATCGTCCACGCGGCCGATCGCGACGACGCCGCCGACGGGGGATTCGACGACCGCGAGTTCTACGAGCTGTTCGCCCGCGACCGGTCGACGTGGGGCGTCCCCGTGGTGAGCGCACGCACGGACGCCGCGGCACGACCCTTCGAGGCGTGGCTCGGCCGTGCCGACCGGGTGCGCTACTGAGCCGGTCGCGCCGTCACACGAGCTGCGCGAGGCGCTCCATCCCGGGGCCGCCGTGGGCCGCGAGGCGCTCGCGCGCGTCGTCCAGGGCTGCTGAGGAGTATCCCTCGGGAATGCGTGCGGGATTGAGGGCGACGCCGTTCGACCACGCCTTCACATCGGGCTCGGAGGTCGCCGCGGCGGCAGAGCGGCCGCCGAGGACCGTCATCGCGATCCACTGCCGCATCGAGTCGCCGTAGGGCGTCGGGGCGCAGAGGCGGTTCTTCGCGCCATCGTCGTCGCGGGTCGCCTCCACGTAGCCGGCGAGCGCCGCCCCGAAGCACGGGAAGCCCGCGCGGATCGGCTGCAGCGTGATCGCGTCCGGGCCCCAGATCGGCACCAGCGGCGGGTACTTCAGGCCGTCCGCGGCGCAGTGGACCACCACGGCGTCGGGCGCCACCCGCACGGACGCGTCGGCGAAACCGAGGCGCCCGGGAGCGACCGAAGTGAGGTGGCCGTGGCGGACGACGTGCTCGAGGGAGCGCAGCTGCTCCAGCTCCCAGCGGCCGAGGGTGGGGCACTTCGCCATCGTGGGCGCCACGTCGCGATCGATCCGCAGCATGATCCCAGCGTCCTCGAGTCGCAGGAAGAGGTCCTCGGGCGAGGCTGCCCCGCGGGCGGCCTCCATGAGGTCGGCGACCATGCCCAGGAAGATCGCGGGATCGGGCTGGATCGCGGCGCGGTCGAACATCCACGGATCCCGGGGGCGCACCCACGTGATCCGGTCAGGATCCACGCCGTGCGCCAGGAGCCAGATGCAGGCGTCCGTCGCGGTCTTGCCCGCCCCGGCGATGACGTACTCGCTCGGCGCCTCCTCCAGCCGGGCGAGGTCGTTGACCGCGATCACGCGTGCCCCGTCCTCGACCGCGAAGGGCGGCGGCTGCTCCGCCGGGATGCTCGGGGCCAGGTAGTGGGCGTCGACGATCCGGCAGTGCTCCGGCACGCTGAACCGCTCTCCGGAGACCAGCGACACCACCGTGTGGTCGCCGGTGTACTCGCAGCCGGACAGGAACTGCACCCGGCCGGAGTCGGTCAGCGCCGTCAGGACGGACTCGAAGTAGCGGCAGATCTCGTTCCGGGTGGCGCGCTCCTGCAGGCCTTGCTCGGGGCCGCTCTCCTGCAGTCGCCCGCCGCCGAGCAGGGTGGACGCGACGCCGTAGAACGCGGAGGCCTGGTGCAGCCGGACGAACGGGTACGCCTCGAGCCAGTGGCCGCCGGCGGCGTGCCGGCGGTCGACGAGGGCGACGCGTGCGTCCGAGTGGTCGACCAGGGCGTCGGTGAACGCCATCCCCATGGCCCCGGCGCCCACCACGAGGTAGTCCACGTCGAGCTGGGTGCTCATCCGTCCACGGTGCTCCTGCGCGTGCGCGGCGTCAACGGCCCATCAGGACCTCCGGGTGATCCGGTAGTCCAGGACGAGGAATCCGAAGCCGAAGAGCCGGAACGCGTGCTCGGCGCGCAGGGCGCCGTCGCGGACGAACACGTCGAGCTCCTCCTCGAAGCCGGGTACGGCCAGGGTGGTCAACTCGTCGGCGGTCGTGTCGACGTAGGAGAGGTAGTGCCCGGCCTGGCCGTCGTCGACGCGACTCGTGAGGGTGAGGCCGCCGTCGGGTCGTGAGCGCGGGCGCAGCGTGGCGGTGAAGCTGCCCTCGGGGAGCGGGAAGCCGACGCTGACGTAGCCCGCTCCCTCGTGGGCGTAGGTCGTGTAGATGCCGAGCATGATCGGCTCGTCGTCGTCGGCGAACGACCGGATCCAGCCGCGGACGGACACGGTGCCGTCCACGCCCGAGATCGTGTCGATGCGGCTGCGGATGCCGCGCTGGGCCTCGCGCTGGTTCATCGGCATGCTCGCCTGACCCAGCGGGCGCGCGACGAGGCGGCGGTAGAGGAGGTAGCCCGGGCGGACCCAGGCGCGCCACCGCGGGACGATGTCGAGGGCGAACCGGGTGGTGTGCTCGTAGAACTCCCGCACGAGCGGGTCGACGTGCTGAGGGTCGAACCCCGGTCCCGCCAGGGCGTCGAGTGAGGCGACGATGCCGGTGTCCCCGTGATCGGCGGTGTACTCCCCGCCGATCTCGTCGGCGAGCTCGCGGACGTAGTCGGTGCCGACGAACCTCGACCGGGCGGGGCGGGGGACCACGAACGGCAGGTCGGCGGCGTGGGCGCGCTCGGCGAGCAGGCTCACCTGCGGGTCGCGGAAGACGAGTGCCGAGGCGCCGCGCTGGACCACGACCGTCACGGCAGCCGTCAGCGCGCCGGAGGCTCCGCTGCGGTTCAGTGCCTGGCCGACCGCGGCACCGACCACGGGACCCATCGCCACCTTCTGCGGTCGAAGGCCGAGTGCGCCGATCGCCGCGCCGGTGACCGTGCTGATCGCCCTCGGTCCGGCGCCGGCCCGATCGGCCACCCAGCCGAGCGGTGCCGCGAGCGCCGCGCTCACGGCGATCCGCTGCCACAGGGCCGGGATCTCGTCCTTGCCCTGACGAGCCCGGGCCACCGCCTCGGACGCGGCGAGTCCGGCTGCTCCTGCGGCCGACGCGACCGCGACCGCACGAGCGCCGCGCCCCGAGGCGAGGGCGGCCCCGGCGAGACCTCCGACGATCGCGGCGAAGCCGACAGAGTCACGCGTGCTCACGCTCGCGAGCCTAGTGCGCGGTGCGCTCAGGCGGGGTGCTCCTCGGTGGAGCGTGAGTCCGTCAGGGTGAGCGCGCCCCAGCCGGCCACGAGGCCGACCACGACCGCCAGGGTCGCGTAGACCAGGCGCTCGCCGTGGAAGAACGAGGCCACCAGCTCGCTGCTCCAGACCCCGTTCGGGAGCGTCGTCGTCACCAGCACGGCGATGAGCGTGCCGACGATGGCCGTGCCGACGCTCGTGCCGACCTCCTGCGCGGTGTCGTTGAGCGCGGCGGCGACCGACGTGCGGTTCTCCGGCATCGCTGTCACGAGGGCGACCGCACAGATCGTCATGACGGTGCGCAGGCCGATCGTGAAGGTCACCATGAAGAAGGCGATCGGGAGGTAGCCGTGGTCGACGGACCATGCGAAGCCCGCGAGGGAGCCGGCGAGGAATCCAGCGCCGACGAGGCAGGCGATGCGGTGCCCGTAGCGCTTCGCCAGCGACTCGGAGATCGGGGTCGCGAGGATCATGGTGGCGATCAGCGGCAGGTTCGCCAGGCCGGCCCGGACCGGGCTCCAGCCCCACGCGTACTGGAAGTGCAGGATCAGTCCGAACATCACGCCGGCCATCGCGATCGACGTGCCGACCTGGGCGAGAGCGGCACCCCGGATGGTGCCGGAGCGGAACACCGAGAGGTCGAGCATCGGCTGAGCGGTGCGCCGCTCGTGCATGACGAAGGCGGTGAGGGCGAGTCCCGACCCGAGCACGCAGGCCCACGTGACGGCTGACCACCAGCCGTGCTCGACGCCGCTGGTCAAGGCGTAGCAGGCCAGGCCGATCGTGGTGATGCTGAGGACGGCGCCGGGCACGTCGAGCCTGTCCTGCGTCAGGTCCTCGGGCCGGTCGGCGGGCACGCCCAGCCGCACGCCGATCCAGGCGATCAGCGCGATGGGGGCGTTGACGGCCAGCAGCCACTCCCACCTGAAGTGGGCCAGGACGGTGCCGCCGAGCAGCGGCCCGAGGATGAAGCCACTCATGCCAGTGACGATCATGACGGTCATCGCGCGCATCCGCAGGGTCTCGTCGTCGAACAGCCGGAAGACGAGCGAGTTGGTGATCGGGGCCATCGCGGCGGCGGTGAGGCCGAGCGCGGCGCGCAGGGCGATGAGCTCGCCGGCGGAGCTCACGACGATGACGGCCAGGCTGACCAGGCCGAACGCGGCCAGGCCGACGAGCAGGACGCGGCGGCGCCCCAGCCGGTCCGCGACCGACCCAGCCGTCAGCAGCAGCCCGCCGAACGTGAGGGAGTACGCGCCCGTGACCCACTGCAGGGCGGTGGTGCCGCCGCCGAGATCGCGCCCGATCGTCGGCAGCGCGATCGTGAGCAGGGTGTTGTCGACCATCTCGACGAAGAAGGCCAGACACAACGCCGACAGAGGGATCCACGCGGACGTGAGTGTGGGGTAGGTGCGGCTCGGCGCGGTGGCGGTGAGTGAGTTCATGCAGGGGATCTCCAGTCGAACGCTGTTCCATAATGGAACACTGTTCGATACGATAGAACGACGTTCGATCCGATGCAAGGCCCGAGCACGAGGATGTGATGTGATGGTCGCCATGTCAGCACCACAACGCCGTTCCGAGGGCGCGCGACGGCGTGCCTCGCACTCGATGGAGGCCGTGATCGGCGAGGCCGTCGCGATCCTTGACGAGTCGGGCGAGTCGGCGCTGACCTTCCGGGCCCTCGCCTCGCGGATCGGCGGGGGCGTCGCCAGCATCTATTGGTACGTCGCCAACAAGGACGAGCTGCTGGACCGGGCCACGGACCACGTGCTGGCCGGAGTGCTCACCGAGACGGAGCCGTTCGCAGGAGGCGCCGATCCGATCGACGACCTGCGTGCCATCGCCGTCACGCTCTTCGGTGCGATCGTCGATCGGCCGTGGCTGGCTGCGTACTTCATGCGCAATGTCGAGGTCCAGCCCAACGCCCTCATGGTCTACGAGCGGATCGGCGAGCAGGTCCTGCGACTCGACCTCACGCCGCGCCAGTCGTTCCACGCCGTCTCGGCCGTCCTGGGGTACGTCATCGGCGTCGCCGCCGACCTGGGGCGGCAGCCCTCGCAGGAGATCCTGGCCGGCGAGCTGGATCGCGACACCTACATCGCGCAGTACGCCGACCGGTGGAGGGCGCTGGATCCGCAGCAGTACCCGTTCCTGAACCTGATCGCCGACGAGTTCGAGGGTCACGACGACGCCGACCAGTTCCGAGCCGGCCTCGATCTGTTGCTCGAGGGGCTCCGGTTGGAGGCCGCCCGCTGATCAGGGCCGGCTAGCGCAGGGTCCGCAGCTGCGACGACGTCGCCAGCGGCACCCCGTCCGGGGTCCAGATGCGGATGTCCTCGGTGAGCCAGCCGTCGCCGCTCGCGTCGACCGTGGTGGAGTCGACGAGGACCCAGTCCACTTCTTCCGTGGCCACCTCGGGCGTGAAGCGGACGGTGGTGCGCACCGTGGGGATCCGACGCTCCTGGCTGAGGACGGCCGAGAACGACGGGGCGAGCGCGTCGGCGAGGATGAGCAGCCGCTCCCACGGGTCCTCGATCCGCTCGTTGATCCGGATCCACGCGCACAGGTTCGGATCGGTGGATCCGGAGAACGGCAGGGGAGCGGTGGCGGGCCGGATCTCGATCCGGGTGCTGATGGGCACGAACTCCGGCGGCACCACGAAGCGCCGGGCCTCCTCTAGAGGGAAGTCCACGACGGGTGGCCGGCCCGGGTCCGTCGGGACGTCCGGACGGCGCGGCGCCGCCAGCACCGCCGTCGCCACGGCCGCGGTGCTGTCGCCGGAGGTGGCGATCGCGGTGGCGAGCTTCGTCGAGCGACCGTCGTGCGTGAGCTCGGGCCGTACCCGGAGTCGCTCAGTGACCGGTCGCATGATGTGCGCCGTCAGCTCGATCGGGACGAGGTCGGGAGACGCCACCGCGCGCATCTCGCGCAGGAGGATGGCGGCGACGACCCCGCCCTGCAGGCCGCCGAAGCCGTTGAACGGCTGCAGGTCGACGTCGTGGGCACCGTCGAGCACGTCGGCGATCACGGCGGTCATCGCGTGGACCGTCCGATCGCGGTGAGGCTCGCCGCGAGGGCGAAGGCGGCGGTCATCCACCAGGCGACCTGGAAGGCGTCCGCACCCACCGGCTGCGCGGTGAGGACAGCGACGAGAGCGGCGACGCCCACCGCGATGCCCACCTGGCGCGCGGTCTGCAGGACGGCAGACCCCGTGCCGTGGTGCTCCGGTGGCAGCTCGCTGCAGCCCAGGGCCATGGAAGGCGGCACCACGAGTCCCACTCCGATGCCGGTCAGCAGCATGCCGGGCAGGATCGTCGCGGCGTACGAGGTCGAGGGTCCGGCGAGCAGCGCCCACGACGCCACGCCGATGGCGAACACGGAGGTGCCGAGCGCGATCACGGCCCGTGGGCCGATCGCCGACACCAGCCGGCCGCCGTAGACCGCCACGAAGGGCACCAGGAGCGGACCCGGTGCCAC
Organism: Aeromicrobium choanae; assembly: GCF_900167475.1. NCBI lineage: Bacteria > Bacillati > Actinomycetota > Actinomycetes > Propionibacteriales > Nocardioidaceae > Aeromicrobium > Aeromicrobium choanae. The sequence goes on along the minus strand of NZ_LT796768.1, from coordinate 492,622 downwards.
GCCCAGGCCGGTCTGGAGCGCTGAGAGGCCCCAGACGTCCTGCAGCCACAGCACGACGGACAGCAGCATCGCGCCGAACGACACGTGGAAGGCCAGCAGGGTGAGGCTCATCGAGGCGAAGTGCGGCGTCCGGAGCAGGTCGAGGCTGACGATCGGGTCCGCGGATCGCGCCACGGCCCACGCGTTGAGCGCGAGCCCGAGCACCACGATCGCGGCGACCGTCAGGGTCCGCGTCGAGGTCCAGCCCCACTCGGAGCCCTCGACCAGGAGCAGGACGAGGGTGGCGACGGTGACCACCAGCAGCAGGGCTCCGACGAAGCCGGGGCGCCGGCCGGGATGCCCGACCGTCTCGGGCAGCACGCGCCAGCCGACGACCGCCGCCGCGATCCCCAGGGGGACGTTGACCAGGAAGATCCACCGCCAGTCGGCCTGCACGAGGACGCCGCCGACGACAGGGCCGAGGGCGGCGCCGACGCCACCGAGACCTGCCCACAGCCGCACCGCGCCCGCGCGGCTCTCGGCCGGGAAGGCGGTCAGCACGAGGCCCAGCGACGAGGGGATCATCAACGCCGCGCCCGCGGCCTGCACGATCCGGAACGCCACGAGGGTGCCGAGTCCCGGACTGAACGCGCACGCGGCGGACGCCAGCGTGAACACCAGGAGGCCGGCCAGGAACCCGTTCTTGCTGCCGATGAGGTCGCTGATCCGGCCGGCCGGCACGAGCAGCGCCGCGAAGGTGATCGCGTAGGCGTTGAGGATCCAGGACAGGTCGGCGAGGTCGCCCTCGCCGAGCGAGGCGGCGATGTCGCCGAGCGCGACGTTGACGATGAACAGGTCGAACCCGGAGAGCAGGACGCCCACGGCGACGACCGCCATCACGGCGCGGGGCGGGGCGGTCCGCGTAGTCAGTTGTGTCACGCAACGCACAGTAGACCTAGTGCGTTGCGTGGTGCAACTGACTACAGTGAGGGCATGCGCCGCAGCAGCTTCTCCGAGATGAACTGTTCGATCGCCCAGAGCCTCGAGGTGATCGGCGAGTGGTGGACCCCGCTCATCCTGCGCGATGCCCTGATGGGCGTGACCCGCTTCGAGCAGTTCCAGTCGCGCCTGGGGATCGCCCGCAACGTCCTGTCCGCGCGGCTGCAGACGCTCGTCCAGCACGGGATCCTCGAGGAGGTGCAGTACTCGGAACGGCCCCCGCGGTCGGAGTACGTCCTCACGCAGAAGGGGCGCGACCTGTGGCCCGTCCTCACGATGCTGCGCCAGTGGGGCGACCGGTGGCTCGCTCCCGAGGGCGCGCCGGTGGAGATCGTCCATGCCTCCTGCGGCCACGTCGCCCACGCCGAGCTGACGTGCTCCGACTGCGGTGGGCGGCTGCGCGGGCGTGACCTGGAGCTGCGGCACGGACCCGGCGCCCCCGACGGCGGGATCGTTCCCGAGCGAGTCGACAGCGGCCGCGCGAGGGCCTAGACCAGCGCCACGCCCCCTCCCCACTTTTGGAACCAGATTCACGCGGATTCGCGATTGGCACGTGGAACCCCTTCCAAAAGTGGCAGGCCGCGGATGACAGGGTGGAGGCATGCGACTCCTGCTGCTGCGCCACGGCCAGACGCCGTCCAACGTGAACGGGCTGCTCGACACCGCCGTCCCGGGCGCCGGGCTCACGGATCTGGGTGTGAGGCAGGCCGAGGCCGTTCCCGACGCGCTCCGGGCGCGAGCGATCGACGCCGTGTTCGTCTCGAACCTGCAGCGCACCACCCTGACGGCCACGCCACTGATCGCGGCCAGGTCGCTCGAGCCGACCGAGCTGGACGGCCTGCGTGAGATCGGCGCGGGCGACCTCGAGATGGCCGGTCACCACGACGCTCACATGACCTACCTCCACACGGCCTTCGCCTGGGCGCGCGGCCGGCTGACAGCACGGATGCCCGGTGGCGAGGACGGCCACGAGTTCCTCGACCGCTACGACGCGGCGATCGCCGACATCTCGAGGTCGGGTGCCGGGACGGTCCTGGCCGTGTCGCACGGTGCCGCGATCCGCACGTGGACCAGCGCGAGGGTCGAAGGCCTCGACGCCGACTTCGTCGAGCGCTCGCCGTTGCCCAACACGGGGCTGGTCGAGCTCGAGGGAGATCCGCGGAGCGGGTGGACCCTCGTGGACTGGCCCGACGGTCCCGTGGGCGGCGCCCACCTCGACGTCCGGAAGGACGACCCGACCGGCGAGCCCGTCGACGAGGACTGACGACCTCGCCTCCTGCCCGTCGAGTCGACAGCGGGCACGCGGGGGGTTAGACCTGAGGCATGGAACCAGTCACACGGGCGGGTGCGGGTCTCGCGGGGCTGGCGGCCGCCGCGCTCGGCGGCGTGGTCGCCTACGACCTCACGCAGAAGAAGCACGCGATCCTGCGCAACTTCCCGGTCCTCGGGCACTTCCGCTACTGGGTCGAGACCGTGGGTCCCGAGCTGCGCCAGTACATCGTCACGAGCAACGACGAGGAGCGCCCGTTCTCGCGTGACCAGCGGCGTTGGGTCTACGCCAGCTCCAAGGGCGAGAACAACTACTTCGGGTTCGGCACCGACAACGACGTCGAGCACGTGGTCGGCTACCCGATCATCAAGCACCGCACGTTCTCCGGACCCGGCGCCACCACTGCACCGCACGGCAGTGAGGGGATGCCGCTGCCGTCCGCGAAGGTGCTCGGTGGGCCTCGTGGCAGGCGGCACGCCTTCCGTCCCGCCTCGGTGGTGAACATCTCGGGGATGAGCTTCGGCGCCCTGTCCGCGCCGGCCATCCAGGCGCTCAACGCCGGCGCGGCCATCGCGGGGTGCATGCAGAACACGGGGGAGGGGTCGATCGCTCCGGCGCACCTTCACGGCGGCGACCTCGTCTTCCAGATCGGCACCGCCTACTTCGGCTGCCGCGACGAGCACGGGCGGTTCGACCTCGGCCGGCTCGTCGACCTCGTGCAGTCGGCGCCGGTCCGCGCCATCGAGATCAAGCTCTCGCAGGGTGCGAAGCCCGGCCTCGGCGGGATGCTCCCGGGGGCCAAGGTCGACCGGACGATCGCCGGGATCCGCGGCATCCCCGAGGGCGTGGACTGCGCCTCCCCGAGCCGGCACACGGCCTTCGACGACGTGGACTCGATGCTCGACTTCGTCGAGGCCGTCGCCGACGCCACCGGACTCCCGGTGGGAATCAAGTCGGCCGTGGGGAACATGGACTTCTGGGACGAGCTGATCGACCGCATGGGGCCCCGGGAGCGCGGGGTCGACTTCGTCAACATCGACGGCGGCGAGGGCGGCACGGGCGCGGCGCCGATGATCTTCGCCGACTCGGTGGCCTACCCGTTCCGGATCGCGTTCACCGAGGTCTACAAGCGCTTCGCCGTGGCGGGCCTGACCGACGACCTCACGTTCATCGGCGCGGGCAAGCTGGGCCTCACCGAGAACGCCCTGGTTGCCTTCGCGCTGGGCGCCGACATGGTCAACGTCGGGCGCGAGGCGATGCTGTCGATCGGCTGCATCCAGGCCCAGAAGTGCCACACCGACCACTGCCCGGTGGGGGTCGCGACGCAGAACCCGCGGTACACCCGCGGGCTGGACCCGACGTCGAAGAAGGACCGGCTCGCGAACTACGTGCTGGCCCTGCGGCGCGACCTGCTGAAGGTCTCCGAGGCCGTGGGCGTCGTGCACCCGGGGCTGATGACCGCCGACGACATCGACATCCTCGACGGCCAGCGCTCGTCGGAGTCGCTGCGCGATCTCTACGGCTACGAGAAGGGGTGGGGCGAGCTCGGCCCGAGGCTGCAGGCCGAGCTGGTCGACGTGATGGCCTCCCTCGGCGAGGACCAGGCGGAGGAGGGTCAGCGCCTCCGCTGACCCGGCGTCGCTGGCCGCGCGCCCACCTCGGACCCCACTTTTGTGACGCCATTCGGCCCGGGTGAGCTCTGGCGGCCGAACCACGTCACAAAAGTGGGTGCAGGGCTTGGGCAAGGGCTGGGCGGCGGGCGCCACCGATCAGAACTGGCGCGAGTCCGACGACGGGTCGGGGTCGGCGTTGCCCGCGCCACGGACCGTGACGGTTCCCGAGGGCTCGACGGACATGAGCACGAGCTGCAGCGGCGCCACGGCCTGGCCCGGCTGGTACGTGTACTCGCACGTCACCGACTCGAAGAAGTAGGGCTCGCCGTTCGAGCCGCCCTCCTCGATGGGGCCGCAGCTCCACCCGGCCGAGCGCCGCCCCACGAATCCGGCCACGCCGTTCATGGTCAGGTCGACGCTCAGGGTGAACGACTCGGCGGCGGCACCCTCCTGCGCGAGGATCGGGACGGTCAGCTCCCACTGGAGATCCTCGCCCGTCGCCACGACGGTGGGCTCGCCGACACCGAGGTCGACCGGCTCGGCCGGCGGCTGCTCGGTCGGCTGCTCGGTCGGCTCCGGCTCGGTCGGCTCCGGCTCGGTCGGCTCGGGCTCGGTCGGCTGGGGTGTGGGGGCCGGGGTGGGCTCGGGTGCTGGGTCGCGCGCGGGCGCGTCGTTCGACGGCGGGGGATCGGTGGGCGAGGGCGCCTGCGGCTCGTCCTCACCGGACGGCAGCTCCGTCACGCCGAGCGGCGTCGAGAGGAGGCCCAGGGGTCCCGCCGTGGGGAGGGCCGGGGTCGTGGGCTTCGCGCGGGCTCCCTCGCCGACGGAATCCAGGACAGGAGTCACCGCTGGGGTCGCGGACGGCTCGGCCGAGCTGGTCGTCAGCCAGAGGGCACCGGCCGCCACGACGGCGACGAGGGCCACGATCCCGGCGGCGACGGCGGCCACCGGTGCGCCCGCGACGACTCCGCCGGCACTCGTGCCGGCGCCGGTGCCCGAGCCGGAAGGACCTCCCGACGGCGGTGGCGACACGGCAGCGCCGACCGACCACGGGAACCCACCCGCGGACACGCCTCCCGCGAGCACGAGGGGCCACACGAAGGCGCCCAGCTTGGTGTTGAGCCGGTGGAGGTCGTCGTAGAGCGCGGCGCACTCGGCGCACTGGTTGAGGTGGAGGTGGACCTTCGCGGTCGCGCGCGAGCTCAGGCTGCCCCGCGCGAGCCGGCTGAGGCGGTCGCGCGTCCACTCGCAGCGACCGTCGTCGGCGCGGGGCACGTGCTGCTCGAGGTACGCCACGCGTAGGCCCTCGCGCGCGCGGTAGACGGTGCTCGAGACCGAGGCCACGGGGATGGAGAGCTCGCGAGCGACCTCGGCGGGCTTGTTGCCCTGGACGTCGAGCTTCCACAGCAGCTGCTGCCAGTTGTCGGGCAGGGAGCGCAGGGCGCGAGCGGCCAGATCGGCGTCGACGTCATCGAAGCTCTCGGGCTCGGCCTCGTCGATCGAGTCGAGCAGCCACGGCTTGTCGGATGCCGCCTGCTCACGTCCGGCCCGGCGGCGCCGCTCGATGTTGAGGTTGCGGATGACGGTGTGGAGGTAGGGCCGGAAGCCCGACGTCGGGCCGCCGCCCTCGGTGATCTTGGCGATCACGCGGGCGAACGCCTCGGCGGCCAGGTCGTCGGCGTCGGTGTCCTGGCTGACGATCCTGGCCACGCGCAGCGCGTCCGCACGGTGGCGCTCGTACAGCTGCGCCATCGCGTGCTCGTCCCCGGACCGCACCCCTGCCACCAGCTCGGCGTCAGGTGGCGCGGCGAGCGTGTGTTGATCCGTCATCGCCTGCTGAGCGGGCCGTGTCCCGGCCCTGCTGTGCCTCCCCTTCGGCCGCCACGTTACGACACCATCTGGAACAAAAGTCTCGTTTCGTCCCAATGTGAACAGGGACACGTTGTTTCGTTTTTGCGCGAGATTCTCGCCCCCGCCACTCCAGTAAACGTTCAGACATTCCCGTTCTCGGGGACGAGAAGCTCCACCACGAAGGAAACACATCGATGAGACGAACTCTGTCGGCCGCCCGGATCGCGGTCGTGGCGGCACTGGCGCTGCTGCTGACCGTGCTGGCACTTCCCGCGGTCGCCGCGACCTCGGGGATCACCTCGAGCCTGCTGCTCAACGGGGCCACGTATCACGGCACCGACGTCGTCGACGAGGGCGACGAGCTGACGCTGCGGGTGCAGTACAACACGCAGGTCCAGCCGGGTGCGACCGTGGACTTCGAGCTCGGTCCGAACGTGAAGGTCACCGGCGTCCCGTCGGCCAACACCGCGATCGAGTCGGTCCGCCAGGACGGCAACAAGGTCGCGATCAGCTTCAAGGACCCGTGGCCCACCGGCGTGAATCAGGGCGTCTTCGATCTGAAGTTCACCGTCAACGAGGTCGAGGGCAGCGCCGAGGACACGATCGTCTGGAAGGTCGACGGCGAGGAGACCTCGATCGAGGTCATCGTCCGTGACAAGGGCGACGAGTTCGCGAACGTCTCGGAGGGCTTCTCGAAGGGTGTCGCACCGGGCCACCTCGACAGCTTCGTGACGGTCGTCGACGGCACGGTCCGGCTCAAGCCCGAGATCGTGGACCAGGACCTCACCTACACGCTGCGGGTCAACTCGCCCGAGGCGCGCGACGACTTCGAGATCGCCGACCGCCTCCCCGCGGGCCTGGGCTACGTGGCGGGCTCCTTCAGCGGTCAGCTGACCAGCTGGGACGCCGCCGGACTGAACCGGAAGACCGCGCCGTTCACCTTCGCTCCGGCCGTCACCGGCCAGCAGTTCAGCGGAGCGGTCGACCTGCCCGGCCCGTCGATCCTCGCGATCACCTACCGGGCCGAGGTCACGGACGTGGCGGCGATCGAGGCACTCCTGCAGGCGCAGTACGACCGGCTCGCCGGTGGCTACGGCCAGTTCGAGACGGTGCTGACGAACACGGCGTCCTTCGGCTCGGCCTCGGTCGTGCGTGAGGCGGGCGTCCGCCTGCGGCACTCCGTGGCCAACCCGAACCCCGGACCCAACGTGGGCGCGCTCTTCGGCAAGACGGCTGCCTGGAGCACGAAGAACGTCGTCACGGACGAGCAGGGCAACCTCGCTCCTCCGGCCGACCTCACCTACACGCTGAAGGCCGACCTGCGCGGCTGGGACGGCAGCAACCCGAACAAGGTCCTGAGCCGCAACGTGGTCATCAGCGACGCGCTGCCCACCCAGGCCTCGTGGCGCATCGACGCGGACGACTTCATCACCGCCACCGGCATCACCCTGACGGAGGCCGAGACCTGCCCCACGAGTCCGGCGGCCTTCGCCGGTGACGCGTTCGTCGGCCAGTACTGCGTCGACGGGCAGCGTCTGCTGGTCAACGTCGGCAAGGACACGACCACCAACGCCTCGATCGCGGTCAAGGCCCAGCTCAACACCGTCGACGGCCTGACCGTCGCCGGCAGCACGACCATCAAGGACGCGACGCCGTACCGCTGGCGCAACGTGGCCGACTTCCACTACCGCGACGGCAACCCGCACTCCGTGACGCGCGACGTCACGGTGGTCGCCCTACCCGACACGACCGGTGGGGTCAACGACCCGAGCGTGTTCACCAAGGCCGGCGCAGCGCGTCAGCAGTCGGTCGAGCCGGGCGAGTCCGTCACGGTCGACTACACGTTCACGGTCGCCGCCGGCAAGGGCATCGACGCCCGCGAGAGCCGCATCGTCGATCACGTCGACACCGACGTCTTCGAGCTCGGCGACCTCTCCGGCGTGACCGTCAAGGGCACGTACGACGGTGTCGCGCTCGACGCGTCCCACTTCGACCTCCGGACGAATGCCGACGAGGACCTCGTCATCGACCTGAGCGCGGCCGGCGACGCCGTCGTCAGCGCTCGCGGTGCCGACAAGCGCTTCCAGGTCACGATCGCGCTGACCACGAAGAAGTTCGTCGGCAAGGAGACGAGGACGATCAAGAACAAGGCCACGCTGTTCGGCCTGGACGACGTCCCGCTGCACTGGTCCGACACGGTCAGCGAGGCGACCTCCTACGGCGACGAGGCCGAGGTCCGCAAGCGCATCTGGGACAACGTCGCGCAGGAGTGGACCGAGTCGATCTCGGCGCAGATGGACGGGTCGGGCTCGCTGGTCCAGGACCGCTACGTCTACCGGATCGAGTTCATCCCGCACGGCAGCTACGACCAGGTCGTCATCCTGCCGGTCGTCGACGAGCTGCCCGGCGCGGTTGACTTCCTCGGGTTCGTCGACGAGGCCGACCGGGCCACCGGCGCCGGCGCCACGACCGGGCCGGTCGACATCGGCGGCAACCTGGTGGCGTCGTACGACGCCGGCAGCGAGTCCGTCACGATCAGGCAGAAGGACGGCACCCGCCTGCAGGCCGGTGGCTCGCTCGCGGCCTACGTGGCTGTGAAGGTCAACGACGCCTCCGCCCCGATCGTCAACCAGATCGGCGACACGTTCGCCGAGATCGTGCCCCTGCGCTCGGTCTCGGTCGGCGACTTCGTGTGGGTGGACTCCGACCGCGACGGCCGTCAGGACGACGGTGAGCCCGGCATCGAGGGTGTCGTTCTCGAGGTCGTCGGACCCGACGGCAAGCCCGTGGTCGACGTGTTCGGCCAGCCGGTCGGCCCCGTCACGACGGGTGCGGACGGTGCGTACACCTTCGACCACCTGCCCGCGCTGACCGGCGATGGGACGTACACCGTCCGGATCGACCGGGACGCGTCGGCGGAGGCGCTGAAGCCCTACGTGCCGACCAAGGCCGGCGCGGGTGACCGCGTGCTCGACTCGTCCACGTGGGAGGCCGCCACGGTCCCCGGCGAGCTGCACGAGGACGGCGATCGCGACCCGACGCTCGACTTCGGCTTCGTCACGAAGACGTACGCCATCGGCGACCGCGTCTGGATCGACACCGACAAGGACGGTGTCCAGGGTCCCGGCGAGAAGTCCCTGCCGGGCGTCACCGTCGAGCTCCTCGACGAGGACGGCGCCGTCCTGGCGACCACCACGACGGATCGCGACGGCCGGTACGCCTTCGACGAGCTCGCGGCGGGCACCTACCGGGTGCGCTTCACGCTGACGCCCGAGCAGCAGCGGACGTACGAGTTCACGCAGCGGGACGCTGGGGGCGACGACGCCCTCGACTCCGATGCCGACCCGGCGAACGGCCTCACCGTGGTGATCGTCCTCGATGACTCGAACGCGGCTCTGCAGGGCGACTACGAGCACCGCGAGATCACCGCGACGCAGGGCATCGACCCCACGTGGGACGCCGGTGTCGTCGTGAAGACCCCGCCGACGGAGATCGGCACGGGGGAGGAGACGTGGGACCCGGAGGGTGACGACCCTGCGGTGTCCGAGGAGTCGGGTTCTGGGGGACCCGACTCGAGCGAGCCCGCCGAGGCGTCGGATGGACAGCTGTCCAGGACCGGCACCAGCATCGGCTTTGGGCTCGTGGCGCTCATGCTCGCCCTCTTCGGGGTGGGCGGAGCGATCCTGTGGAGCGGCCGGCGCCGCGCGCTGTAGCCAGCGAGCGACGCGACCGCCTCACAGCATGGGGAGGTGACGGTGCCCCGGTCGAGAGACCGGGGCACCGTTGCGTCCGGGTGGTCCGGCGGTGAGTCCTCGGGGGCGACATCTTGGTACCAAGATGTCGCCCGGGCGACCCGAAGGTCGAAGGATCAGGCGCCGGGCTCGACCACGTCGACGAGCGTGAACCGGATGCACACGATCGGGGTGTCGTCCTCGACCGGTGAGCCGGCGTCCTCCCAGAAGCCGCGGTGGCCGGCGCGCCACTCGTCGAGGTCGGCGTCGCCCTCGCCCTCGGCGGCGGCGAAGTCCCACGGGACCTCGATGAAGGGGTGGATCGAGAGGCCGGTGACCTCCACGGTCCCGATCCGGTGACCGTCGTCGTCGAGCAGGGCGAGTCGCTCGCCGACGTGCTCGAGCTCCTCCTTCTCGACCTCGTACTCCGTCAGGATGCCCGCGGTCGCGCGCTTCTGGCCGGCGAGGACGAGCCCGTTGAGGCGGGCGCGCATCTCGCCGCGGGAGCCCAGCTCGAGGCCCCTCATCCCGTCGACCCGCGGCCACGTCATCGCTGGCTCTCCTTCGCCGAGGCGCAGGCGATGCACAGTCGCGCGACCGGGCGAGCCTCCAGGCGCGCCTCCGAGATCTGCTGGCCGCACGACTCGCAGGTGCCGTAGGTCCCGGCGGCGACCCGCTCCATGGCGGCGTCGATCTCGACCAGGTGCTGGCGCGTCTGCTGCAGCATCGAGTCGACCTGCGAGCGCTCGAATGCCACGGTGGACCCGTCGGGGTCGTGCTCGTCGTCGGCGTTGGAGTCCAGCGAGGCCTCCACGACCTGGTCGAAGTCCCGCATCAGCCCGTGAAGCTGACCCCGGGTCCGCTCGCGTTCGGCCTCGAGTCGCTCGAGGGTCTCGTTCGTCATGGGGACCTCCGTTCCGCGCCGCGCACGCGCCGCCCATCCATGATGCCGCGTCCCACGGCCGCGAGGGGGTTCCGCCGCGAGCGAGCCGCGACGACACTCGTGACATGAGCACCGTCGATCTGCACCCGGCCGCCCGGGCCCTGCGTGCAACCGTCCAGGGCATCGAGGACGAGCACCTCGACCGCGAGACCCCGTGCGAGGGCGTGTCCGTGGGGCAGATGCTCCACCACGTCGTCGGGCTGTCGCAGGCGTTCCGCGCCGCCGCCGACAAGGAGTTCGGGCCGCTGACCGACACCGCGCCGGAGCCCGAGGCCTCCCCGACGGTGGCGGACGGCTGGCGCTCCGAGCTGGACGATCACCTGGACCGGCTGCTGCTGGCCTGGCGCGAGGCCGCGGCGTGGGAGGGCATGACGCGGGCCGGTGGGGTCGACCTCCCGGGCGACGTCGCCGGGATGGTCGCGCTCGACGAGGTGGTGCTGCACGGCTGGGACCTCGCACGCGCGACGGGCCAGGAGTACGTCCTCGACGACGCGACGGCGGCCGCGTGCCTGGCGTTCGTGCAGCAGTTCGACCCGTCCGGCACCCCGGGGCTGTTCGGTCCCGCCGTCACCGTGCCGGACGACGCTCCGGTCCTCGATCGACTGGTGGCTCGGGCCGGGCGCGATCCGCGCTGGGCGCCACGCTGAGGCGTCAGGCCCGCAGGACCTTCTCCATCGCCTTGCCCTTGGCGAGCTCGTCGACGAGCTTGTCGAGGTAGCGGATCTTCTGCATCAGCGGGTCCTCGACCTCCTCGACGCGCACGTGGCACACGACGCCCGTGATGAGGGAGGCGTTGGGGTTGAGGTCGGCCTGCGCGAAGAATTCCTCGAAGGTCGTCCCGGCGTCGAGGTGCTTCTGCAGGGTGCTCGCGTCGAAGCCGGTCAGCCACTCGATGACCTGGTCCAGCTCGGCCTTCGTGCGCCCCTTCTTCTCGACCTTCGTGACGTAGTGCGGGTAGACCGAGGCGACGCTCGTGGTGAAGATCCGGTGCATCCGCCGATTCTAGGTCCGGTTCAGGCGTCCGCGGCGGCCGCGACGAACGCGTCGGCGAAGGTGCCGAACTGCTCGAGGAACCGAGCGCGATCGGCGCGGGGGAGGGCGTCCAGGGCGCGGTCCAGCAGGCCGAGGTGCCGGTCGAGTGCCCGGGCGAAGTCCGCGAGCGCGCTCTCGTTGGCCGTGAAGTGCCACGCGCTCTGACCCGGCTCCCGCGACCGCTCCAGCAGCCCGGCCTTGAGGGCGGCGTTCGCCTGGCGGTTCACGGTGGACTGCTCGAGCCCGAGCTCGTCCGCGATCTCGCGGAGGGTGCGCGGCCGCCCGTCGGAGAACATCCAGAGCAGCCGCTGGTCGGCGTGCCCGCGCGGTCCGACGACTGCGCGCTGCCCCCGCTCGAGTCGCGAGATGGCGGTGAGCGCGGACCAGGCCGGGTTGGCCCTGGCGGCCTCGGTGATGGAGGTCATGCTGACTCCGGTGGTCGGGGGACGGTCGTCATGTGTAGTCTACACAAGTTGAATGTGTAGGTTACACATCGCTGTTTTCGACAGGACCCATCCATGCGCTCTCCCTCCGTCGTCGACGAGACCGTCGCGACCCGCTTCCCGCCGATCGCCGTGATCCTCGTGCTGTGCTTCGGCAGCCTCGCCGGCGCGCTCATGCAGTCGCTCGTCATCCCGATCCAGAGCGAGCTCCCGCGGCTGCTCGGCACCGAGCCGGGCAACGCGTCCTGGGCGGTCACGGCCACGCTGCTCGCGGCAGCGGTGACGATGCCCGTCACCGGGCGCCTCGCCGACATGTACGGCAAGAAGAAGGTCATGGTCGTCTCGGCGGGGATCCTCGTGGTCGGCTCGGCGATCGCCGCGATGTCGAGCTCGCTCGCGCCGTTCCTCGTCGGCCGCGCCCTGCAGGGCGTGGCCATGGGCTACATCCCCGTCGCGATCAGCATGGTGCGCGAGGTCGCCCCGCCCGAGAAGCGCGCCACGGCCGTCGCCGCGGTCAGCGCGACCCTCGGCGTCGGCGGCGCCCTCGGCCTGCCGCTCGCCGCGTGGATCGCCCAGGACTACTCGTGGCACGCGCTGTTCTGGTTCTCGTCCGTGCTGGCCGCGATCATCCTCGTCGCGACGGCGGTCGTCGTGCCGAGCGTCCACGACGAGCACCCCGCCCGGATCGACGTCGTCGGGGTCATCGGACTGGCCATCGGCCTGGTCTCGGCGCTGATCGGCGTGAGCAAGGGCAGCGAGTGGGGCTGGTCCGACGGCCGCACGATCGGCGCGATCGTGGGCGGCGTCGTCGTCCTGCTGCTGTGGGGCTGGTTCGAGCTGCGCCACCACGACCCGCTCGTGGACCTGCGCACCAGCGCCCACCCGCCCGTGCTGTTCACGAACCTCGCGGCCGTCCTCATCGGCTTCGGCATGATGGCGCAGTCCATCGTGCTGCCGCAGCTGCTTCAGCTGCCTGAGGAGACCGGATTCGGCCTCGGCCAGACGATCCTCCAGGCGGGCCTGTGGATGGCGCCGGGTGGCCTGATGATGATGTTCTTCGCGCCCGTCTCGAGTCGGCTGATCACCTCGATCGGTGCCCGCCTCACGCTGTCGATCGGTGCCACGGTCCTGGCCGTCGGCTACCTCGTGACGCTGTTCCTGATGAACGCGCCGTGGGAGCTCATGCTCGGCTCGCTCGTCGCCTGCGCGGGTGTCGGCATCGGTTACGCCGCCATGCCCACGCTGATCCTGGACAACGTCCCGGAGTCCGAGTCGGGCTCGGGTGTCGGCCTCAACGCGCTGATGCGCTCGGTCGGCACCACGATCGCCGGCGCCGTCATGGCCGCCGTGCTGACCAGCAGGACGGTGGAGTTCGCCGGACACGCGATCCCCGACAAGGGAGCGTTCCAGCTCTGCTTCGTCATCGGCGCGGGGGCCGCGTTCGCAGGTGCTCTGGTGGCCCTGCTGGTGCCCCGTCAGGGCGCCAAGGCCTGAGCCGGCGCCGCACCCGGGCGGGGCGAGGTCAGTCGTCGATGACGACCTCGCCCCGCTCCTTCATGGCGGCGAGGCTGTCGAGCATGTGCTGGAGGACCTCCGGCGGATGGGGCTCCCACCCGACGACCTCCTCCACCACCCGGATCGCTTCCTCGCTGCGGTACGAGCGAGTGGGGTTCCCCGGGAACTTCTTGTCGGTGAGGTTCGGGTCGTCCTCGAAGGGCCCGGTCGGCTCGACCCGGTAGATGTGCCCGCGGCCCTCGCCCACGGACAGCTCGGCGCCCCACGTCGCCGCGTCCAGCGTGGCGGTGAAGTAGATGTGGCCGGCGGTGCGGTTCTCGCCGAAGTTCGACCTGCGACCGGGCTCGAGCAGAGCGCCGGGGGAGAGGACCGCCTTGGTGCCGTGGAAGAAGGGCCCGTCGTCGGGGCCCAGTCGATCGTCGGACATACGGTCAGGATCGCCCACGGTCACGCATCTGGGTACCCAGATGCCGCCAGGACGACCGCAAGGACGAAGGATCCGTCCCCGTCAGGGTCCGGTGGCGCCGCGCTCGCGGTGCTCGGCCCAGGCGCGGTCGCGCAGGTCCATCGCGTCGGTGCAGGCCTGCAGGAACCGCTCGGTGGCGGCGCCGGGCCTCGTGTCGCCGAGGTAGTACTCGATGAGGTCGCGGCGAGCCGCGGCGCTCGGGTCGTCCGCGAGGTGCCGAGCCACGAGGGCCGCCACGTCGGCGTCCTCGTCCAGCAGCGGCAGCGTGTCCATGAGGCGGGACGGAGGCACGGGCACGCGGGGGCGGCACACGAGCACTGGCTTGCCGCTCGGGAGCCAATTGAGGGTCACCGCCGAGACGTCGGTGATCAGCAGGTCGGCGTCCGCGAACGACTGCTCCAGCGGAACGTCGGTGTCCACCCGGTCGGCGCGGGAACGGATCGCGGCATCGGCCTCGCCGTAGGCCGGATCGATGACACCGTTCAAGGGGTGCGGGCGGTAGACCACGCGGTAGGTGCCGGCGAGGGCGTCGAGGACGGCGGCGCCGTGGGTGAGCAGCGAGCCGTACGAGACCGACGGCTGTGACGCCTCCCAGGTGGGGGCGTAGAGGACCGTCGGACGGGACGGGTCGGGCTGCGGCACCGGCGCGGGAGCGTCGAGCTGCGGCTGGCCGATCAGCACCGAGCGGGCCGGCGCGTCGTAGAGCATCACGCCGGCGCTCGTGCGGTCGAGCGCCGCCTGCCCGGCCAGGAAGCAGAAGTCGTAGGCCTTCACCTGGTTCGACACCGAGACGCCCTTGTCGCTGTCGCCGTGCCCCAGGTAGACGTGCACGAGCGAGGTGAAGCGCAGGCACTCGAAGTTGATCGGGTCGTGGTTGACGTACAGGGCCAGCTTCACGTCGCTGAGGGCCAGGATCTCGTCGAGCTGGCCGTAGCGGGCGAGGGTGACGCAGTCCAGGCCCGACTCGGCGCGCACGGCCGCGGCGGTGCGCGAGTCCTTGAACACCGCCACCACGCCGTGCGCGGCATCGAGCGCCTTCAGCGCCGCGAACCACGGGCGCAGCTGGTAGAGCGCGTCGGCGCCGTTGGGGAAGTAGACCAGGACCGACTGCGTGAACGCGCGACCGAGGCGGTGCTCGTCGGTGCGCTTGTCGGGCATGCCGACGGGCAGGAGGCGCGAGCGGCGCAGCCGCCCGATCGCCCACTGGCGGAGCCGGGGAACGATCCCCGCCCGCGAGTCAGCCACGGACGAGACCCGGCCGCAGGACGTTGTCGACCATCGACAGCGCCGACGCGATCGCCATGTGCATGTCGAGGTACTGGTAGGTGCCGAGGCGCCCGCCGAAGTGCACCTGCGACTCCTGCTCGGCCAGCTCGCGGTAGGCCTTCAGGGCCGTGCGGTCGTCCGAGGTGTTCACCGGGTAGTACGGCTCGTCGTCGGTGCCGGCGTTCGCGAAGCGGCTGAACTCGCGCATGATCACCGTGGCGTCCGACGGGTAGTCGCGCTCGGGGTGAAAGTGACGGAACTCGTGGATCCGCGTGTAGGGGATGTCGGTGTCGGCGTAGTTCATCACCGGGGTGCCCTGGAAGTCGCCGATCGGCAGCACCTCGGACTCGAAGTCCAGGGTGCGCCAGCCGAGCGGCCCGTGCGCGTGGTCGAAGTACCGGTCGAGCGGACCCGTGTACACGATCGGCAGCCGCCCGACGGTGGCCGACTTGTTGTACGGCTGGGAGGCGTCGAAGAAGTCGGTGTCGAGGCCGATCGTGATGTTCGGGTGGTCGGCCATCCGCTCGAGCCATGCCGTGTAGCCGTCAGTGGGCAGGCCCTCGTAGCGGTCGTTGAAGTAGCGGTTGTCGTAGGTGTACCGCACCGGCAGCCGGGTGATGATGTCCGCCGACAGCTCGGTGGGGTTGGTCTGCCACTGCTTGGCGGTGTAGCCCTTGATGAACGCCTCGTAGAGGGGGCGCCCGATCAGGCTGATCGCCTTCTCCTCGAGGTTCTGCGCGGCCGCGGAACCTCCGGAGAGGGCGGCACCCGCCTGCGCGGCGACCCACGCGCGCGCCTCGTCCGGCCCCATCGCCGAGCGGGTGAACTGGTTGATCGTGCCGAGGTTGATCGGCAGCGGGAACACCTCGCCGCGGTACGTCGAGTAGACGTGGTGGCGGTAGCCGGTGAAGGTCGTGAAGCGGTTGACGTAGTCCCAGACCCGCTCGTTCGAGGTGTGGAACAGGTGCGCGCCGTAGCGGTGCACCTCGATGCCGGTGGTGGGCTCGGCCTCGCTGTAGGCGTTTCCGCCCAGGTGCGAGCGGCGGTCGATCACGTGGACCTTCAGCCCGGGGTCGTTCGCCAGCTGCTCGGCCACGGTGAGGCCGAAGAAGCCCGACCCGACGACGAGGACGTCAGTCATCGCGGCCGCCTTCCAGCGCAGGCATCGGCTGCCAGGAGCGGTCGGCCCAGATCCTGCGGCCGTCGCGCCAGCCCTTGACGAGGGAGGAGAAGCCGCGGAAGGAGCGCTCGACGACGATGAGCCGCACGATCTCCTTGGCGAAGGTCAGCGCGGTGCCGAGGGCGAAGCCGGGCCGGCTCAGGTGGCCGTGCTCGTCGAAGTAGCGGCCGACGTAGGCCCGGTTGCGCATCACGTGGTACTTCGCCAGCGGACTGGAGTCGTTGAGGTGGCGCACGCCGAGGCTGACCTGCTTCTGCTCGCGCTTCTTCTGCAGCACGAACTCGTCGACGTAGACGACCTCGGTCTCGAGGGAGGCCAGCCAGGCGTAGATCGCGTCGTCCCACGAGATGAAGAAGCGCGGGTCGGGCAGGCCGATCCGGCGCACCACGTCGGCGTGCACGAGCATGCCCTCGAAGGTGCCGGAGTTGGTCACGGCGTAGCCGTCGGTGTTGAACGTCTTCACCGAGTAGGGCAGCGGCACGCCGAGCCACTGGTTGAACTTCGCCTGCCAGTAGAACGGGGTGCCGTCGACGTCGTAGCGGCGGCCGTGGATGACCTTGAACCGCGCCATCCAGGGGGCGAACCGCTCGAGCGCGTCGGGCAGGATCTCGACGTCGTCGTCCATCAGCCAGACCCACTCGGCGCCCAGTTCGAGCGCGACCCGGGTGCCCTCGCTGAAGCCGCCGGCGCCGCCGGTGTTGGTCTCCATGCGGTGGTTCACGAGCATGCCAGGAGGGAATTTCGCCTCCCACGCGGTGACGACCTCCTGCGTGTCGTCGGTGCTGGCGTTGTCGACGACGATGATGCGATCGGGGGGTGTCGTCATCGCCAGGGCGCTCTGCAGCAGCTCGTCGAGCAGTGCGGAGCGGTTGAACGTGACGATGGCGATCGCCAGGGTGCCGGTCGTCGAACTCACCACGACAGGCTATCGGCCCGGCTGCCCGATCCGTGAATCCCACCTACGATGGCGAAATGGCGCTGCGCACCGTGGGTAGGACTCTGACCGTTGCGGGAATTCTGGCGGCGGCAGCCGGTGCGAGCCTGGTGGTCTCGCCGCCGGCGTGGGCCGTCGGGCCGGTCAATCCCGTGGTCATCGATCCCGCAGCGCCGGCCAACGACGGCTTCCAGGTGCTCGTGGAGGGCGACGTCTCCCTCAGTGGTGGGCAGATCGGCGGCTCCCTCGCGGTGGGGGGAGATCTTGCCTTCAGCGCCACCCACGAGATCGCGGGCTCCACCATCGCCGAGCCGCCCGAGGGCGTCGCGCTCTACCTCCAGGGCGACCTCGCCTTTCCGTCTGCGGGCTCCGACGCCGTCCTGCGGGTGAACGGGGGTGAGGCGCGCGTCCTCGGCCAGGACAGCTTCGACCCCTACGACACCGGTCCCGGGCTGGAATTGGTTCCCCCGGGTGCCGCTTCCGGAAGCCTGCCCCGGGTCGATGTCCAGCTCCACGAGGACCCGGCCACGCTGTCCGAGCCGCTGGACGATGTCGACATCGCCGCAGCGTTCGGCGAGTACCGGGTCCTCAGCACCCGCATCGGCACGTGCGAGACGACCGTGCCCTTGACGGAGGCGAACGGGACCGAGCTGGAGCGTCCCCTGGCGCCGGGCTCGACCGCCTATGTCTCCATGGAGTCCGGACAGACGAACGTGCTCGACCTGACCGCGGAGGAACTCGCCGGACTGGGCGGCATCACCTTCCGCGAGCCCGTGCCGTCGGCGGACGCGCCGCTGGTGGTCAACGTGTCGGGCAGCAGCTTCTCGGGCACGATCCCCCAGCTTGCGGGCGTGGGCGCCGCGCAGGCGCCCTACATCCTGTGGAACTTCCCCGATGCGACGTCGGTGGAGGTGACGGGAGGCGCTCAGCTGCTGGGCACCCTCTACGCGCCGAACGCAGCCGTGCGCTGGGCTTCGCAGAGCCCTCTGGACGGCAACGTCATCGCGGCCTCACTGCGCCACGGTGGCGACGCGGGAGCGGCCGGCCGGATCGACGAGGTGCCGTTCGCCGGGCTGATCGAGTGCGCGGAGCCGACGACCGAGCCGACCACGGAACCGACGACCGAGCCGACCACTGAGCCGACGACTGAGCCGACGACTGAGCCGACGACTGAGCCGACGACTGAGCCGACGACTGAGCCGACGACTGAGCCGACGACCGAGCCGACGACTGAGCCGACGACCGAGCCGACGACTGAGCCGACGACCGAGCCGACGACCGAGCCCACCACGGAGCCGACGACCGAGCCCACCACGGAGCCGACGACCGAGCCGACGACCGAGCCGACGGACGAGCCGACGGACGTCGCGGCGGGTGGCGACGAGCAGGGCCCGGGCTCGGACGACTACTGGAGCTCCGGCGGCGGCGGAGGAGGCACGGGCCTGGCCGACGCCGGCGGACCGGGAGCCGCGATCCTCGTGGGCGGCGCGGTGGTCACCGCGGCCGGACTGCTGCTCCTGCTGCTCAGCGGTAGATCGAGCGCTCGGCGTCCGAACGCTGCACGAAGGCCGTGACGGCGTCGCGGAACGCCTCGAGCGTGCGCTGCTCCGGCGCGCCGAGCAGGTAGGTCGCGAGCTTCGACCGGTACTCGGCCAGCAGGTCGGGGCCCCGGCCGGTGATCACGTCGAGGAACTCGTCGACGCCCTGCGCGTTGCCGTCGAGCAGGGTGGCGGCGGCGCTGGACGGGTAGTCCTCACGGAACTCCTTGGTCGAGATGCCCGCGTGGTTGAACACGGCGTACGGCTTCTCGCCCGCGAGCCAGTCCGAGAGCACGCTCGAGATGTCGCTCACCAGCGCGGTGGACTGGTTCATCCAGCCGGTCAGCGATCCGCTCGTGACGACGCGGTGGTCGATGCCCGTGCGGGCCTTGGCGTCGTCGAGCCGGCGCGCGATCACCGCGTGGGCGATGCGGTACTTGGCGTCGCGCTGTCCGGTGAACGGGTGCGGCTTGTAGACGACGCGCACCGACCCGTCGGCCAGCAGGGCGTCGATCAGCTTCACGCCGATGGCCCGCAGCGAGGAGTACTCCTGGTGTTGGTTCACGCCCTCCCACGTGGGGGCGTAGAGCACCGTGGGGATCTCGGCCTCGCCGACGCGGGGCGTGCGCTCGACGGCGTGCACCTGGGGCCGGCCGACGAACCGGTACTGGTCCTCCGGGATGTGCATGCCGGAGCGGCGGTAGCGGTCTGCGCCGGCCTCGCCGGCGACCCACAGCTCGTCGTAGACACGTGAGAACGGGTTGTTCGACGCGCTCTTGTCGCTGTCGCCGTGACCGATGAAGGCGCTCATCATCGTGGGCAGGCGGAGCAGGTGGATGTTGTTGCCCGTGTTGCTCGGGTACAGCGCCACCTTGACCATCGAGAAGTCGAGCATCAGCAGCTCGCCCGGCGCGGGCAGCGACAGCGTGGGCAGCGACGAGGACGCCATCCGCTCGAACAGGGGATGGTCGCGCAGCACCACGAAGACGCGCTGGTCCAGATTCTCGAGGGCCTCGATCCAGGTGTTGATCTGGTAGGCCGCGGTGTCGGGGCCGGAGAGGTGGACGACCACCTCGGGGCGGTACTCGTCGAGGAACTTCTGGACGGCCGAGAGCTGGGGGGTGAAGCCCGTGGCCCGCTTGGCGGTGCGCATGCGCCAGCTGGCGAGCACGTCGGGCACGGTCCCGGCGGCCAGGACCGCGAAGGCGGCCACCCCGACGGACAGCACGATCCACCACGGGGCGCCGAGGATCGCCGGCGCGAGGGCGGCGAGCTGGACGACCGTCACGAGCACGGGACGGGTGCGGGGCTCCTCGGCGATGTACGTGTCGCCCGGGATGTGGCGGGTGCGCATCGGCTTGAGGGGGCCGATCCGCCGGTACTCGGCGTGCAGGGCGCGCGCGCACAGGCCGGTGACGATCAGGAGGGTGACGAGCAGGAAGGCGTGCAGCGCCGTGTCGTCGGCGAACTGCGACGAGGCCGTGGCCGCCACGATGACGCGCAGCGCGAAGCGCAGCGGAGGTCCGGCCGACGCCTGGCGCAGCAACATCGACGACAGGGGCGAGCGGCGCTCGAGGAGCCACTCGGAGAGGACCGAGACGATCAGCGCGATCGCGGCGGCCAGGTCGAGGTCCAGCACGACGAGCAGCAGCGCCAGCAGGATCGTCCCGTTGACCAGCAACAGGCCCGGAAGCTCCGCGCTGTGACCCACCCGCGCGACGAGAGAACGCACGAAACGCGCCGGGGAAGCCATGGGCGGCAATCTACCGCGTGTGACGGTTGTGGCCGGTGTACCGTCGGGGCGTGCCTTGGGGACGTCGCCGATTTCGCCTCCCGGCGTCGATCGCCCATCCCGTGCGATTGCTGCCGCTGGCCTTCCTGACCCTCATCCTCGCCGGCACCCTCCTGCTGCTGCTGCCCTTCGCCCGCGAGGGGGAGCAGGATCCCTCGTTCATGGACGCGTTCTTCACGTCCACCTCGGCCGTCACGGTCACCGGCCTGGCCACCGTCGACACGGGCACCTACTGGTCGATCATCGGGCAGGCGATCATCCTGGTCCTCGTCGAGATCGGCGGCATCGGGATCATCGCGATGACTACGGTGCTCGGCCTGTTCGTGGGCGGCCGGCTGGGCCTGCGCACCCGCCTGGCCGCGCAGACCGACATGCACGTCGTGAGCCTCGGCGACGTCGGCCCGCTGTTCAAGCGCGTGGCCTTCACGACACTGGTCTTCCAGGGCGTCACCGCGGCGATCCTCACGTGGCGGTACTACACCGGCTACTTCGACTCGTTCGCGTACTCGCTCTGGCACGGCATCTTCGACGCGGTGATGGCGTTCAACAACGCCGGCTTCTCGCTTCACCCCGACAGCCTGACGAGCTATGCCGGCGACTACGCCGTCATCCTGCCCATCTCGGTGGCGGTCTTCGCCGGCGGTGTGGGCTTCCCCGTGCTGGCCGAGCTCTACCAGGAGTGGCGCTCGCCGAAGACGTGGACGATCCACACGCGGCTGACCGTCTGGGGCTCGCTGGCGCTGCTGGCGATCGCCTCGGCGATGTTCGTCCTCGTCGAGTGGAACAACTCCGCCACGATCGGCGACCTGAGTCCCATCGACAAGCTCGTGACCGGCATCGAGGGCGGCATCATGACGCGCTCGGGCGGCTTGGCCAGCTTCGACTGGGGCGCGGTCGAGCCCGTCACCCTGAACACGGCGATCATCATGATGTTCATCGGCGGCGGCAGCGCGTCCACCGCGGGCGGCATCAAGGTGACGACCTTCCTGCTGCTGGGCTACGTCATCCTGGCCGAGCTGCGCGGCGAGGAGCAGGTGCGCATCGGCTCGCGCGCGATCAACCCCCGCACCATCCGCACGGCGCTGAGCATCGCGCTGATCGCCGTGGGTTTGGTCACGGGCGGCGCGATGGCCCTCATGATGGTCGCGAACACCGCCTACGCCGACAGCCTCTTCGAGTCCGCCTCCGCCTTCGGCACCGTGGGCCTGTCCACCGGTTTGACCCCCGAGCTCAACATCCCGGGCCAGCTCGTCCTCATCGTCTTGATGTTCATCGGCCGAGTGGGCACGATTACGGCAGCCTCCGCGTTCGTGCTGAGGCGGCGCCAATCCAGGTATCACCTTCCCGAGGAGCAACCGATCATTGGGTAACACCGACCCCCTCACCGCGCCCGTCCTCGTCGTGGGACTCGGGCGGTTCGGCTCCGCCGTCGCACGGTCGCTGGTCCGGCTCGGCCACGACGTCCTGGGCGTCGACGAGGACGCCCAGCTGGTGCAGCGCTTCGCCAGCGAGTTCACCCACGTCGTCTCGGCCGACACCACCGACACCGAGGCCCTGCGCCAGATCGGCGCCGAGCAGTTCGACCGCGCCGTCGTGGGCATCGGCACCGACATCGAGGCCAGCGTCCTGACCGTGCTGAGCCTCGTGGAGCTGGGCGTCTCGGAGGTGTGGGCCAAGGCCATCAACGCCAAGCACGCCCGGATCCTCGAGCGGGTCGGCGCCACGCACGTCGTGCGTCCCGAGTCGGCGATGGGGGAGCGCGTGGCCCACATGGTCACCGGCGCGATGATCGACTACATCGAGTTCGACGACGGCTTCTCGATCGCGCGCACGCGGGCGCCGAAGCTCGCGGCCGGGCGCACGCTGCTGGAGTCCCAGCTGCGGGCCAGGTTCGGGGTCACCGTCGTCGGCGTGAAGCGCCGGGGCGAGGACTTCACGTACGCGCGTCCCGAGACCTCGATCGCCGCCTCCGACGAGCTCATCGTCTCCGGCCCCACCCGCAAGGTCGAGACGTTCTGCGCGCTGAGGAACGAGTAGTCCTCGGTGCCGACCCCAGGGTGACTCCCTTGACCTCGACCGCGGCTGACCTCCTGCGGGAGCTGCGCGATGCCGCGGACCCTGCCGCGCATCCGCAGCGGCACTACCACGGCGGCGCCGGCGTCCTGGGAGTGCGGATGGGCACGGTCTTCGAGCTCGCCAAGCGACACAGCGGCATGACGCTGGGCGACGTCGGCCGGCTGCTCGACGAGCGCGAGTACGAGCCGCGGCTGGCGGCGTTCTGCGTCGTCGACTTCCAGGTGCGCCGCAAGGGCATCACGGATGCGGAGCGCGAGGAGCGCTACGACCTGTATCTCGCCCGGCACGACAGGATCGACTCGTGGGACATGGTCGATCGGGCCGCTCCGCGCGTGGTCGGTCAGTTCCTGCGCGACCGGTCGAGGGAGCCGCTGTTCGCGCTGGCCGCGTCGCCCGACCCCCTGCGTCGTCGCACGGCCATGACGGCGCCGCTGGCGTACACGCGCCCGGCGCACCCCGAGGGCATCGCCGACCTCCTGCGTCTCGCCGAGCTGCTCGCCGCCGATCCCGACCCGCTCGTCTCCAAGCCCGTCGGGATCGCGCTCAAGCACGCGGGCGCCGTCGCACCGGACGAGGTGCGCGCCTTCCTGGATCGACTGGGCGACCGGCTTCCCGCGCCCGTGCGCCGCGAGGCCCGGGCCAAGCTGCCGTAGCGAGCGCTGGGGCCTCGGCGGTGCGGCGACCGCCGGTGCACCGGGTGGGTCCGGTCGCCGGATAGTGTTGACCGGTGAACTACCAGACCCCGGAGGGTGCGGCACCCGAGAGCGCGACGCACCGGTACACCAGCGAGTACGCCGGCCGCATCGAGACCGCGTGGCAGGACCGCTGGGAGGCCGAGGGCACCTTCGAGGCGCCCAACCCGGTCGGTGACCTCGCCACCGACGACACCCGGCACAACGCGGGCGGCTCCAAGTACTTCCTGATGGACATGTTCCCGTACCCCTCGGGTGCGGGCCTGCACGTCGGCCACCCGCTGGGCTACATCGCCACCGACGTCGTCGGCCGCTTCCGCCGCATGCAGGGCGACAACGTGCTGCACGCGCTGGGCTACGACGCGTTCGGCCTGCCCGCGGAGATCTACGCCGTCCAGACCGGCCGCCACCCGCGCGAGACGACGCTGGAGAACATCGCGAACATGCGGCGCCAGCTGCGCCGCCTCGGCCTGGCCCACGACGAGCGCCGCTCGTTCGCCACGATCGAGCCCGAGTTCATGCGCTGGACGCAGTGGATCTTCCTGCAGATCTTCAACTCCTGGTACGACCCCGAGCAGGGCCAGGCCCGTCCCATCGCCGAGCTGATCGAGGCGCTGGGCACCGACGACCCCGAGGTCATCGACCAGCACCGCCTGGCCTACATCAGCGAGTCGCCCGTGAACTGGTGCCCGGGCCTGGGCACCGTGCTGGCGAACGAGGAGGTCACCGCCGACGGTCGCAGCGAGCGCGGCAACTTCCCCGTCTTCAAGCGCAGCCTGCGCCAGTGGAAGATGCGGATCACGGCCTACGCCGACCGCCTCATCGACGACCTCGACCGCGTCGACTGGCCCGAGCCGGTCAAGCTCATGCAGCGCAACTGGATCGGCCGCTCGCACGGCGCGAGCGTCGTGTTCGACTCCTACGCGGGCCCGATCGAGGTCTTCACCACGCGTCCGGACACGCTGTTCGGCGCCACGTACATGGTGCTGTCGCCCGAGCACCCGCTGGTCGAGGCGCTGACCGCCGACGCGTGGCCCGAGGCCGTCGACCAGCGCTGGACCAGCGGGGCGCCCGATCCCGTCACCGCCGTCGAGCAGTACCGCCGCGAGGCCGCCGCGAAGTCCGACGTCGAGCGCCAGGAGAACAAGGAGAAGACGGGCGTCTTCACCGGCTCCTTCGCCACGAACCCGGTCAACGGCGAGGCCATTCCCGTGTTCATCGCCGACTACGTCCTCATGGGCTACGGCACCGGCGCGATCATGGCCGTGCCTTCCGGAGACCAGCGCGACCACGACTTCGCCACGGCCTACGACCTGCGGATCGTGCCCACCCTGGAGGAGCAGCGCGGCCTCGATCACGCCTACGCGGGCGCGGGCACGGCCGTCGACTCCGACAACACCGGCCTCTTCGGCGACGAGGGCGTCAGCCTCGACGGCCTGGCCGTCGACGACGCCAAGGCCGCGATCATCGCGTGGCTGGAGCAGCGCGGCCTCGGCGAGGGCACCACCACCTACCGCCTGCGCGACTGGCTGTTCAGCCGCCAGCGCTACTGGGGCGAGCCCTTCCCGATCGTCTACGACGAGGCCGGCCACGCGATCGCGCTGCCCGAATCGATGCTGCCGGTCGAGCTGCCCGAGGTGCCCGACTACTCGCCCAAGACCTTCGAGCCCGACGACGCCACGAGCGAGCCCGAGCCGCCGCTGGCGCGCGTGCCCGAGTGGGTCGAGGTCGAGCTCGACCTCGGCGACGGCCCGAAGCGGTACCGCCGCGAGACCAACACGATGCCGAACTGGGCCGGCTCCAGCTGGTACGAGCTGCGGTACACCGATCCGCACAACAGCGACGTGCTCGCCGACCCGACGAACGAGCGCTACTGGCTCGGTCCGAAGGCGCCCGGCGAAACCGGCGGCGTCGACCTGTACGTCGGCGGCGTCGAGCACGCCGTCCTGCACCTGCTGTACGCGCGCTTCTGGCACAAGGTGATGTTCGACCTCGGCCACGTCAGCAGCGAGGAGCCGTTCCACCGCCTGTTCAACCAGGGCTACATCCAGGCGTACGCGTTCACCGACGAGCGGGGCACCTACGTGCCGGCCGACGAGGTGGAGGAGCGCGACGGCGGCTGGTTCTTCGAGGGCAGGCCCGTCAACCGCGAGTACGGGAAGATGGGCAAGAGCCTCAAGAACATCGTCACGCCCGACGACATGTACGAGGCCTACGGTGCCGACACGTTCCGCGTGTACGAGATGAGCATGGGCCCGCTGGACGTGTCGCGTCCGTGGGAGACCCGCGCCGTCGTGGGCGCGCAGCGCTTCCTGCAGCGCGTCTGGCGCCTCGTCGTCGACGAGGAGACCGGCGAGGTCGTCGCCGACGACGCCGAGCCCGACACCGCGGCCCTGCGTGCCCTGCACCAGGCGATCGCCGGCGTCACCGAGGACATGGGCGAGCTGCGGTTCAACACCG
This sequence comes from Aeromicrobium choanae, assembly GCF_900167475.1. Taxonomy (NCBI): domain Bacteria; kingdom Bacillati; phylum Actinomycetota; class Actinomycetes; order Propionibacteriales; family Nocardioidaceae; genus Aeromicrobium; species Aeromicrobium choanae. Next base: position 466,842 of record NZ_LT796768.1, on the reverse strand, counting down.
CGATCGCGAAGCTCATCGAGCTGACGAACCACCTCACCAAGGAGTCGGTGCGCTCGCGCTCGGTCATCGAGCCGCTCGTGCTGATGCTGGCGCCCGTCGCCCCGCACCTGTCCGAGGAGCTGTGGTCACGTCTCGGCCACGAGGAGACCCTCACGTACGAGGCCTGGCCCGTCGCCGACGAGCAGTACCTCGTCGAGGACCTGGTCACGTGCGTCGTGCAGATCCAGGGCAAGGTCCGCGGCAAGCTCGAGGTCCCCGCCGACATCAGCGACGAGGACCTCACCGCCCTGGCGCTGGCCGAGCCCAACGTCGTGCGCACCATCGGCGACCAGGAGATCCGCAAGGTGATCGTGCGGGCGCCCAAGCTGGTCAGCGTCGTCGTCTGAGCCTGCTGGAGGAGGTCACTCGCGTGTCACGATGAGCGAGTGACCGCCATCGAGCTGAGCAACGTCGTCAAGAGCTTCGGTGCCGTGCGCGCCCTGGACGGTGTCGACCTGTCGGTCGAGGCCGGGGAGGTCCATGGCTTCCTCGGGCCGAACGGTGCCGGCAAGTCGACCACGATTCGTGTCCTCCTGGGTCTGCTGAAGGCCGACTCCGGCACGGCCCGGCTGCTCGGTGGGAACCCGTGGAGCGAGGCGGCGGAGCTCCACCGCCGGATCGCGTACGTTCCCGGCGACGTGGCCCTGTGGCCCGGCCTCACCGGCGGCGAGGTGATCGACGTGCTGGCCCGGATGCGCGGAGGCCTGGACGAGGCACGTCGCGCGGAGATGATCGAGCGGTTCGAGTTCGATCCCAGCAAGAAGAACCGAACCTACTCCAAGGGGAACCGGCAGAAGGTGGCGCTCATCGCCGCGCTGGCCAGCCGGGCCGAGCTGTACCTGCTGGACGAGCCCACGTCGGGACTCGACCCTCTCATGGAGGCGGAGTTCCAGAGGGCCGTCCTCGAGCTGAAGGGCGAGGGTGCGACCGTGCTGCTGAGCTCGCACATCCTGGCCGAGGCGGAGGCGCTGTCCGACCGGATCAGCATCATCCGGGCCGGTCGCGTCGTGCAGAGCGGCTCGCTGGCCGAGCTGCGGCACCTGACCCGGACGACGGTCATCGCCGAGACCGCTCGGCCCGCTGCGCTCATCTCGGAGGTGGAGGGGGTGCACCATCCCCGGTTCGACGGCGCGCGGGTCACCTTCGACGTGGAGTCGGTCCACCTCGACGCAGCGGTGCAGGCGCTCGCACCGCTCGGTGTGCTCTCGCTCGCGGCCCATCCGCCGACGCTGGAGGAGCTCTTCCTGCGTCAGTACGGCGAGGAGGTGCCGTCGTGAGCTCGCCCTTCACGGGGACACGGCATCTCCTTCGGCTCGTCCTGCGGCGTGACCGGCTGATCCTGCCGCTGTGGATCGCTGGCCTCGGAGGCACGATCGCGGCCAGCGCGCTGGCCGTCCCGTCGATCTACGACACCCCCGGGAAGATCGCCGGGTACGCGAGCGCGGTCGGGGCGAGTCCTGTCAGCTTCCTCATGAGCGGCCGCCAGGCCGGGATCGACACCCTGGGCGGCATCGTCGCGAACGAGATCTCGCAGGTCGCGCAACTGGGCATCTGTCTCATGGTGATGTTCCTCGTGGTTCGCCACACCCGGGCCGAGGAGGAGACCGGTCGTGCGGAGCTGGTGCGCTCCACGGTGGTGGGCCGCCACGCCGCGACACTCGCGGGTCTGCTGTACGGCGTGTCCGCGGCGCTGCTGATCGGCCTCGTCACGACCGTCGCGATGCTCGCGGTGGACCTGGACCCCGTGGGCAGCCTGACCTACGGCGCGGGCCTCACGCTGCTCGGACTCAGCTACGTCGCCATCACGCTGGTCGCCGTGCAGCTGTCGACGTCGGCGCGTGGCGCCCTCGCGCTGGCCGGGGCGGCGATTGCGGTGGGCTACCTGGTCCGCGGCCTGGGAGCGATGCAGGACAACGCGCTCGTGTGGGTCTCACCCTTCGGGTGGGCGCAGCGCATGGACGCCTTCGGCGACGAGCAGTGGTGGCCGGCCGTGCCCCTGGTGCTGCTGACGGCGGCGATGCTCGTCGTGGCCGGCTGGCTCACCGTCCGTCGCGACTTCGCCGGTGGCGTGCTGCCGGCTCGCCCCGGCCGGCCGCGCGCGTCCCGGTTCCTCAGCACGCCGCTGGGCCTGGCCCTTCGCCTCCAGCGCGGCCTGGTCATCGGCTGGGCGATCGGCGTGACGGCGCTCGGACTGCTCTACGGGGCGGTCATCCCGACGATTCCGGACCTCGTCGCCTCGAACCCGGACATCGCCGAGGTCATCGGCGCGTCGCCCGACGTCGAGGATCAGCTCATCGACGCGTTCCTGCGCTACATCTTCCTGTTCATGGCGGTGGTCTCCTGCGGCTTCGCGGTCACATCGGTGCTCCGGCTCCGCGCGGAGGAGGAGTCCGGCCGCGCGGAGCTGGTGCTGGCCACGGGTGTCAGGCGGGTCTCGTGGATGACCGCTGCCGTCTCGGTCGCCTTCGCCGGTGCACTGCTCCTCTCGCTGCTGATGGGTCTGGGCCTCGCCGTGGGCTACGCGGTCGGGCTGGGGGAGTGGGACCGGATCGTCGAGCAGGTGGGCGGGCAGGTGAGCTACCTGCCGGGCGTGCTCGTCGTGGCCGCGTTCGCCGTCGCCCTCTTCGGCGTGTGGCCGCACCGGTCCCTGCTGGCGTGGGCGGTCGTGGCATTCGTCGCCCTCCAGGTCATGCTCGGCGAGACGCTGCGGCTCCCGGACTGGGTCGACTCCCTCTCGCCGTTCACGCACCTGCCCGAGGTGCCGGTCGAAGGGTTCGAACCGGTCCCTGCGCTGGTCGAGATCGTCCTGGCGGCGGCCCTGGTGGTGGCGGGCCTGTGGGCGTTCCGGCGCCGCGACATCACGACCGGATGATCCGTCCGCCTCAGACCCGCGCCGCGGCCGTCTCGGTGCCGGGGCGGGCGTAGACGCCCCAGGCCACGACCAGCATCACGGCGTACACCCCGGCGAAGGCCCACAGCCCGCCGGTGATGCCCAGCTCGGCGAACGTCCGGGGGACGAAGAAGGAGCCCAGCGCGCCGACGGCGCCCGCGATGCCGATGCAGCCGGCCGCCGCCCGGTGCGCCCGCGCCTTCGCGGCGTCGTCGTCGGCGCCGATGAGGAACGCGATCGGGATCATCCGGTAGACCGAGCCGTTGCCGATGCCCGCGGCGCCGAACAGCAGCAGGAACAGCCCCAGGAAGAGCCCGAAGCCGGCCTCGTCGAGGGTGAGCACCAGGCCGACGACGCCGACGCCCATGGCCATGTACGAGCCCATCGTCACGCGCGTGCCGCCGAACCGGTCGGCCAGGGCGCCGCCGAAGGGGCGGGTCAGGGCGCCGGTGGCCGCACCCAGGAACGCCACCGCGATCGGCACGTCCGGGTGCATCGCCTTCATGAGCGTGGGGAATGTCAGCGAGAAGCCCAGGAACGACCCGAACGTGCCGATGTAGAGGAACGAGATCACCCAGGTGTGGTGGTTCTTCACGGCGAGCGCGTAGCTGCGCAGGTCCGACTTCGCGTTCGACAGGTTGTTCATGAGCACGAACGCCGCGAGCGCCGACAGGATCGCGGCGGGCACGAAGATCAGGCCGGCGCGCTCGAGCGCGATGCCCGCACCCGAGGTGATGATGAGCGGCACCACCAGCTGCACGATGCCGGTGCCGAGGTTGCCGCCGGCGGCGTTGATCCCGAGCGCCTTGCCCTTCTCGCGCTGCGGGTAGAAGAACGAGATGTTGACCATCGACGAGGCGAAGTTGCCGCCGCCGAGACCCGCCAGCGACGCCACCAGCAGCATGACGCCGAACGAGGTCGTCGGGTCGCTGACCGCCCACACCAGCCCGAGCGACGGGATGAGCAGCAGCAGCGCCGAGATCACCGTCCAGTTCCGGCCGCCGAACACCGGCACCATGAACGTGTAGAGCACGCGCATGGCCGCGCCCGTGAGTCCGGGCAGCGCGATCAGCCAGTAGAGCTGGTCGGTCGTGTACGCGAACCCGGCCGCGCCGAGGTTGGGCACCACCACGCTCCACACGCCCAGCATCATGAAGCCGAAGAACTCGGCGAAGACCGACACGGCGAGGTTGCGGCGGGCGATCGCGCGTCCCTCGCCCTCCCACTGGTCGGCGTCCTCGGGGTTCCAGCCGTCGATCCAGCGGCCGGGGCGGTGGACGAGTGACGAGGTCTGCAGGTCGGTCTTCACAGTGGTCATCAGGGCTCCTGACGCGGGGCGGGTCGGACGTCCCGACGCTAGGAAGGCCGCATTTCACCCACGCGCTCCTTCGGGTAACCGGGCGGGAACGTTCTGCTCACAGGCCACCTCGTGCCGGTGTGAGACCGATGTCATTGTTTGTTACATCCAGATATCGGGTCGGAAACCTGCGACACCGAGGCTGGATGCATGACACGCAAGAGACTCATCGTCGTCGGCGCCGGCATGGTGGCGCGCCGCCTGGTCGAGGCACTCGTCGAGCGCGGCGCGACCGCGCAGTGGGACATCGACGTGTTCGGGGAGGAGAGCCGCCCGCCGTACGACCGTGTGGCGCTCACCTCCTTCTTCACGGTCGCCGACCCCGACGACCTGCTGCTCGGCGACCAGGGCCTGTGGCGCACGCCGGGCGTCCGCCTGCACCGTCACGCCCAGGTCAGGGGCATCGACCGGGAGTCCCGCACGGTCACGGTGCACGGTCGCGAGGAGCACTACGACGAGCTCGTGCTGGCCACCGGCTCGTACGCCGCGGTGCCGCCGATCGACGGTGCCGACCTGCCGGGCTGCTTCGTCTACCGCACGGTCGACGACGTCACCGAGCTGCGCACGTGGGTGCGTGACCGCGGCGAGCAGCTCGGTCATCCTGCCCGCGGCGTCGTCATCGGCGGCGGCCTGCTGGGCCTCGAGGCCGCCGGCGCCCTGCGCGAGCTGGGTGCGGAGTGCACGGTCGTCGAGTTCGCCGACCGCCTCATGCCCGTGCAGCTCGACCTCGCCGGGGGACAGGCGCTGCGCCGCCTCATCGAGGGGCTCGGCGTCGAGGTGCGCACCTCCACCGCGACGAAGTCCGTACGCACCGGCCGGGGCACGAAGAAGGTCGGCCGGATGACGTTCGCCGACGGCGAGACCATCCCGGCCGACGTCGTCGTCTTCGCCACCGGCGTGCGTCCCCGCGACGAGCTGGCCCGCGAGGCGGGGCTCGAGGTGCACCCGCGTGGCGGCATCATGGCCGACCCGGCGTGCCGCACCAGCGACGACCACATCTGGGCCATCGGCGAGGTCGCCTGCATCGCCGACCGCGTCTGGGGCCTCGTGGGTCCGGGTTACACGATGGCCGAGGTCGTGGCGGACCGGCTGCTCGGCGGCTCGGCCGCCTTCACCGGCGCCGACCTGTCCACCAAGCTCAAGCTGATGGGCGTCGACGTCGCCAGCTTCGGCGACGCCTTCGCCGCGAAGGGTGGCAGCCTCGAGGTCGTCTACGCCGACCCGCTCGCGGGCGTCTACAAGAAGCTCGTGATGAGCGACGACGCCTCCACGCTGCTCGGCGGCATGCTCGTCGGCGACGCCTCGGCCTACACGAGCCTGCGGCCGATGGTCGACGCCGAGCTCGGCAGCGATCCCGCGGCCTGGCTCATGCCCGACGGCGTGGAGCCGCCGACCACGGGTGCCCTGCCCGACGCGGCCACCGTCTGCTCCTGCAACAACGTGTCGGCGGGCACCATCCGGTGCGCGATCAGTGGCGGTGAGTGCACCGACCTCGCCGGCGTGAAGGCATGCACGAAGGCCGGCACCAGCTGCGGTTCGTGCGTGCCGCTGGTGAAGCAGATCGTCAACGCCGAGCTCGAGTCGCAGGGCATCGCGGTCAGCAACGCGCTGTGCGAGCACTTCGACCTCAGCCGCGCCGAGTTGTACGAGGTCGCCCGCATGACGGGCATCGGCTCGTTCAGCGAGCTGATCGCCAAGCACGGACGCGGTCACGGCTGTGACATCTGCCGGCCCGTCGCCGCCTCGATCCTGTCCACGCTGGGGCGCGGCCACGTGCTCGACCGCGAGAACGCGCGCCTGCAGGACACCAACGACCACGTCATGGCGAACCTGCAGAAGGACGGCACGTACTCGGTCGTGCCCCGGATCCCGGGTGGCGAGGTCACGCCCGAGGGGCTCATCGTCATCGGCCAGGTCGCCGCCGACTTCGGGCTCTACACCAAGATCACCGGCGGTCAGCGGATCGACCTCTTCGGCGCCCGCATCGACCAGCTGCCGGCGATCTGGAAGCGCCTCGTGGACGCCGGCTTCGAGTCGGGTCACGCGTACGGCAAGAGCCTGCGCACCGTGAAGTCGTGCGTGGGCCAGACCTGGTGCCGGTACGGCGTGCAGGACTCCGTCGGCCTGGCCGTCGAGCTCGAGCTGCGGTACCGCGGCCTGCGCTCGCCGCACAAGATCAAGCTCGGCGTCTCCGGGTGCGCCCGCGAGTGCGCCGAGGCCCGCGGCAAGGACGTCGGGGTCATCGCCACCGACCACGGCTGGAACATGTACGTCGGCGGCAACGGCGGCTTCATGCCCCGCCACGCCCAGCTCTTCGCGGAGGATCTCACCACCGAGGAGCTCATCCGGGCCATCGACCGGTTCCTGCTCTACTACGTGCGCACGGCCGACCGGCTGCAGCGGACGGCGCCGTGGATCGAGTCGATCGAGGGCGGCATCGAGCACGTGCGCGACGTCGTGCTGCACGACTCGCTGGGCATCGGGGAGGAGCTGGACGCGCAGATGGCCGAGCACGTCGAGAACTACGCCGACGAGTGGGCGCAGACCCTGGCCGACCCGGAGAAGCTGGCGCAGTTCGGCTCCTTCGTCAACGCCCCGGACACCCCCGATCCCGACCTGTCCTACGTCGAGGAGCGGGGCCAGCGCCGGCCCGCCGACCCCGTCGTGATCGCCGGCGGCACGCTGCCCGTGCGGACGGAGGCTGTGCAGTGAGCGCGGCCTTGTCGGAGACGGTCTCCGAGTCGGCGTGGACCGCCGTGTGCACGATCGACCGGCTCTGGGTCGACCGGGGCGCCGCGGCGCTGGTGAACGGCGAGCAGGTGGCGCTCTTCCGAGTCGGCGACGGCGAGATCCTCGCGGTGGGCCACCGCGACCCGTTCACGGGCTCGAACGTCATCGCCCGCGGTCTCGTCGGGTCGCGGGGCGACGTGCCCACGGTCGCCTCACCCCTGCACAAGCAGGTGTTCGACCTGCGCACCGGCGTCTGCCTCGACGACCCCGAGGTCTCGCTGGGGCACTGGGACGTGCGGGTCGTCGACGACGTCGTGTGGTTGCGGCGGGGGGACGCGTGACCCCTCACGGGCCGGTGCTCGCCGGAACCCGCATCCTCGTCACGGCGCAGCGCCGCGCCACCGACCTGGCGAGCGCGCTGGTGCGCCGCGGCGCGCAGGTGCACATCGCCGCGACGCTCGGGGTCGAGGCACACATCGACGAGGACACGCTCGTGCGGCGCACGCAGGAGCTCATCGCCGACCGCCCGGACGTCGTGGTGGTCACGACCGGCATCGGCTTCCGCAGCTGGCTGGAGACGGCCGAGTCCGTCGACCTGCTCGAGCCGCTGCTCGAGGTCCTGGCGGCGGCGCGGATCGTCGCGCGAGGGCCCAAGGCCCGAGGCGCCATCCAGGCCTCGGGGCTCGTGGCGGACTGGGTCGCCGAGTCCGAGACGTCGCGTGAGATGGCCGAGTACCTCGTGGCCGAGGGCGTCGAGGGGATGCGGATCGCGGTGCAGCACCACGGTGCCGGCGACGACGGGCTGGAGTCCGCGGTCACGGCGGCCGGCGCGTCCACGGTGCCCCTCGTGGTCTACCGGTGGGGCCCGCCGCCGGATCCCGAGGCCGTCGAACGGTCGGTGCGCGACGCCGCGTCCGGTGGCTTCGACGCGATCGTCTTCACGTCCGCCCCCGGTGCGAGCGCCTGGCTGTCCGTCGTGCGCGACCTCGGCGAGCGGGCCACCCTGCTGGAGCTGGCGCGGGAGGGACGACTCGTGCTCGCCGCCGTCGGGCCGGTCACCGCCGAGCCCCTCGTCGTCGCGGGCTTCGAGCCGCTCGTGCCCGACCGCGGCCGCCTCGGTGCCCTCGTGAGGTCGATCGTCCTGCACTTCGGCGGCGACGACCTCGGCGTCGACGTCGCCACCGGCCGGCTGCGCCTGCACGCCACGGCGGCCACCCTCGACCACGCGGTGCTGCCGCTCCCGCCCGCCGGACTGGCCGTCCTGCGGCTGCTGGCGTCCGACCCCGGCGCCGTCTTCACCCGCGACCAGGTGCTGTCGGTGCTGCCTCGCGCCACCGACGACCACCATGCCGCCGACGTCGCCGTCGGGCGCCTCCGGGAGGCCCTCGGCGACCGCAGCCTCGTCAAGACCGTCGTCAAGCGCGGCTACCGCCTCGAACCACTCCACCGGGAGGACATCGCATGAGCGAGCGTCAGCGAGTGAGCATCAGAGAAATCATGACGGCGCCGACATACTCTGCCCTTTCCACGGAGGTGGCGTCATGAGCGAGCGTCAGCGAGTGAGCATCAGACAAGTCATGACGGCGCCGACGTACTCTGCGCTTTTCACGGAGGTGGCGTCATGAGGATCGCGTCACGGCCCGTCCTGATCGCCTGCAGCCACGGCACCCGCTCGGCCCGGGGCGCCGCCGCGGTGGCCGCCCTCGTCGAGGCCGTGCGCCGGGCGCTGCCCTCCGTGGAGGTCCGCGACACCTGGGTCGACGTCCAGGAGCCGGCCCTGCCCGAGGTCGCCGCCTCGGTGGCCGACCGACCCGCCGTGGTCGTCCCGCTGCTGCTGTCGGCCGGCTACCACGTGCACCACGACATCGCGGGCGTCGTCACGAGGCGGCCCGGTCACGTCGCGGCCGACCCGCTGGGACCGCACCCCGCCATCACGCGGACGCTGGTGTCGCGCCTGCACGACGAGGGCCTGCGACCCGACGACACGGTGGTGCTGGGTGCCTCCGCGTCCAGTGACCCGCGCGCGCTGGCCGACCTCCGCGCGACGGCCGCCGATCTCTCGGTCCGGCTCGGCCGTCGCGTCGAGCTCGGCCACGTGGGCCACTGCGGCACGCCGCTGGGCGAGGTCGTGGCCGCCGTGAGGCGCCCGGGCCGACGGGTGCTGGTCGCCAGCCACCTGCTCGCGCCCGGTCACTTCCACGACGCTCTCGGCCGGGCCGGGGCCGACGTCGTCACCGCCCCCCTGCTCGACGAGCGCCGGCCCGACGAGCGACTGGTGTCCCTCGTGCTGGAGCGGTACGCCGCCGCCTGCGCCCACGACCTCGCGACCGCGGTGTGACGATGGTCGACACCGTCTGCGGCTACTGCGGCGTCGGGTGCGGACTGACGCTGCAGGTCGAGCGGCGGCACGACACGGTGCGGGTCACCGGCGCCGTGGGCACGGCCGGTCACCCCGCCAACGCCGGACGGCTCTGCACGAAGGGCGCCACCACCGCCGACCTGCTCGCCGCACCGGGACGCATGGAGAAGGCATCGGTGCGGTCCGACCGGGGAGCCGAGCGGGTCGAGGTCGGGATCGAGGCGGCGCTCGACGAGGCGGCCACCCGGTTCCGCACGGTGATCGACGAGCACGGACCCGATGCGGTGGCGCTCTACGTCTCGGGCCAGATGTCACTGGAGGCGCAGTACCTCGCCACCAAGCTGGCCAAGGGCTACCTGCGCACCGTCAACATCGAGTCGAACTCGCGGCTGTGCATGGCCAGCGCGGGCACCGGCTACAAGCAGTCGCTGGGCGCCGACGGCCCGCCCGGCTCCTACGACGACTTCGACCACGCCGACCTGTTCCTGGTGATCGGCTCGAACATGGCCGACGCCCACCCGATCCTGTTCCTGCGGATGATGGAGCGAGTCAAGGCCGGTGCGCGCCTCGTCGTCGTCGATCCCCGCCGCACCGCGACCGCCGAGAAGGCCGACCTCTTCTGCCAGATCCGGCCCGGCACCGACCTGGCCTTCCTGAACGGGCTGCTGCACCTGCTGCTGGAGGCGGGGGCCGTCGACCGCGAGTTCGTCGACCACCACACGCGCGGCTGGGACGACGTCGAGGCGATGATGGCCGACTACGCGCCCGACGCCGTCGCCGCCACGACCGGCATCGCCGCCGACGACCTGCGCACCGTCGCCGGGTGGATCGCCGAGGCGGGCGACTGGATGACCTGCTGGACCATGGGCCTCAACCAGTCCACGCACGGCACCTGGAACACCAACGCGATCTGCAACCTGCACCTGGCCACCGGGGCGATCTGCCGCACCGGCTCGGGCCCCTTCTCGCTGACGGGCCAGCCGAACGCGATGGGCGGCCGCGAGATGGGCTACATGGGCCCGGGGCTGCCGGGGCAGCGCTCGGTGGTCTCGGCCGCCGACCGCTCGTTCTGCGAGGACGTGTGGGGGCTCTCCCCGGGCGCGATCCGCGACGAGGTCGGCCGCGGCACGATCGACCTGTTCGAGCAGCTGGCGGCGGGCGAGGTCAAGGCGGCCTGGATCATCTGCACCAACCCCGTGCACTCCGTGGCGAACCGCTCCACCGTGCTGGAGGGGCTGGCCGCGGCCGACCTCGTGGTGGTGCAGGACTCCTACGCCGAGAACGAGACGCTCACCCACGCCGACATCGCCCTGCCCGCCGCGCTGTGGACCGAGGCCGAGGGCGTCATGGTGAACTCCGAGCGCAACCTCACGCTGTGCCGGCCGGTCGGACCGCCGCCGGGCGACGCCCGCCCCGACTGGAGGCTCATCGCCGACATCGCGACCCGCCTCGGCTTCGGCGAGGCCTTCGCCTTCGACAGCGCCGAGGAGGTGTTCGAGGAGATCCGGGCGTTCGCCAACCCGGCCACCGGGTACGACCTGCGCGGTGCGACCTACGAGCGTCTCCGCGAGGGTTCGCTGCAGTGGCCGTGCCCGCCGGGCGGCGAGCGCCGCAACCCGGTCCGCTACGTCGACGACGCCGGCATCTCGTTCCCGATGCCCGACGGGCGCGCCGTCTTCCACGCCCGGCCCCACCTGCCCCCGGCCGAGCTGCCCGACGACGACTTCCCCGTGGTCCTCAACACCGGGCGGCTGCCGCACCAGTGGCACACCATGACCAAGACCGGCAAGGTCCCGCGTCTGAACCGGCTCAACCCCGACCCCTTCGTCGAGGTCCATCCCGACGACGCGGCGGCGCTCGGGATCGGCGAGGGGTCGCCGGTGCGGATCGTCTCGCGGCGTGGCGAGGCGGTGCTGCCGGCCGTCGTCACCGACCGCGTGCTGCCCGGCACCTGCTTCGCGCCGATGCACTGGGGCGAGATGACGGGGGAGGGGCTGGCGGTCAACGCCGTCACGAACGACGCGGTCGACCCCGATTCGCTGCAGCCGGAGTTCAAGGCCTGCGCGGTGCGCCTGGAGCGCGCGCCGATCCGGCTGCCGGTCGCGCCACCGGTGGGCACGGAGCCGTCCGAGCTGGAGACGGCCTGGCTCGCGGGCTACCTGGCCGCGATGACGCACCAGGCACCCACGCTGCCGCCGTCGGCACCGGTCGCGCCGGAGGTGCGGGCGTGGTTCGCCGAGGTGCTCGCCGCCGTTGCTCCCGACCCGCAGGACGCCTCGGCCGACGTCACAATCCTCACCGCGTCGCAGACGGGGCGCGTGGAGGACCACGCCCCGGAGCTCGTCCGCCTCCTCACCGGGAGGGGCCTGACCGCCGTCCACCGCTCGCTCGCCGGCGTCCGCCCCGAGGACCTCACCGGCACGGTCCTGTTCGTCACGAGCACGACGGGCGACGGCGACCCACCCACGGAGGCGGCGGCGTTCTGGCGCCTCCTCGCGGCAGACGCGCCACGCCTCGTCGGGCTTCGGTACAGCGTGCTGGCCTTCGGCGACTCCACGTACGCCGACTTCTGCGGGTTCGGACGGCGCCTCGACGAGCGCCTGGCCGACCTCGGTGCCGAGCGCCTCGCCGCACGCGCCGACTGTGAGCCGGCCTTCGACGCCCCGGCCTCGGCCTGGCTCGACTCCGTGGGCCGCGCGCTGGGCGCCGTCGACGCGATCACGGTGACCGAGCCCGACACCCCGGCGTACGGCCGCAACCGACCTCTCGTCACGAGGCTGACGCGCAACGAGCTGCTGACGGCGACCGACTCGTCCAAGGAGGTGCGACGGTTCGGCTTCCACCTGCCCGAGGGCACGCTCGAGTACGAGCCGGGCGACGCGCTCGCGGTGGCGCCCCGCGTGGACCCGGCCTACGTCGACGCCTGGCTGACGCTCACCGGGCTCGACGGCGACGCCCTGCTGGAGTCCGACGGCGAGCCGGTGCGCCTCGCCGACGCGCTGGCCGAGCGGTACGACCCGGTCACGATCACCCCGGCCGTCGTGCGGCTCGTCATCGACCGCCATCGCGGTGCCGTGAGCGGCCTGCCCGACCCCGACGACCGGCTCGCGGTGCAGGAGTGGGCGTGGGGTCGGCAGATCGTGGACCTGCTGCACGACCACCCCACACTGGCGCGACTCGACCAGTGGCTCACCGTGCTCGGCCCACTCACGCCGCGGCAGTACTCGATCTCGTCCAGCCCGCTCGAGGACCCGAGCGAGGTCCAGGTGACCGTCTCGGTGGTCCGGCACCGCGTGCACGGCCTGCGGCGGCACGGCATCTGCTCGAGTCACCTCGCCGACCGGGCGGGGGAGCAGGACGTCAGCATCCACGTGCAGCGCCAGCGTCACTTCCGCCCACCGAGCGACCCCGGCGCCGCCGCGATCATGATCGGCCCCGGCACCGGCGTCGCGCCGTTCCGCGGGTTCCTGAAGCACCGCGCGCTCGCCGGCGAGCCCGGCCCGAACTGGCTGTTCTTCGGCGACCGCAACGCGACCACGGACTTCCTCTACCGCGACGAGCTCGAGTCGTTGCGCCGCGACGGCGTGCTGACCCGGCTCGACACGGCGTTCTCGCGCGACCAGGACCGCCGTGTCTACGTGCAGGACCGGATGCGCGAGCAGGGCCTCGACCTGTGGCGCTGGCTCGACGAGGGTGCTCACCTCTACGTGTGCGGCGACCGCGTGCACATGGCCAAGGACGTCGAGGCCACGCTGCTGCACCTGGCCGAGCGCCACGGAGGCCTGTCGCGCGACGGTGCGCGCGACTGGCTCGCCGGGCTGGCCGAGGAAGGGCGCTACGCGAAGGACGTCTACTGACGACGGTGCCCACCCTGCTGGGTAGGGTTTCGGCCATGACCGTGGCCGTCGTGACCGATTCCACCGCGTCGTTGGATCCCGACGACGCGGCGCGCGAGGGCATCACCGTCGTGCCCACCACGGTCATCATCGGCGCGCGGGTCTACACCGAGGGTGTTGATGTGACCTCCCAGATGATCGCCGACGCACTGACCGAGTCCGTCCCCGTGAGCACCTCGCGGCCGTCGCCCGAGACGTTCCAGGCCGTCTACCGCGCCCTCGCGTCCACCGGCGTCGACGAGATCGTGTCGGTCCACATCAGCTCGAAGGTCTCCGGCACCGTGGACGCGGCGCGGCTCGCGGCCGACCGGGTCGACGTCCCCGTGCGCGTCGTGGACACGATGCAGGCGGGACTGGCCACCGGGTTCGCGGCGGGCGCCGCGGCCCGCGCGCGCGACGCGGGCGGCACCGCCGAGCAGGTGGAGGCTGCCGCGGTCGCCTCGGCCCGCTCGGCCCGCGTGCTGCTCTACGTCGACACGCTCGAGTACCTGCGTCGCGGTGGCCGCATCGGCCGGGCCGCGGCGCTCATCGGGTCCGCGCTGGCGGTCAAGCCGATCCTCACCCTCGAGGACGGGGTGGTGACGCCCCTGGAGAAGGTCCGCACGTCGTCCAAGGCGCTGGCCCGCCTCGTCACGCTCGCCGTCGAGACGGTGGGCACCTACCCGGGGGACTTCGACATCGGCGTGCTGCACCTGGCCAGTGAGCCGGTGGCGGTGGGGGTGGCCCACTCCCTCGCGCAGAAGCTGGACCGCGCCGAGGTCGCCGTGGACGAGGTGGGCGCCGACATCGGGGCGCACGTAGGACCCGGCATGATCGCCGTCACCGTCAGCGCCCGCTGACCGTCCACAGGGCCGCCGCCGCGCGGCCCGCGGTCCACAGGCCGCGCGCGAGTGGTTCCGCCGGGCGCAGGGCGTTCCTAGGGTCGCGACATGGCTCCCGTCCCGCCCGAGACCCGCGCCCAGGTCGCACGGCAGCGCCTCGCCGAGCTGGCCGCGACCTTCGACGCCACCCTCCCCGACCCTGACCGTCCACCGCCCGGCCGGCGTCGCAGGCCCGATCCCTCCCGGCGCCTGCTGCGGCCGGGGCACGTGCGGTTCGCGGCGGTCGTGGGCGGGGCGGCGGCGGTGCTCGTCGTGTGGTGGCTGCTGGCGGGGCGGCCCCACGAGGTGACGGTGCCGACGTCGTCGGGGGTCGAGGTGGCCGGCACCACGCCGTCCGCGGGGGCCACGTCGGGCACGCTGGTGGTCGACGTCGCGGGCCGGGTGCGCCGCCCCGGGATCGTCACCCTGCCGCCGGGGTCGCGCGTGCACGAGGCGATCAAGGCCGCGGGCGGCACCAAGGGCAAGGTCGACACCGCGTCCCTCAACCTCGCGCGCGTGCTCACCGACGGTGAGCAGGTGGTGGTCGGTGCCCCGGCTGCCGCACCGTCCGGGGGAGCGGCGAGCCCGTCGGGGCAGGCGGAAGCCGTCGTGAACCTCAACTCGGCCGACCTCGTGGCCCTCGACTCGTTGCCCGGCGTCGGACCGGTGACGGCCGAGGCGATCGTCGCGTGGCGCGAGGAGAACGGCCCGTTCCGCTCCGTCGACGACCTGTTGGACGTCAAGGGGATCGGCGAGGCGACCCTGGCCGACCTGCGTGACCGGGTCTCGGTCTGACCTGCGCGTCGTCCCGGCCGCCCTCGTGGCGTGGGCGACCGCAGCCGGGCTCACCCGGGCCCCGGTGGCGGCCTCGCTCGCCGTGGCGGTGGCCGCCGTGGTGGTGCTCGTCTGGGGGTGGCGCCGGCCCCTGCTGGCGTTCCCGGCGGCGGTCCTGGTCGTCGTCGCGGCCACCTGCGGGTGGCGCCTGACGGCTGTCGAGTCCTCCCCGGTGACGCTGCTGGCCGAGCGCGGAGCGACAGTGCGCGCTGAAGTGCACGTGCGCGAGGACGCGCGCGTGTTCTCGGGCGCCGGCGGACCGGGGACGGTGGTGCCGGTGACGGTGCGCGTCGTGGAGTCGCGCGGTCGGACCTGGCGTGTGCGCGTGCGGGCGACGGCCTTCGTCGAGGGCTCCGAGCGGTTCGTCACGGGAACGCGGCTGCTGGTGCGCGCCGGGCTCGAGCCGTCGGACGGCAGCGACGAAGCGGCCGTGCTGCGGGTGCACGACTGGCGCCGCGCGGGGGCCGGTCCGTGGTGGTGGCGGTGGAGCGAGGTGGTGCGCGACGGCGTCCGCGACGGCGTCGACCACCGTGGCGACCAGGCCGCGGCGCTGGTGCCCGCACTCGTCGCGGGGGACGAGTCAGGCCTCTCCGACCGCACGCGCGAGGAGTTCGCGACCACGGGCCTGACCCACCTGCTCGCGGTGTCCGGCGCGAACCTGACGATCGTGCTCGGCATCGTCCTGCTGGGCCTGCGCGCCGTCGGGGCTTCGCGTCGCACCGTGCTGCTGGCCGGCGTGCTGACCGTCGTGGCGTTCGTGGTCGTGGCGCGTCCCGAGCCCAGCGTCCAGCGCGCCGCGGTGATGGGCTCGGTCGCCCTCGCCGGGCTCCTCGTCGGCAGCGCCGGTGCCGGACTGCGAGCTCTCGCGTGGTCGGTCGTGGCGCTGGTGGTGCTGGACCCGTGGCTGGCGACCCGGCCCGGCTTCGTCCTCTCCGTGTCGGCCACGGCGGGCATCATCGCGTTCGCACCGCCGCTGGCCCGCCGCCTGCACTGGCTGCCGCTACCCGTCGCCACCGCCGTGGCGGTGCCGATCGCGGCTCACCTCGCGTGCCTCCCGGTCGTCACGTCGCTGAGCGGCGAGATCTCGATGGTGGCCGTGTTCGCGAACGTCCTCGTGGCGCCCGCGGTCGCGCCGGCCACCGTCGCGGGCCTCGCGGCCGGGCTGGTCGACCTCGTGGCGCCCGCCCTCGCCCCGGTGCCGGGCACGGTCGCGTGGGCGGCGGCCTCGGTGATCGTGCGGGTCGCCCGCCTCGGCGCCTCCTTACCGGGCGCCGCGATCGCGTGGCCGTGGCCGTGGTGGACGCTGATCCCCGTCACGCCGCTGATCGGGTGCGGCGTGTGGTGGCTGCTGCGACGCCCCGCGCTGGCGGTCGGCATGACCCTCGGGCTGCTGGTCGCGATCGTGCGCACGCCGACGCCGGGCTGGCCGCCGCGCGACGTGGTGGTCGTGGCGTGCGACGTCGGCCAGGGTGACGGGTTCGTCGTGCCCACGGCGCCGGGGGAGGCGATCGTGATCGACGTCGGCCAGGAGCCCGGTCCCATCCACCGCTGCCTGACCGAGCTCGAGATCGATCGCATCTCCCTGCTGCTGTTCACCCACGGCGACGCCGACCACGTGGACGGTTGGCGTGGAGCAGTGCGCGGGCGGGAGGTCGACGTGCTCGCCGACGGACCCTCGGGTGGTCCGTCCGTGCCCGCCGCGCGTCGGATCCGGCTGCTCGCCGGCCAGCGCGTGAAGGTGGGCGGCGTCGACCTCGAGGTGCTCTGGCCGCGTGCCGACACCGGCCGCGTCGCGCCCGAGGCCCGCAACGACGCGAGCGTGGTCGTTCGGGCCACCGTGCGCGGCCACCGGATCCTGTTCACCGGCGACCTGGGGGAGGAGGCCCAGCGCGGCCTCGGCCGGCTCAACGCCGACCTGTCCGCCGACGTCCTCAAGGTGGCGCACCACGGGAGCGCCGACCGCTGGGAGGGTCTGCTCGAACGGGTCGCTCCGTCGGTCGCGCTGATCGGCGTCGGGGCCGACAACCCGCACGGCCACCCGACCTCCGCGGTGCTCGACGACCTCGCGCGTCAGCGGGTCGCGGTGTGGCGCACCGACACCTCCGGCACGATCGCCGTCCTCGATCGCGACGGGCACCTCGTCGTGTCGGCGCGGTGACCTATTCTCGGGACGTGGCGAACCCGTTCGGCAAGATCCTGCTGGTCACCGGCAACTCCGAGTTCCTCTCCGACCGCGCCAAGCGCCAGGCCGTGGCGCAGGTCCGTGAAGCCGCTCCCGAGGCCGAGATCGCCCAGACCGTCGCCTCGGCCCTGGCGCCCGGCGAGTTCACGGCCCTCACCAGCGCCTCGCTGTTCAGCCAGGCCACCGCCGTGGTCCTCACCGACCTGCAGGACCTGGGCGAGCAGGTCGCCGGCGAGCTGCTCCAGTACGCCGCGTCGCCGTCGGACGACACGGCCGTCGTGCTCGTGCATGGCGGGGGAGCCAAGGGCAAGGGCCTGCTCGACAAGCTGCGCAAGTCCGCCGCCGTCTCCGAGGTCTCCCAGCAGGCCCCGAAGTACGAGCGCGACCTCATCGCCTGGGTGCGCCAGGAGGCCCGCACGCTCGGCCGCGCCATCGACGACGAGGGTGCCGCCCTGCTCGTCGCGGCCGTCGGCTCCGACCTGCGGTCGCTCGCGGCCGCCGTCGACCAGCTCGTCACGACGCTCGGCGAGGGGGAGCGGCTCGACGCCACCGTGGTCGGCCGCTACTTCGGCGGCCGGGCGGAGGTCCGCGGCTACGAGATCGCCGACGCCGCCCTCGACGGCCGGCTCGACCTCGCTCTCGAGCGGGCGCGGTGGGCCGAGGCCGCCAAGGTCGCCCCGCTGCTGATCACGGCCGCGCTCGCCTCGGGGCTGCGGCAGCTGGCCCGGGTCGCCACGGCCGATCCCGGCCTGCGCGACGCCGACCTGGCGCGCGAGGTGGGCGCACCGCCGTTCAAGATCCGCTCGCTGCGCCAGAGCGCTCGCGGCTGGAGCGAGGCGTCGCTGCGCCAGGCGCTCGACGCCGTCGCGCACGCCGACCTGCAGGTCAAGGGCGGCTCGGCCGAGCCCGGCCACGCGGTCGAGCGAATGATCATCGACATCGCCGTGGCGCGCGCCCGAACGTCGTAGGGAACGCGAAGACGCCCCGCACCATCAGGTGCGGGGCGTCTGCGTGAAGATCAGAGCGAGGCGGCCTTCTTGGCGATCGCGGACTTGCGGTTCGCGGCCTGGTTCTTGTGGATGACGCCCTTCGAAGCAGCCTTGTCGAGCTTCTTCGCGGTGTCGGCGGCGAGGGTCTTGGCCTCGTCGGTGTTGCCGGCCTCGACGGCCTCCTGGAAGCGGCGAACGGCCGTCTTCAGCGCGGAGCGCACGGACTTGTTGCGCTCGCGAGCGGCCTCGTTCTGCCGGTTGCGCTTGATCTGCGACTTGATGTTCGCCACGGCAAACCTGTTCTTTCGTCGTTCCGGTGATGAGAAGTCTTGGTCGCGCCCGAGCCCGTCGTACGGTGGGCTGGACACGCAATCGTCAATGCTACCAGCGGGAGCGCCCGGTCCTCAAATCCGCTCCGTCTCGTACGCTCGGGTCGTGCAGCTCTTCTACGACATCCTCGTCTGGGTCCACATCGCGTGCTGGGTCGCAGCCCTCGTCCTGTGGGCCATGTCGCTCCGCGCTCCCCGCGTCCCCAAGGGCATGGCGCACGCCGTCGCCACCGCCCTGGTGATCGGCATCGTGCTCACCGGAATCGGCTCGGCCAGCGAGGCCGTCCACGACCCCAACAACGCGAAGGTCGGCGTCAAGCTCGTCATCGCGGCGGTCGCCACGGCGCTCGCGTTCATGAAGCAGAAGCTGCCCGCCCCGAACCCGTGGGGCCACGTCGTCGCGGCCCTGGTCGTGGTCAACGTCGTCATCGCGTACGCCTGGCGATGATCGTTGGTCACGACCTGTGCGCAGGTCGTGGACAATGGACCTCACCATGACGCGCTCCACTCCTGCCCCCACCGTGGGGTCGACTCCGCCCGAACTGCTGCGGAACTTCTGCATCATCGCGCACATCGACCACGGCAAGTCGACCCTCGCCGACCGGATGCTCCAGCTCACCGGCGTCGTCGACGAGCGCGCCGCCCGCGCGCAGTACCTCGACCGGATGGACATCGAGCGCGAGCGCGGTATCACGATCAAGAGCCAGGCCGTGCGGATGCCGTTCACCAAGTCCGACGGTGACGACGACGGCACGACGTACATCCTCAACATGATCGACACCCCGGGGCACGTGGACTTCACCTACGAGGTGAGCCGGTCCCTGGAGGCGTGCGAGGGCGCGATCCTGCTGGTCGACGCGGCGCAGGGCATCGAGGCGCAGACGCTGGCGAACCTGTACCTGGCGATGGACGCCGACCTGCACATCATCCCCGTGCTCAACAAGATCGACCTGCCCGGCGCGCAGCCGGAGAAGTACGCGGCCGAGATCGCCGGGATCATCGGTGGCGAGCCCGACGACGTGCTGCGCGTCTCGGCCAAGACGGGCCAGGGCGTCGAGGCGCTGCTGAACCTCATCGTCGACGAGGTCCCGCCGCCCCAGGGCGACCCCGACGGCCCGCCCCGCGCGCTGATCTTCGACTCGGTCTACGACACCTACCGCGGCGTCGTCACCTACGTCCGCGTGGTCGACGGCAAGCTCAGCCACCGCGACCGGATCAAGATGATGTCCACCGGCGCGGTGCACGAGATGCTCGAGGTCGGCGTCATCAGCCCCGAGCCCGTGAAGGCCGACCACCTCGGCGTCGGCGAGGTCGGCTACCTCATCACCGGTGTGAAGGAGGTGCGTCAGAGTCGCGTGGGCGACACGGTGACCTCGGCCACCAAGCCCGCCGCGGAGCCGCTGAGCGGCTACCAGCACCCGAACCCGATGGTGTTCTCCGGCCTGTACCCGATCGACGGCGACGACTTCTCCACCCTGCGCGACGCGCTGGAGAAGCTGCAGCTCAACGACGCCGCGCTCGTCTACGAGCCCGAGTCCTCCGGCGCGCTCGGCTTCGGCTTCCGCATCGGCTTCCTGGGCCTGCTGCACCTCGAGATCGTGCGCGAGCGGCTCGAGCGCGAGTTCAACCTCGACCTCATCTCGACCGCGCCGAACGTGGTGTACCGGGTGAAGCTCGAGGACGGCAGCGAGCACACCGTCACGAACCCGAGCGAGTACCCGAACGCCGGCAAGATCTCCGAGGTCTACGAGCCGATCGTGTCCGCCACGATCCTGGCGCCGTCGGACTACATCGGCACGATCATGGAGCTGTGCCAGGCGCGCCGCGGCCAGCTCGGCGGGATGGACTACCTGTCCGACGACCGTGTCGAGATCCGTTACACGCTGCCCATGGGCGAGATCATGTTCGACTTCTTCGACGCGCTGAAGTCGCGCACGAAGGGCTACGCCTCACTCAACTACGAGCTGTCCGGCGAGCAGGCCGCCGACCTGGTGAAGGTCGACATCCTGCTGCAGGGCGAGCCCGTGGACGCCTTCAGCGCCATCGTGCACCGCGACAGCGCGTACTCCTACGGTGTCGCGCTGGCCGGAAAGCTCAAGGAGCTCATCCCGCGCCAGCAGTTCGAGGTACCGATCCAGGCCGCCATCGGCGCGCGGATCATCGCCCGCGAGAACATCCGCGCGATCCGCAAGGACGTGCTCGCCAAGTGCTACGGCGGCGACATCAGCCGCAAGCGCAAGCTGCTGGAGAAGCAGAAGGAGGGCAAGAAGCGCATGAAGATGGTCGGCCGCGTCGAGGTCCCCCAGGAGGCGTTCATCGCCGCGCTCTCCACCGGCGACTCCAAGCAGTCCTGAGTCGGGCGCGGGGCGACAGCCGCCGACCCGCCCCTCTCCACTTTTGGAAGCGGATTCACGCGGTTCTGACCTCCCGAGGTGAATCCACTTCCAAAAGTGGAGGAAAGCGGAGGGCGGCACGAGTCAGCCCTTCGGTGACCGAGTGAGCTCCTCGAGCTGCCACGGTGCGAACCGTGGCGGAGGGCCCGTGTAGCCACGCGAGACCATCGAGCGCCAGACGCGGCCGATGAGGCTGGCCGGCCGTTCGAGGTCACTCGAGACCAACACGATCACGAGCCAGCCGGCGGCTTCGAGGGCTTCGCGTCGCAGGATGTCCTTGTGCCGCTGAGCCGCTGAGCGCTCGTGGTACCAGCCGTCGTACTCCAGGACGATCCGCCAGGGCCGAAGGACGAGATCTCCGCACGCGAGATGCGCGCCGGTGTCATCGAGGAGGTCGAGGTTGACCTCCGCCTCGGGCAGGCCCGCCACAGCCAGCAGGAGCCGCAGGTCGGTCTCCCGGAACGACCAGACGCGCTCGCGGACGCGGCCCGCGTTCATCCGCGAGCGGCGCACGCCGTGGAGGTGCCGACCCCAGGCGTACGCCGCGAAGTGCTCGGGCGTCGTCAGGCCGGCGGCGACCAGGGCGTCCGCGATGCGAACGATGTCCCGGTGGCTCAGCGTGATCGCCGCGTCGACCAGGCAACGGTGAGCCGGCAGGACCGGAATCCCGTCGAGCACCACGGGTCGCAGGGGCGCCTGCCTCCGGTGCAGTGCAATGCCCGCGAGGCTTCGCCTGGTCGTCGAGTTGGTCGACCAGTGACGGGTGGCGTGTCCCAGTTCGACGCCGTGCAGCTGGAGGCCGGTGACGTGACTGACGACGGCATCGGCGGGCATCACGAGCCGGTCGGCGCGGAGCAGGAACCGCAGGTCGCGGGGCTCGCCGGACACGGCCCACACGCCACGCCCGCGGTGAATCCGATCGAACCGCGGCCCGTCGAGCATGCGTCGCGTGACACCGGCCGCGAGCGCCTCCGCGGTGGTGAACGCCCGTCCTCGAAGCTCGTCCGGAACATCTGCCATCGACCGAGAGTCGTCCTTGTCGAGCCGTCGCCGACAGGTTCCGGACGGTGCCTGTGGACGCCCGAACTCGCGGGTGCGGGCCTGTGGACGCCACTTTTGGAAACGGATCAACGTCCTCAGCCCTGAATCACGTGAATCCGTTTCCAAAAGTGGCAAGGGAGCGTTCGGATGGCACGGGCGGCGGGGCCGTCTCGCGCCCGGGTCGATTTCGTGACTGTTCGGTAACGAGGCCCTCCGCGCGTATAGGGTGACGTGCATCACACGCTTGCCGACCGTCCCCGGGAGAACTCCAATGGCTGTTTCCGAAGCCGACCAGCTCTTGATCGTCCAGAACCGTGCTCGCAACGTCGGCGAGCTGTTCTTCGGCCGCGTCGAGGCCTCAGGGCCTCGCGAGGCGTTCCGCTACCCCGATGCCGACGAGAACTGGCACTCGCTGACCTGGAACCAGGCGGGTGAGCAGGTCACGAAGCTCGCGGCGGGCCTGGTCGCCCTGGGTATCGAGCCCGAGGAGCGGGTCGCGATCGCGTCCGGCACCCGCATCGAGTGGATCCTGTCCGATCTCGCGATCAACGCCGCGGGCGCGGCCACCACCACGGTCTACCCCAGCACCGTGACGACCGACGTCGTCTACATCCTGTCCGACTCCGAGAGCCGCGTCGTGTTCGCCGAGGACGACGCCCAGATCGCGAAGCTGCGCGACGGTCGCTCCGAGCTGCCGCAGGTCATGAAGGTCGTCGCCTTCGAGGGTGAGACCGACGGCGACTGGGTGATCTCGCTGGAGGAACTGATCGCCGAGGGCGAGAAGTACCTCGCCGACCACCCCGGCGTCGTCCAGGAGCGCGTCGCCGCCACCGGCCCCGAGTCGCTGGCGACCCTGATCTACACGTCTGGCACCACCGGACGTCCCAAGGGCGTCCGCCTCGTCCACGACTGCTGGACGTACGAGGGCGCCGCCGTCGCCGCTCCGGGCCTGCTGACGATCGACGACCTCGAGTACCGCTGGCTGCCCATGGCGCACTCGTTCGGCAAGGTGCTGCTCACGACGCAGCTCGCCGTCGGATTCCCGTGCGCCGTCGACGGCCGCGTGCCGAAGATCGTGGAGAACCTCGCCGTCGTGAGGCCCACGTTCATGGGCGCCGCGCCGCGCATCTTCGAGAAGGCCTACGGCCGCATCGTCGGCATGATGGAGGAGGAGGGCGGCGCCAAGCTCAAGCTCTTCCACTGGGCCGAGCGCGTCGGCCTGCAGAAGTCGCGACTGGAGCGGGCCGGAAAGCCCGTGCCGCTGCCGCTCAAGGCGCAGCACGCCGTCGCCGACAAGCTGGTCTTCTCCAAGGTCCGCGACCGCTTCGGCGGCCGGGTCCGCTTCTTCATCTCCGGTGCCGCGGCGCTGTCCACCGACATCGCCGAGTGGTTCCACGCCGCGGGCATCCTGGTCCTCGAGGGCTACGGCCTGACCGAGACCTCGGCCGGCGCCGTCGTCGGCCACCCCGACGACTTCCGCATCGGCACGGTCGGCCGCCCCTTCCCGGGCACCGAGGTCAAGATCGCGACCGACGGGGAGATCCTCATCAAGGGCCCCGGCGTCATGCGTGGCTACCACAACCTCGAGTCCGAGTCCGCCTCCGCGCTGGTCGACGACGGCTGGCTCGCCACGGGCGACATCGGCGAGTTCGACGCCGACGGCTACCTGCGCATCACCGACCGCAAGAAGGACCTCTTCAAGACGTCGGGCGGCAAGTACGTCGCGCCGTCGCACATCGAGGGCGCGTTCAAGGCGGTCTGCCCGCTGGCCAGCCAGATGGTGGTCCACGGCAACGACCGCAAGTTCTGCTCGGCGCTCATCACGTTGGATCCTGACGCCGTCGACGCCTGGGCCGCGAACCACGGCATGGAGGGCAAGTCCTACCAGGAGATCGTCTCGTCGCCGGGGATCCAGCAGCAGATCGCCCAGGACGTCGAGGAGCTCAACGCCAAGCTCAACCCGTGGGAGACGATCAAGAAGTGGGCCGTGCTGGACCACGACCTGTCGATCGAGTCCGGTGAGATCACGCCGAGCATGAAGGTGAAGCGGCGCGTCGTGGAGGACCGCTACTCCGACGTCCTCGACGGCTTCTACGCCGGGGCCTGACCGCGGGGCCGCCCCGTACGCTGGGGGCGTGGCGTTCGGCATCTACCTGCACGTGCCGTTCTGCTCCGTGCGGTGCGGCTACTGCGACTTCAACACGTACACCGCCGACGAGCTCGGCGGGCCCGACGTCGTCGGCGCCTCCCGCTCCACCTACATCGAGGCGGCGCTGAGCGAGCTGGCTCGCGTTCCCGAGCGCACCGTGGACACGGTGTTCGTGGGCGGCGGCACGCCGTCGCAGGTGCCCGCGGCCGACCTCGTGCGCTTCCTGCGTTCCGTCGACGACCGTCTCGGTCTCGCGCCGGGCGCCGAGGTCACCACCGAGGCCAACCCCGACAGCGTCTCGCCTCAGTCCCTGGCCGAGCTGCGCGAGGGCGGGTTCACCCGGATCTCGTTCGGCATGCAGTCGGCCGTGCGGCACGTGCTCTCGGTGCTCGACCGCACCCACGATCCCGAGCGCGTCCCGCAGGCCGTCGCGTGGGCGCGCGAGGCAGGCTTCGAGCAGGTCAGCCTCGACCTGATCTACGGCACGCCGTCGGAGTCGATGGACGACTGGCGTCACACCGTCGAGTCGGCCCTGGAGATGCAGCCCGACCACATCAGCGCCTACGCCCTGATCGTCGAGGACGGCACCGCGTTCGCCCGCAAGGTGCGCCGCGGCGAGGTGGTCATGCCCGACGACGACGAGACCGCCGACAAGTACCTGCTGGCCGACGACCTGCTCGAGGCCGCCGGGCTGCGCTGGTACGAGCTCTCGAACTGGGCCCGCGACGAGGCCGCGCAGTGCCGTCACAACGTGGGCTACTGGAACGGTGGCGAGTGGTGGGGCGTCGGCCCGGGCGCCCACTCGTTCGTCGACGGCGAGCGCTGGTGGAACGTCAAGCATCCGGCCGCCTACGCCCAGCGCCTCGCCGCGGGGGAGTCGCCGCGTGCCGACGGCGAGCGGCCCGACGCTCAGGCCCGCCACCTCGAGGACGTCATGCTGCGCATCCGGCTGGCCGAGGGGATCGAGCCGGCACTGCT
Source organism: Aeromicrobium choanae (assembly GCF_900167475.1). Classification (NCBI taxonomy): domain Bacteria; kingdom Bacillati; phylum Actinomycetota; class Actinomycetes; order Propionibacteriales; family Nocardioidaceae; genus Aeromicrobium; species Aeromicrobium choanae. Next base: position 441,816 of record NZ_LT796768.1, on the reverse strand, counting down.
CGGCGACGTCGCGCCGTTCATCGCGGCGGGCTGGCTCGAGCCGCTCGGCGACCGCGTCGTGCTCACGCGCTCGGGCCGGCTGATGGCCGACCGCGTGGTCCTGGAGGCCGTCGGCGGCGAATAAGGCCTGTTCGGCGCCCACCGCGCTGCGCTAGGTTCGCATCATGGCTGATGCTGACGTCACCACCGCCCAGGGCGGGACGGCCGCCAAGGTCAGTCGTCCGGTCCTGACCGCGATGGTCATCGGCTCGATGGTCGGGGCAGGGGTGTTCTCCCTCCCGGCCCGTTTCGGCACGGCCACCGGCGTCGCGGGCGCCCTCATCGCGTGGACCATCGCCGGCACCGGCATGCTCATGCTCGCGTTCTGCTTCCAGACCCTCGCGATCCGCAAGCCCGAGCTCGACTCGGGCGTGTTCATCTATGCGAAGGCGGGCTTCGGCGACTACGCCGGCTTCAACTCCGCGGTGGGATTCTGGGCCAGCACGATGGCGGGCAACGCGTTCTACTGGGTCTTCATCACTGCCACGCTCGGGGCGTTCTTCCCCGACTTCGGCGACGGCGACACGCTGCTGGCGGTCGCGCTGTCGACGGCCGGGGTGTGGATCTTCCACTTCCTCATCGCCCGCGGGGTGCGCGACGCGGCCGTGATCAACCGGATCGTCACGATCTTCAAGATCCTGCCCATCCTCGTGTTCATCGTGGTCCTGGGCGTCAACTTCGACGCCGGCACCTTCCGGGACAACTTCTTCGCCTACGACGACCTGGGCTCCATGTCCGAGCAGGTCAAGAACACGATGCTCATCACCACGTTCGTCTTCATCGGCATCGAGGGCGCCAGCGTGTACTCCCGGTACGCGCAGCGACGCGAGCACGTCGGCCAGGCCACGGTGCTCGGCTTCCTCAGCGTGCTGGCGATCTTCTCGCTCGTCACGATGGTGTCCTACGGCGCCTTCGGGCAGGCCGAGATCGCGGGGACGCGGCAGCCGTCGATGGTCGGGCTGTTCGAGCAGACCGTGGGGCCCTGGGGCGAGTGGTTCATCAGCGCCGGGGTCATCGTGTCGGTCCTGGGTGCTTACCTCGCGTGGACGCTCATGGCCGCGGAGGTCGCCTTCATCCCCGCGCGCAGCAACGACATGCCGCGCTTCTTCGCCCGGGAGAACGCCGCCGGCACGCCGATCACCGCCCTCATCGCCACCACCGTCGGCGTCACGGTGCTGCTGGCGGTGACGCTGTTCGTCGAGGACTCGCTCAACTTCATGCTGGACCTCACCACGAGCCTCGCGCTCGTGCCGTACCTGCTGGCGGCGGCGTACGCGCTCAAGCTCACCCTGAGCGGCGAGACGTACGAGGCGCAGGACTCCTCCGCGCGGCGCAAGCACCTGGTGTTCGCCGCCGTCGCCTCCGCCTACGCGATCTTCCTGTTCTTCGCGGCGGGCCTGGAGTTCCTGCTGCTGTCGTGCCTGCTCTACGCGCCCGCCGCGGTGCTGTTCGTCATCGCGCGCCGGGAGCGCGGCCTGAGCGTGTTCACCCGCGCCGAGCTGGCCCTCTTCGTGGTCATCGTCATCGGCGCCGTGATCGCCCTGTACCAACTGCTCACCGGTGGGATCATCGTGTGAACCCACGTTCCGAAGGAGTCTCATGACGCAGCCCTCCGACGCCTACGGCGTCCACTCCGAGGTCGGCCGCCTCCGCAAGGTGCTCGTCTGCTCGCCCGGACTGGCCCACGAGCGGCTCACGCCGTCGAACTGCGACGACCTGCTGTTCGACGACGTCCTGTGGGTGCAGAACGCCCAGCGCGACCACCAGGACTTCGTCGACAAGATGCGCGAGCGCGAGATCGACGTGGTCGAGCTGCACGACGTGCTCTCCGCGACGATGGCCGACCGCACCGCCCGAGAGTGGCTGCTCGACCGCAAGATCGTGGCGAACGAGGTGGGGATCGGCCTCGTGGAGGAGACCCGTGGCTACCTCGACGAGCTGCCGGCCGACGAGCTGACGAAGTTCCTCATCGGCGGCCTCTCCACCCGCGACCTCCCGCGCGAGCTCGCGCCGGGCTACCGCGCCCTCGTCCGCGAGGCGCACGGCGGCCACGAGTACCTTATGCCTCCGCTGCCGAACACGCTCTACACGCGCGACACCACGTGCTGGGTGCACGGCGGCGTGACGCTGAACCCGCTGTACTGGGCCGCCCGCAAGGACGAGACGCTCCTGATGAAGGCGATCTACGAGTTCCACCCCGACTTCGCCGGGTCGAAGGTCTGGTGGGGCGACCCCGAGGAGAACTGGGGGACCGCCACGGTCGAGGGCGGCGACGTCCTGGTGCCGGGCAACGGCGTCGTGCTGGTCGGGATGAGCGAGCGGTCGTCGCGCCAGGGCATCACCCAGCTGGCGAAGGCGCTGTTCGACCAGGGCGCGGCCGAGAAGGTCATCGTCGCGGGCATGCCCAAGCTGCGCGCGGCCATGCACCTCGACACGGTCTTCACGTTCGCCGACCGTGACGTCGTCACGATCTACCCCGAGATCGTCAACACGATCCACGCGTTCACGATCCTGCCCGGCGACGGACTGCCCGGCATCGAGGTCATCGACCACGAGGACGCGCTGTTCGTCGACGTCGTCGCGCAGGCCCTCGGGGTGGAGAAGTTCCAGATCGTCGAGACCGGCGGCAGCGAGTACGACACCGAGCGCCAGCAGTGGGACAGCGGCAACAACCTCGTCGCGCTGGAGCCGGGCGTCGTCATCGCCTACGACCGCAACACCCACACGAACTCGCTGCTGCGCAAGGCCGGCATCGAGGTGATCGAGATCGTCGGAGCCGAGCTCGGACGCGGCCGCGGAGGCGGGCACTGCATGACGTGCCCGATCATCCGCGACCCGCTCGATGCCTGACGCGACAGGAGCACGCCGCCGCTGGGTGCGGCTCGGACTGATCGTCGTCCTGCTGGCGGTCATCGTCGTGGTCATCCGCGGGCTCCTGGGCGACATCGACTGGGAGCAGGTCCGCACGGCGATCGCGAAGCTGGCGCCGTGGCAGTTCGCCGTCCTCGTGGGCGGGCTGCTGGTGCGTCAGTTCCTCAACGCCCTGCCGCTGGCGCTGTTCATCCCCGGCTGCCCACCGGTGCGGGCCATGCAGAACGACCAGGCGGCGATCCTCATGACCACGGTCGCACCGCCGCCCTCCGACGTCGTGCTGCGCCTGGCGATGTTCGGGTCCTGGGGGATCCCGGCTTCGGCGGGCCTGGCTGGCACCGTGATGAACACCGTGACGTTCTACGTGGTGCGGTTCGGCGCACCGCTGCTGGGGATCGCGCTGATGCTCGCGCTCGGCACGTTCCACCTCGGCGAGTTCGTCCCCGCCGTCGTGAGTGGCTCGGTCAGCGCGGCCCTGCTGGCCGTCGTGTGGCTGGCGTTCCGCGGCGAGGCGTTCACGGTGGGGTTCGCCCGCAGGCTGGCCCGGTTCGTCGGAAGGATGCGCAGCGGGGTCGACCCCGCTGCGTGGGCCGCCTGGGCCGCGGACTTCCGGGGCCGCGTCGTCGATCGCGTCCCGTGGGCGCTGCCGCGCTCGGTGCTCGCCCTCGTGGCGATGGTCGTCGTCGATGCGGCGCTGATCGTGGCCTCGCTGCGGTTCGTCGGGGTCACGGCGTCGGAGGTGCCGGCGATCGAGGTGCTCGTGGCCTTCCTCGTCGCCTACCCGCTGACGCTGTTCCCCTTCTCGGGCCTGGGCATCCTCGACGCGGTCGTCGTGGCGACACTGCTGGCGATCGAGGCCGGCGCCAACGAGGCCGAGCTCGTGGCGGGGTTCGTGATCTGGCGCACCATCACGATCGCGGGGCCGCTCGTGCTGGGGCTGCTCTCGGTGGGCCTGTGGAAGCTGCAGCTGCTCAGGGCAGGGTGACGAAGTCGATGAGCTCCTCGACGCGGCCCAGGAACGCGGGCTCGAGGTCGGTCCAGGAGTCGACGCGTCCGAGGATCGCCTTCCAGGCCCGCGCGATGTCGGCCTGGTCGTCGTGCGGCCAGCCCAGGTGGGCGCAGATGCCGCGCTTCCACTCGATGCTCCGCGGGATCGTGGGCCACGCGTCCATGCCGAGTCGCTGCGGCTTGATCGACTGCCACACGTCCACGTAGGGGTGGCCGACCACGAGCAGGTGCGGCACGTGCGCCACCTCGTCGGCGAGGCGCTGCTCCTTCGAGCCGGGCACGAGGTGGTCGACGAGCACGCCGAGCCGGCGCTTCGGACCGGGGGAGAAGTCGCGGACGATCGCCGCCAGGTCGTCGATGCCGTTGAGGTACTCCACCGCCACGCCCTCGGCGCGCAGGTCGTCGCCCCAGACCTTCTCGACGAGCTCGGCGTCGTGGCGGCCCTCGACGTAGATCCGGCTGGGCAGCGCGACCTTCGCCCGGGTGTCGGCGGCGATCCGCGAGCCCGAGGCCGTGCGGGTGGGCGCCGCCTTGCCCTTCGGCGTGGGCGCGACCAGCACGACCGGCTTGCCCTCCATGAGGAAGCCGGGGCCGAGCGGGAAGACCTTGCGCCTCAGGCGCCGGTCCTCGAGCTCGACGGTGCCGAGGTCGCGCTCGACGCGCATGATCTCGCCGACGAAGCCCGTGGAGGCCTCCTCCACGACGAGGCCGGTGTCGGCGGCCAGCTCGGTGGAGCGGCCGCGGGCCGGCCGGCGCCAGTCGCCGGACAGGACGTCGGAGCCGTACCGGTCAGCCATGGCCGAACCACACGCCCAGGAGTCGCTGGTGGAAGTCCTCGATCTCGTCCTTCGTGCCGCTGTCGAGGGTGTCGCGCACGATCAGCCCGATCGCCAGGTCGACCGCCGCCGGCCAGCTCTCGGGCACGGTGGCGGGGATCTCATCGGTGACCAGCGCGCCCAGCGCGACCTCGGGGGCGTGGCCCGGCCGGGTGGCCACCATGACGAGCTCGCCGCCCTCGGGCCCGTGGCCCAGGTGGCTGACCTCGACGAAGGCCTCGCCCACGGCGCAAGCCCAGACCGCGGCCATCGTCCCGCCGCGCGACTCGTGCGCGACGGTCGTCCCGTCGGGCGCCGTCACGGCGTAGGGGGTGTAGACGAGCACCTGGTCGCCGTCGGCGACCTCGATCGCGCCGTCCGGGCGCACGGAGACCTCACTCACCCCGACAGGTTGCCATGCCGGTGGACGCCCTCCGCGCAGGCGCACCGCCCTCGGGATCCTCGGTAGACTGGCACTGGTCAGGGTGGAGTGCCAGCAGCGTGGGAGGTGACAGCGTGATCGAGGACCGTCGACTCAACGTCCTGCGAGCCATCGTCGAGGACTACGTCGCCACGCAGGAGCCGGTGGGCTCCAAGGCGCTGGTGGAACGTCACCGCCTCGGCGTCTCGTCGGCCACGATCCGCAACGACATGGCGGCCCTCGAGGACGAGGGCTACCTCACCGCGCCGCACACCAGCGCCGGCCGCATCCCCACCGACAAGGGCTACCGGATGTTCGTCGACCGGCTGGCCGAGGTCAAGGCGCTGTCGGTCGCCGAGCGCCGCGCCATCGAGACGTTCCTCTCGGGCGCGATCGACGTCGACGACATCGTCATGCGCAGCGTGAAGATCCTCGCGCAGCTGACGAACCAGGTCGCGATCGTCCAGTACCCCTCGCTGACGCGCTCCACCGTCCGCCACGTCGAGCTCGTCGCACTCGAGGGCTCGCGCGTGCTGATCGTCGTGATCACCAGCAGCGGCCGCGTCGAGCAGCGCATCGTCGAGCTCGCGCAGACCCCCAGCGAGGGCCTGCTCGGCGACCTGAAGTCCCGCATCGTCCGCGCCACGCTGGGCGAGCGGCTGCCCGAGGCCTCGCTGCGGCTGGCCGAGCTGATCGACACGTTCGCCTCCGACGACCGCCCCGTCGTCACCTCGATCGTCACGACCCTGGCGAACACGTTCTCCAACGAGCGCTCCGACGAGCGCGTGGCCGTCGGCGGCACGGCGAACCTGGCGCGCTTCGGCGCCGACTTCGACACCGCCATCCGTCCGGTGCTGGAGGCGATGGAGGAGCAGGTCGTGCTGCTGCACCTGCTCGGTGAGGCCACCGTCGGACCGCACGTGCGGATCGGGCGCGAGACCGGTCGCGACGACCTGTCGGGCACGGCCGTCGTGTCCAGCATGTACGGCCCCGACGGCGAGAGCTTCGCCCAACTGGGCACCATGGGACCGACGCGCATGGACTACCCCGCCACGATGGCGGCCGTCGGCGCCGTCGCCCGCTACGTCGGGCGGATCCTCGCCGACGGCTGAGCGATCCACCCAGAACTTGCGAGAGAGAAAGAGACCTTGGACTACTACGAACTGCTGGGCGTGTCCCGCGAGGCGACCCCGGAGGAGCTGAAGAAGGCGTACCGCCGGTTGGCCCGCCAACTGCACCCGGACGTCAACGACGCCCCCGACGCGTCCGAGCGCTTCAAGGAGGTCACCACGGCCTACGAGGTGCTGTCCGACCCGCAGAAGCGCGCGGTCTACGACCGTGGCGGCGACCCGCTGTCCGCCGGTGGCGGCATGGGCGGCGGCTTCGGCCAGGGCTTCAGCTTCGACGACATCATGGACGCGTTCTTCGGGCAGACGTCCTCGCGTGGTCCGCGCCCGCGCATGCAGCGCGGCCAGGATGCGCTGCTGCGCCTGTCGATCACCCTCGCGGAGGCCGCGTTCGGCGTCAGCCGCGAGATCAAGGTCGACACCGCGGTGACGTGCGAGGTCTGCGACGGCACCGGGGCGAACGAGGGATCCGAACCGGTCACGTGCGGCACCTGCCACGGCCACGGCAACGTCCACCACGTGCAGCGGTCGCTGCTGGGCGACATCCGCACCTCGCGCCCGTGCCCCACGTGCCACGGCTACGGCACGGTCATCCCCGACCCCTGCCGCGAGTGCAACGGCGAGGGCCGCGTCCGCTCGCGCCGCAGCCTGCAGGTCAACGTCCCCGCCGGCGTCGACGACGGCAACCGGATCCAGCTCGCCGGCGAGGGCGAGGTCGGCGCGGGCGGCGGCCCGGCCGGCGACCTCTACATCGAGGTCAAGGTGGCCCGCCACCCCGCCTTCACGCGCCAGGGCGACGCCCTCGCGTGCCAGATCACGGTGCCGATGACCGCAGCCGCGCTGGGCACCCGGATCGACCTGCCCACCCTCGACGCGGAGCGCGAGGACGTCGACGACGCCGAGCGCTCCGTCCCGATCGAGGTGCCGGCGGGCACCCAGTCGGGTGAGACCGTGGTGGCACGGGGCTTCGGCGTCCCGCGCCTGCGCGGCTCGGGCCGCGGCGACCTCACCGTTCACGTCGTGGTGGAGACCCCGCGCGACCTCGACGCCGAGCAGCGCGAGCTGCTCGAGAGGCTCGCCACCGTGCGCGGCGAGGAGCACGTCGACCCCGTCGTGGGCCACAACTCCCGCTCCGGCGTCTTCGGCCGCATCCGCGACGCCTTCAAGTGAGCCGGTCGCTAGAGTCGGCCCATGGCTGCTGACTGCATCTTCTGCAAGATCGTCGCGGGCGAGATCCCGGCCGACGTCATCGCCGAGTCCGAGCACACGATCGCGTTCCGCGACATCAATCCGAAGGCGCCCGTGCACGTCCTCGTCGTGCCCAAGGTGCACGAGCGCGACGCGGCCTCCCTCGCGAGCGCCGAGCCGGCCGTCGCGGCCGAGCTGCTGGCGCAGACGCGTGTGGTGGCCACGCAGGAGGGGTACGAGGACTACAACCTGGTGTTCAACACCGGGGCGAATGCGGGACAGACCGTCTTCCACGCGCACGTGCACGTGCTGGCCGGCGTCGACGTCTCGAAGCTGTTCCTGGCCTGACGGTACGCTGGAGGGGTATGACTGACGACACTGCACAGCCACGACACACGGTGACGATTCCCGCGTCCGTGCCCCTGGTCTCCCTGTTCGGGCCCGCCGACGAGTTCCTGCGCCTGATGGAGTCCGCCTTCGAGGCGAAGATCCATGCGCGCGGGAACGAGGTCACGATCACGGGCGAGCCCTCCGAGGCCGCCCTGGTCGAGCGACTCCTCGACGAGCTCGTGACGATCCTGCGCACGGGTCAGGCGCTCAGCGCCGAGACCGTGGAGCGCAGCATCGGCATGCTCCGCACCGAGACGCAGGAACGCCCGGCCGACGTGCTGAGCCTCAACATCCTGTCCAGCCGGGGGCGCACGATCAGGCCCAAGACGCTCAACCAGAAGAAGTACGTCGACGCGATCGACGAGCACACGATCGTGTTCGGCATCGGTCCGGCCGGCACCGGCAAGACCTACCTCGCGATGGCCAAGGCCGTCCAGGCCCTGCAGGCCAAGGAGGTCACCCGGATCATCCTGACGCGTCCGGCCGTCGAGGCCGGTGAGCGGCTCGGCTACCTGCCGGGCACCCTCAGCGAGAAGATCGACCCGTACCTGCGGCCGCTGTACGACGCGCTGCACGACATGCTCGACCCCGAGTCGATCCCGAAGCTGCTGACGTCGGGCGTCATCGAGGTGGCGCCGCTGGCGTACATGCGCGGCCGCACCCTCAACGACGCGTTCATCATCCTCGACGAGGCGCAGAACACCACCGCCGAGCAGATGAAGATGTTCCTCACCCGCCTGGGCTTCGGCTCCAAGATGGTGGTCACGGGCGACGTCACCCAGGTCGACCTGCCCGGCGGGGCCACCAGCGGCCTGCGCGTCGTGCAGCAGATCCTCGACGAGGTCCGCGACGTGCACTTCAGCCGCCTGACCAGCCACGACGTCGTCCGCCACAAGCTGGTCGGCCGCATCGTGGCCGCGTACGACGACTACGAGGCGAACGGGCGCAGTCGCTCCGAGGTCGCCGGGGGAGCGCATGACCGTCGACGTCCTCAATGAGTCGGGGGTCGACGTCGACGTCGCCTCCCTCACGTCGCTGTGCCGCTTCGTCATGCGTCGCATGCGGCTGCACCCCCAGACCGAGATGACGCTGCGGCTCGTCGACGTCGACACCATCGCGGTCCTGAACCGGCAGTGGATGGGCAAGGAGGGTCCCACCGACGTCCTGTCGTTCCCGATGGACGAGCTGACGCCGGGCCGCGACGACGAGGAGCTCGACGCGGGCTACCTCGGCGACATCGCCCTGTGCCCGCAGGTCGCCGAGCAGCAGGCTCCCGCCGCCGGACACGAGCGCGACGACGAGATGGCGCTGCTCACCGTCCACGGCATCCTGCACCTGCTGGGCTACGACCACGCCGAGCCCGAGGAGCACGCCGAGATGTTCGGCATCCAGGGCCGGCTGCTGCTCGAGTGGGCCGACCCGGCCCTGCGGGAGCAGTGATCCCCGCATGAGTGGCCCAGCCATACTCCTGGCGGTCTTCCTGGTCGTGCTGGCGGGTGTGCTCGTCGCCGTGGAGGCCGCCATCTCCACCTTCTCCAAGGCGCGCGCCGACGAGCTGACCGAGGCCGGCGTCGGCGGCGCCAAGCGGCTCGTCCGGATCCTCGAGGATCCCGCGCCCTACCTGAACTCCGTCCTGCTGCTGCGCATCGTCGCCGAGACCACCGGCATCGTGCTCGTCGCGGCGATCGTGGCCGACGAGGTCGCCGGCTACTGGCAGAACGTGCTGATCGCGGCCGGCGTCATGTCGGTCGTGTCGTTCGTCGTGATCGGCGTCGGCCCGCGCACCCTGGGCCGCCAGCACTCCGAGAGCATCGCGGTCGCGTCGGCCGGGCCCGTGATCTGGCTGACCGTGCTGCTCGGTCCCGTGCCGCGACTGCTGATCTTCCTGGGCAACGCCCTGACCCCGGGCCGCGGCTTCGCCGAGGGACCGTTCGCCTCCGAGGTCGAGGTGCGCGAGCTCGTCGACCTCGCCGCCGCCAGCTCGGTGATCGAGTCCGACGAGTCGAAGATGATCCAGTCGGTGTTCGAGCTCGGAGACACGATCGCGCGCGAGGTCATGGTGCCGCGCCCCGACCTGGTCTACATCGAGCGGCACAAGACGCTGCGCCAGGCGATGTCGCTGGGCCTGCGCAGCGGCTACTCGCGCATCCCGGTGATCGGCGAGAACCTGGACGACGTCATCGGCATGGCGTACCTGAAGGACATCACGAAGCGCGTCTTCGACAACCACGCGGCCGAGACCACCGAGAAGGTCGAGTCGATCTGCCGCCCGTGCGTCTACGTGCCCGACACGAAGCACGCCGACGACCTGCTGCGCGAGATGCAGGCGCAGCGCACGCACGTGGCGATCGTCATCGACGAGTTCGGCGGCACCGCCGGCATGGTGACGATCGAGGACATCCTCGAGGAGATCGTCGGCGAGATCACCGACGAGTACGACGACGAGCCCGACGAGCGCGAACAGCTCTCCGACGGCGCCTGGCGGGTCAGCGCACGCTTCGACGTCGACGACCTCGAGGAGCTCTTCGGCATTCCCGTGGAGGACGAGGACGTCGACTCCGTGGGCGGCCTCATGGCAAAGCACCTCGGCACGGTGCCGATCCCGGGTTCGGTCGTCGAGGTCGACGGCCTGCGCCTCGAGGCCCAGGCCCCGCAGGGCCGCCGCAACCGCATCGGCCGCGTCGTCGTCTCGCGCGTCGAGCCGCTGGACGTCACGGCCGACGCCTGAGCCCGGCCGGTACATTCGTCGCATGGACCTGACCCCCGAGGACGCCAAGCTCGTGACGCTCGCCCGGACCTCTCGTGCCCGTCTCGGCGTGGCGCAGGGGGCTGCCGTGCGCGACCTCGACGGGCGCACGTACACGTCGGCCACGGTCCACCTCGACACGCTGCGCGTCTCGGCCCTCGACCTCGCCGTCGCGATGGCTGTCTCGTCCGGTGCCAAGGGCCTCGAAGCGGCCGCGCTGGTCACCGAGGGCGACGTCCCGGTCGGCCTGGACTCGGTGATCGAGTTCGGCGGCGCGGGCGTCACCGTGGTGGTCGCCGACCCGGCCGGTGCCGTCGACACGGTGCTGTCCACATGAGCACCCCCGAGGGCTTCCGCTCGGGCTTCGCCTGCTTCGTCGGCCGTCCCAACGCCGGCAAGTCCACGCTGACCAACGCGCTCGTGGGCGGCAAGGTCGCGATCACCTCCTCGCGCCCGCAGACCACCCGCCACGTCATCCGTGGGCTCGTCCACCGCGACGACGCCCAGCTCGTCCTCGTCGACACACCGGGCCTGCACAAGCCGCGCACGCTGCTGGGCCAGCGCCTCAACGACCTGGTCCGCACCACGTGGGCCGAGGTCGACACGGTCGGCATGTGCCTGCCGGCGAACGAGAAGATCGGCCCGGGCGACCGGTACCTCATCAAGGAGATCGCCGCGCTGCGCCGCAAGCCGGTCTTCGCGATCGCGACCAAGACCGACCTCGTGACCCCGGCCCGCCTGGCAGAGCACCTCATGGACATCGCCGCCGCCGGTGAGGAGGCCGGGCTGACGTGGCGCGAGGTCGTGCCCGTCTCGGCCGTGGCGGGCGAGCAGGTCGACCTGCTCGCCTCGCTGCTGATCGACACGCTGCCGGCCGGACCGCCGCTGTACCCCGAGGGTCAGCTCACCGACGAGCCCGAGGAGACGCTGATCGCGGAGATCATCCGCGAGGCCGCGCTGGAGGGCGTGCACGACGAGCTGCCCCACTCGCTGGCCGTCGTGGTCGAGGAGGTCGTGCCCCGCGAGGACCGCCCCGCCGAGAAGCCGCTGCTCGACGTGCGCGCCAACGTCTACGTGGAGCGCGACAGCCAGAAGGGCATCATCATCGGCAAGAAGGGCTCGCGGCTCAAGCAGATCGGCATCGACTCGCGCGGCCAGATCGAGCGTCTGCTGGGCACGCCCGTGCACCTGGACCTGCACGTGAAGGTCGCCAAGGACTGGCAGCGCGACCCGCGTCAACTGCGCAAGCTCGGCTTCTGAGCCGGGCGGTTCGCCCTCAGGTCGTCCTGGGAGCATGGGCGAGCACGCTCTCGCTCATCCGGTCGAGCAGGTCGGAGTTCAGCTTCCAGCGCTGCCAGTAGAGCGCCACGCGGGTCACCGAACGCCCGAGCCGGACGAGCCGGGCGTCGTCGAGCGCGGCTCGCGCCTGCGACTCGGGCAGCAGCCCCCAGCCGAGCCCGGCCTCGACGGCCGCACGGAAGTCGTCCGACGAGGGGACCTCGTGGACGACGGCCGGATCGGCGTCGGTGTGGCGGCGCAGCTCCTCGTGCTGGAGGCGGTCCTTCGCGTTGAAGACCACCATCGGCATGGCCGACCAGTCGGGACGCCCGCCGGGCCCGAGCAGGCGCGGATGCGCGACCGGGAGGTACCGCATCGTCCCGAGGGGCGTCACCGAGCAGCCCTGGACCGGCGACGGGTCGCTGGTCACCGCGGCCACCACCTCGCCGCGGCGCAGCAGGTCGTGGCTGTGGCCCTCGTCCTCCACCCGCAGGCGCAACGCGACCCCCTCCCACGTGGCCACCTCGGCGAGCACGGGCCGGAACCACGTGGCGAGCGAGTCGGCGTTGACGGCCAGCGCGAGGTCGGTCGGGCCCTCGTTCCACGCCTCGGCGAAGACCAGCTCGAGCTGGCGCCCGAGGCGGACCAGGTCGGCGCCGGCGTCCGTGGGCACGCAGGGCGTCCCGCGGCCGACGAGCACGCGTCCGACGGTGCTCTCGAGGGCGCGGATCCGCTGGCTGATCGCGCTCGGCGTCACGTGGAGGCGGGCGGCGGCGGCCTCGAACGAGCCGGTGTCGGCGATCGCGACCAGGGCGGCGAGCCGAGCGGGGGAGAGCTCCACCACCCGAGTTAAGCACTCCTTCACCGCATGCAGAAACATTCGTTGGACTTCATCGCCTCCCGGAACCTACGGTCGAAGCGTGGTGAGCCCCTTCCTGACCGGCATGGTGACCGGACTGTCCCTCATCGTCGTGATCGGCGCGCAGAACGCGTTCGTCCTGCGCCAGGGGATCCGGCGTGCCCACGTGGCCGTCGTGGTCGCGATCTGCGCGGTGTCCGACCTCGTGCTGATCCTGGCGGGCGTCGCCGGCATCGGCGCGATCGTCGACCGTGCGGGCTGGGTGATCGATGTCGTCACGTGGCTCGGCGTCGCCTTCCTGGTCTGGTACGGGATCGGGTCGATCCGGCGCGCGTTCCGGCCCGAGCAGCTCGAGGCCGCGGGCCGGGCGGCCGGCACGGTGCGCACCATCGCGTTGCAGGCCCTGGCGCTGACGTGGCTCAACCCGCACGTCTACCTCGACACCGTGGTGCTGCTCGGCTCGATCGCCCAGACGCATGGTCCCGTGGGTCGCTGGTGGTTCGGGGCGGGTGCCTCGGTGGGCAGCGTCGCGTGGTTCTCCGCGCTGGGCTTCGGGGCCACGAGGCTGGCGCCGTTGCTGGCCCGGCCGCGCGCATGGCAGGTGCTCGACCTGCTGATCGGCCTGGTCATGTTCGTGATCGCCGCGTCCCTGGTCTGGTGACCGGCGCCCATCTCTAGCACGATGGGGGAGTGGACCCCGTCGAGGCGCTGCGCGAGACCGCGTTCTGGTTGGAGCGCGAGCGCGCGTCCACCTACCGGGTCGAGGCGTTCAGGAAGGCCGCTGGCGCGCTGGGCGACCTGACCGCCGAGGACATCGCGGAACGAGCCGGCTCCGGCGCGCTCGCGCGGATGAAGGGTCTCGGCCCGCGCACCACCACCGTCGTGGAGCAGGCGCTGGCCGGCGAGGTCCCCGCGTACCTGTCCGACCTCCGGGAGCGCAACACCGAGCCCCTGGCCGAGGGCGGTGCCGAGCTGCGGGCATTGCTGCGTGGCGACCTGCACAGCCACACCGACTGGTCCGACGGCGGCAGCCCGATCGACGAGATGGCCCGGGCCGCCGCCTGGCGGGGGCGGGAGTACCAGGCGATCACCGACCACTCGCCGCGTCTCACGGTGGCGAACGGGCTGAGTCGCGAGCGGTTGGAGGTGCAGCTCGAGGTCATCGCGGACGTGAACGCGGGCGACCCCGGCGTCACCCTGCTGACCGGCATCGAGGTCGACATCCTCGACGACGGCGGGCTCGACCAGGACGACGACCTGCTCGGACGGCTCGACGTGGTGGTGGCCAGCGTGCACTCGAAGCTGCGGATGGATTCCAGCGCGATGACCCGCCGGATGGTGGCGGCCGTCTCGAATCCGCACACCGACGTCCTGGGGCACTGCACCGGCCGCCTCGTCGAGGGCTCGCGCGGCACCCGCAAGCAGTCGCAGTTCGACGCCGAGCAGGTCTTCCGCGCGTGCGCCGACCACGGCGTCGCCGTCGAGATCAACTCGCGCACCGAGCGGCAGGACCCGCCGGACGAGCTGATCGACCTGGCCAACGAGCTCGGCTGCCTGTTCTCGATCGACACCGACGCGCACGCCCCGGGCCAGCTGGACTTCCTCGACCACGGCGCCGAGCGCGCGGCGGCCCGCGGACTCGACCCCGACCGCATCGTCACGACCTGGCCGCTCGACCGCCTGCGCGACTGGCTGAGCCGCTGAGTCCGATGGTTCCGATACGCGGCTCGTTCCTCGCCTGCTACTCAACCACCGAGGCCGGTGATCGAGTAACGGGCGAGCGAAGCGAGACGTGTATCGAGATCACATGAGCAGGGCCGCGAGCGTGCCGCCGAGCTCGGTGGCCTCCTCCAGGTGCGGCTCGACGTCGCCGGTGAAGACCAGCGGCGGCGCGGCGAGCGACCATTGCAGGCCCGTGGTGATCGACTCCATCGCGCGCTCGGCGCCGATCGTGTCGTAGCCGCCGCGGATCCAGTACGAGAACGGCCGCTTCGCGGTGGGCTCGCGCACGTCGTTGTAGACGGTGTCGAAGAAGTGCTTGAGCGCGCCCGAGATGTAGCCCAGGTTCGCCGAGGTGCCGAGGAGGTAGCCGTCCGCGGAGAGCACGTCGTCCACCGTGGCATCCAGGGCGGCTCGCACGACGACCTCGACCCCTTCGATCGCGTCGTCGCGCGCGCCGGCGAGCACGGCGTCGCCCAGCTGGGCCAGGCGAGGGGTGGGGCAGTGCTGGACGACGAGGAGGCGGGGCATGGCGTCACGCTATCGCCGGGTCGTCCTGTTCGCGTGTCCGATATTGCTCGGTGTGCCTAGGATCAGGCCATGGACTTCGCTGCGGCTGCTCAGTCCGTGCTCGACAACGTCGCCAAGGTGATCGACGGCAAGGAGCACGCGATCGAGACCGCCCTCGTGGTGATGCTCGCGGAGGGTCACCTGCTGATCGAGGACGTCCCCGGCGTCGGCAAGACGGCGCTCGCCCGGGCGTTGGCGAGGTCGGTCGACGGGTCGGTGCGCCGCATCCAGTTCACACCCGACCTGCTGCCGTCCGACGTCACCGGCGTCTCGGTGTTCAACCAGGCCAGGTCCGAGTTCGAGTTCAAGCCCGGAGCGGTGTTCGCGAACATCGTGCTCGGCGACGAGATCAACCGCGCCTCGCCGAAGACCCAGTCCGCGCTGCTCGAGGCGATGGAGGAGCGGCAGGTCTCGGTCGACGGAACCACGTACCCGCTGCCGGCGCCGTTCATGGTGGTGGCCACCCAGAACCCCTTCGAGATGGAGGGGACGTACATCCTCCCCGAGGCGCAGCGCGACCGGTTCATGGCGCGCATCGCGCTGGGCTACCCCGACGTCGACGCCGAGCTGGCGATGCTGCGCGACCGCGACGTCAGGGATCCCGCCGCGCTGCTCGAGCCGGTGATCCTGGTGGATGACCTGCAGCAGATGGTCACGCACGCGCGCGGCATCCACGTGGCCGAGTCGGTCGAGCGCTACGTCGTCGCTCTGGCCCGCGCCACGCGCGAGTCGGGCGACCTGCGGCTCGGCGCCAGCCCGCGCGCCACGCTCCAGCTGGTCCGGGCGGCCAAGGCGCTCGCGGCGGTCCGCGACCGCGAGTTCGTCCTGCCCGACGACGTCGTCGAGCTCGCCCCGGTGGTGCTCAGCCACCGCCTCGTCCCCCTCCGCGGCGGTGGGAGCTCGGACGAGATCGTGGCCGACGTCCTGCGCCGGGTCCCGGTCTGACCATGTGGCTCACTGGACGGTCCGTCGCACTGATCGCGGCCGCTGTCGTGAGCCTTCTCCTGGCCGCCATCGCCGGCATCCCCGCTCTCCTCTACGTCACCGGGCTGTGTGCCGGGCTCGTGGCCGTGGCCGTCGTCCTGGCGCTCCTGGCGCGACCCCGACTCGACCTCACGCGCACCGTGATGCCGGCGATCGTGGAGCCCGACGAGGTCGTCGAGGTCGAGATCCGGGTCGGCGTGCGCTCCGGCGTCCCGGTGGTGGCGGGGCACTGGCGCGACCGGCTCCCCAGCACCGTGCTGGGCGAGGCCACGGGCACGGTGCCGGTCACCGACGGCCCGTACGCCACCGTCGGGTACGAGGTGCGTGGCCGCCGTCGCGGCAGCCACGAGCTCGGTCCCTTCTCCGTCGTCGTGGGCGACGCGTTCGGCCTCGTGCAGCGCTCGCTGAGCACCGGCGACCGCGACCGCTTCATCGTCCTGCCGCGCCGCAGCCCGCTCGACGTCCGCGTCGGTCCGGCGGGAGCCACCGACGGGGCCACGCGGCTGCACCCGACCTCCGGCCTGGGCCAGGACGACGTGATCGCGCGCCCCTACCTGCCCGGCGACGCCTTGAAGCGGTGGCACTGGAAGGCGACGGCGCACCACGGTGAGCCGATGGTCCGGCAGGAGGAGTCCGAGCTGCGCCCCAGCGTCCTCGTCGTCCTCGACGCCGACCCGCGCGTGCACGACCAGGCGGGCTTCGAGTGGAGCGTCTCGGCCGCCGCCTCGGTCGTCGCGCACTACGGCACGCGCGGGTTCGACGTCGACCTCGCGACCGGCACGCAGTCCGTCTCGCTGGAGTCCGGGCACGGCCTGCAGGACGCCCTCGTCGTGCTGGCGCTGGCCGAGCCCGACTCGACGCCCCTCGTCATCCCAGCCCGCGAGCGGACCACGTTCGTGCTGACCGGATCACTCGACACCACCACGGCGGCCCGGCTCCTCGACGCCGTGCCGTCGCGCGACACGATCGCCTTCGTCGCGCGCGGGACCACCGAGGGTGGACGCGACATCCTGGCGGCGGCCGGGTGGCACGTCGTCGCGCGCGACGCCGGCGACGGGCTCGAGCAGGCCTGGCTGGCCGCGACCGGGGTGACATCGTCATGAAGCGCGAGCGCATGGAGGAGCTGACCGACACGCTCGTCGTGCTGGCCGCCACGGTGATCCTGCTCGGCGGCTTCGCGCCGCTGTTCGAGGGTGTCCGGTGGGTCATCGTGGTGCTGTCGCTGCTCGTGCCCGTCGCGGCGGTGACCGCGACGGTCCGGATGTGGGCGCCGACCTGGGCGACCCCGGCCGGCGCGCTCGCCGCGGTGGTCGGCCTCGTCTGGACGTTCGCGCCCGGCACCACGGTCCTCGGCGTGCCGACCCCGTCCTCGCTCGCTGCGCTGTCCGACCTCCTCGGCGAGGCCCGCACCGTCATCGTGGAGGAGGTCGCGCCCATCGTGCCGCCCGATCCGGTGGTCATGCTCGTCGCGGTGTCCTACCTGGTGATCTTCGTGCTGTCCGACGCCGTGGCCCGGCAGGTGTGGAGGGTCCCGCTGCTCGGCCTGCTCTGGACCACGATGCTCGTGGTGCCGAGTGTCATCGCGATGGAGATGCCGCCGTGGTGGATCTTCGCGGGCACGGCGATCGCCTGGCTGTGGCTGTGGTGGTCGGAGTCCCCGCACATGGGCGCCATCCCAAGTGGTGCCGCCGCGCTCACGGGCGCCGGCGCGCTGGCGGTGGCGCTCGCCGTGCCGGTGATGGGTCCGGACATCGAGCCCACGTCGAGCGACTTCGGGGTCGCCGAGAGCCAGGTGTTCGGCACGGGCATCAACCCGATGATCGAGCTGGGCCGCAACCTGCGCCAGTCCCAGGCGCGGCGGGTCCTCTCGTACTCGACCGAGGGCACGGCGGGGCAGTACCTGAAGGTCGCCACGCTGCGACAGTTCAACGGACGCACCTGGAGCCCGAGCCCCGTGCAGAGCGACCTCGACGTGGAGGGTGTCGACGACATCGACGAGGACGTCGAGACGCAGGAGCGGACGACGAGCATCCGCATCGAGAGCCTGCAGTCGAGCTTCCTTCCGGTGCCGTACCCGGCCACCCGGATTCGCGGACTCGAGGGCGACTGGCAGTGGCTCCGCGACGGCAGCACCGTGCGCGGCCAGAACCGCACGACCACCGAGGACCAGACCTACACCGTCACTAGCCTCGACAGGCTGCCCACGGCCGACCAGATCCGTGAGGCCGGCTACGCGGGGCGCTCCCTCGACTCCTACCGCTCGCTCCCGCAGGAGGTGCCCGAGATCGTGACGCGTCTGGCGCGCCAGCAGGCCGCGGGCGCCGGCAACGACTACGACCGCATGGTCGCGCTGCAGGACTGGCTCCGGACCGACTTCTCGTACTCCGTCGAGGCTCCGGTGAAGGACGGCTACGACGGCAACGGGCTCGACGTCATGGGGGAGTTCCTGCGCCAGCAGACGGGCTACTGCGTGCACTTCGCGTCCACGCTGGCAGTCATGGGGCGCGTCCTCGACGTGCCCACGCGCGTCGCCGTCGGCTACGCACCCGGCGACAGCCTGCTCGGCCGCACCGTGGACGGCGCCACGTTCGGCGTCGACTCCGACGACCTCCACGCCTGGACCGAGGTCTACTTCCGCGACATCGGCTGGATCGCGTTCGACGCCACCCCCGGCATCGGCGAGCCCACCGAGTTCGCCGAGGAGATCGACCCGTCGGGTGGTTCGGGCGAGGACTCCGAGGTGCCCGAGCAGGAGTCGCGGGAGGACCGCGAGCTGAACGCCGAGGATGACGAGACCGCGGCCCAGGCGCAGGCGAGCAGCGGCACACCGTGGCGACCCGCGCTGCTCGCGATCGCCACCGTGGCGGTGCTCGGCGCCGTGCCCGGCGTGGTCCGCCAGTTCCGTCGCCGGCGCCGCTGGAGTGCCGGGCAGGCGTCGAGCGAGCCGCTGTGGAGCGAGGTCTCCGACACCGCGCGCGACCTCGGCATCGGACTGGATCCCACCGAGACGCCGCGCGGGTTCGCCGGGCGGCTCGAGACCTACGGAGCGGGCGGCACCGACCTCGTCGACCTCGTGGACCAGGTGGAGCGTGACCGGTACGCCGTCAGCGGGCCCGGGACCCCGCGCGTCGACGAGGCGCAGCGGGTGGTCGACTCGCTCCGGGCGGCCAGCACCCGGCGCGCCCGGTGGTGGGCGCGGCTCGCGCCGCGCTCGCTGCTCAAGTGAGGCTCAGCCCCAGATCGAGGTGTCGGGCCCCTTCGGCACGATCTGCGTGGGGTTGATGTCGGTCTGCACCATGTAGTAGTGCTGCTTGATCTGGTCGAAGTCGGTGTTGCCGCCGAACGCGGGCTGCGCGTAGAGGTCGCGCGCGTACCGCCACAGGTTCGGCATCTCCGTCAGCTGGTTGCGGTTGCACTTGAAGTGACCGTGGTAGACCGCGTCGAACCGCGCCAGCGTCGTGAACAGGCGGACGTCGGCCTCGGTGATCGTCTCGCCCATGAGGTAGCGGCGGTCCTTCAGGCGATCCTCCAGCCAGTCCATCGTCGCCCACAGCCGGTCGTAGGCCGCCTCGTACGCGTCCTGCGATCCGGCGAAGCCGCAGCGGTAGACGCCGTTGTTCACCTCGGTGAACACCCGCTGCATGACGTCCTCCATCTCGTCGCGCACGTCGGCGGGCCACAGGTCGGGCGCGTTGGGGGAGTGGTGGTCGCGCCATTCGAAGAACAGGTCGTGGGTGATCCACGGGAAGTCGTTCGTGACGACCTGGCCCGAGGCGATCTCGACGATCGCGGGCACCGTGATGCCGCGCGGGTAGTCGGGGTACCGGGCGAAGTAGGCCTGCTGGAGGCGCTCGAAGCCCAGGACCGGGTCGACGCCCCCGGGGTCGAGATCGAAGGTCCAGCTGCGGGAGTCGTGGGTGGGCCCCGGCAGCCCGGCACTGATGACGTCCTGCAGTCCGAGCAGGTCGCGCACGATCAGCGCGCGCGTCGCCCACGGGCAGGCCTTGGCCGCGACGAGACGGTAGCGGCCCGGCTCGACGGGCCACGTGGGCGCGTCCTCCACGGACGGCTTGCCCGTTCCGGCGCGGTCGTCCAGCGGGGCTCCACCGGTGCGCGTGATGCGGTCGGGGATGTAGTTCATGTCGCGGTCGAAGGCGGCTCCGGCCTTGACGTACGAACCGGTCGTGGCGTGCGCGTCGTCGGGCATGCTCCGACCCTAGCCACCGAGCGCGAGGATCGCCCCCGCCAGCCGGTGATACGCTGGTCCCATCATGCGGATCGCGAACCTCCTCCTTCGCCGCCGCGTCGAGGTCCTCTGAAGGTCGGACCCCTCGGCGCGGAGTCAGTCATGACCGGCCGCTGAACCGCTCTCCGAGCCATCCGAGGAAGACCTCCACATGTTGAACAACCCCGTCTCGCCCCAGCAGCCGTCGCCGATGCCGTTCGGCCGCTACCAGCCCTTCGCTCCGATCGACCTGCCCGACCGCAGGTGGCCGAGCCAGCAGGTCACGCAGGCCCCGCGGTGGCTCTCCACCGACCTGCGCGACGGCAACCAGGCGCTGATCGACCCGATGACCCCCGCCCGCAAGCGCCGCATGTTCGACCTGCTCGTGCGCATGGGCTACAAGGAGATCGAGGTCGGCTTCCCGTCGGCCAGCCAGACCGACTTCGACTTCGTCCGCTCGCTGCTCGAGGGTGACGCGGTGCCCGAGGACGTCACGATCTCGGTGCTGACGCAGGCCCGCGAGGACCTGATCGAGCGCACGATCGAGTCGCTGGTCGGCGCCCCCCGCGCGAACGTGCACCTGTACAACGCCGTGGCGCCGCTGTTCCGCCGCGTGGTCTTCAACGTCGACCGCGACGAGTGCCGCGCGATCGCCACCCGCGGCACCGAGATGGTGATGAAGTACGCCGAGCAGCTGCTCGGCGACACGGCGTTCGGCTACCAGTACAGCCCCGAGATCTTCACGGGCGCCGAGCTGGAGTTCAGCCTCGAGGTGTCCGAGGCGGTCATGGACGTGTGGCAGCCCGAGGGCGACCGCGAGATCATCCTGAACCTGCCGGCCACGGTCGAGATGGCCACGCCGAACACGTACGCCGATCAGATCGAGTGGTTCGGCCGCCACATCAGCCGCCGCGACGCCGTGGCGATCTCGCTGCACCCGCACAACGACCGCGGCACCGCCGTCGCCGCCACCGAGCTGGCGATGATGGCCGGCGCCGACCGCGTCGAGGGCTGCCTGTTCGGTCACGGCGAGCGCACCGGAAACGTCGACCTGGTGACGCTGGGCATGAACCTGTTCAGCCAGGGGATCGACCCGCAGGTTGACTTCTCCGACATCGACGAGGTGCGCCGCACCGTCGAGTACTGCACCAACCTGCCGGTCCACCCGCGCCACCCCTACGCGGGCGACCTGGTCTACACGGCCTTCAGCGGCTCCCACCAGGACGCCATCAAGAAGGGCCTGGAGGACCTCGACCGCATCGCGGCCGAGCGGGGCGTGCCGGTGTCGGAGCTGCAGTGGGAGGCGCCCTACCTGCCGATCGACCCGCACGACGTGGGCCGCACGTACGAGGCCGTCATTCGCGTCAACAGCCAGTCCGGCAAGGGCGGCGTCGCGTACATCATGAAGACCGAGCACCAGCTCGACCTGCCGCGCCGCCTGCAGATCGAGTTCAGCCGCGCCATCCAGTCGATGAGCGAGGGCGAGGCCGGCGAGATCCAGCCCGACCAGATCTGGGGCGCGTTCACGCGCGAGTACCTGGAGCGCGACGAGCCCTACGCGCTGACGAAGTTCAGCTCGGTCACCACCGAGGACGGCCGCGACGAGCAGGTCGTCGACCTCGTCGTCCGCGGTGAGGAGCGCTCGTTCAAGGGCGAGGGCAACGGGCCGGTGGCGGCGTTCGTCGACGGCATGCGCCAGGCCGGCGCGGACATCCGCGTCCTGGACTACAGCGAGCACGCTCTCAGCTCCGGCGGCGACGCGAAGGCCGCGGCCTACGTCGAGTGCGAGATCGCCGGCGAGGTCGTGTGGGGCGTCGGCATCCACGAGAACATCGTGACCGCGTCGCTGCGGGCCGTGGTCTGCGCGGCCAATCGCGCCGAGGCCACCACCATCCCCACCAGCTGAGGCTCGAGCGACGGACCATGAGGGCCGTTGGTATACCGTTTTGGTATGCCAACGGCCCCCGCTCCGTACCGCCCGCTGCGTGACGACGTCCGCGACCGCATCCGCGACCGCATCGTCGACGGGTCCTACGCCCCGGGCACTCGCCTCGTCGAGCGCACGATCGCCGCGGATCTCGGGGTGTCCCGCATCCCCGTCCGTGAGGCGCTCCAGGCCCTGGTCCTCGAGGGCTTCGCGGTCGACCGCGAAACCCGCGGGATCGCCGTGAGGACCTACGACGCCCGCGAGATCGCCGAGCTGGCCGGGGTGGGCGCCGCACTGGAGCGCGTCTTGGTCGGGCACGTCGTCGACTCCGTCACCGCAGAGGGCCTGGCGCCGCTGAGGGCGGTCCTCGACGAGGCCCGGGCCGCGATCGACCGGAGCGACGTCGAGGCCGCCGTGACGGCCAACAGCCGCTTCCACGACGTCCTGGCCTCGCTCGGCGAGGGCACGATGGCCCACGAGGTGCTGACGATCGTGTCCCAGCGGCGCCGCTGGCTGCTGGCCCAGCACAGCGATCCGGCGCCCATCCACGCCGAGCACGTCGAGCTGTTCGAGGCGATCGCGACCGGCGACCGCGTCCGGGCGCAGCAGATCACTGAGGACCATGTGCGGACCACGATCGAGAACGCCCTCCGCGCGGAAGGCACCGCCCCGTGAGGTCGCCACGATCGGCCGCCGTCGTCGCCACCGCATCGGTGGCACTCCTGCTCGTCGGCTGTGAGTCGACCGAGCGGTCGCAGCCCGACCGGTCGGCGACCGCCAGCACCGCGACGCCGAGCACCGCTCCGCCCAGCTCCACGCCCAGCTCCACGCCGACCCCGACGGAGGCGAACCCGTTCATGGACCTCGACCAGGCCGAGCTCGACTCGCGGCTCATCGCCGCGGCGTGGGACAACGACGTGCCGACCGCCCGCCGGCTGATCGCCGCCGGAGCCGACGTCAACGCCAAGGACGACAGCGTCCAGAGCGCGTACCTCATCGCGACGAGCGAGGGCCACCGCGCACTGCTGGGCCTGACGCTCCGTCACGGCGCCGACGTGGACAGCCTGGACTCGTTCGACGGCACGGGGATCATCCGCGCCAGCGAGCGAGGGCACGCGGGCATCGTCGGGCGGCTGATCCGGGAGGGCGTCGACCCCGACCACGTCAACAACCTCGGCTGGGTGGGCCTGCACGAGGCGCTCGTCTTCGCCAAGCCGGATCGCGCTCGCGCCTACGCGGACACCGTGCGGGTCCTCGTGGCGGGCGGTGCCGACGTGCGCATTCCGTCGCGCCGGGACGGGCTGACGCCGGTGCAGCTCGCCGAGCGGGCCGGCCTGGAGTCCCAGACGCGGATCCTGCGGACGGCGGCTCGGGCCCAGGAGATCAGCCGGGATGTCGCCGACCGCCGCCTCCTCGCGGCGGCTCGGGAGGGCGACGCCGACGCGGCCGCGCTCGCCCTGCGCGCCGGCGCCGACCTGGAGACCCGCAACGAGCTGCGGCAGACGCCGCTCCTGCTCGCGTCGACCCACGACCACGTGGCCGTCGCCCGCCTGCTGGTGGCGCTGGGCGCCGACCCTGACGCCCTCGACCACCAGCACGACACTCCCTGGCTGGTGACGGGCGTGACGGGCAGCGTGGCGATGCTCGAGGCCCTGCTGCCGGCCCGGCCCGACCTGACGATCAAGAACCGGTACGGCGGCCTGTCGCCGATCCCCGCGGGCGAGCGCGGCCATGCCGACTACATCCGCCGCGTGGTGAAGACGGACGTCGACCTGGACCACGTGAACGACCTCGGCTGGACCGCGCTCCTCGAGGCCGTGATCCTCGGTGACGGCTCGAAGCCCTACGTCGAGATCGTCACGACGCTCGTCGAGGCCGGCGTCGACGTCGACATCGAGGACAAGAACGGGCGCACGGCGCTGGACCACGCGAGGGCGCAGGGGTACGCCGGCATCGTGCGGGCCCTCGAGCGGGCCTGAGGAGTCGCCCGACTTTTGTGTCACCTCTCGGCCCGAGCGGTCACTCTGGACCGAATGGCGTCACAAAAGTGGCGAAAGCCGTCACAAAAGTGGGGCGGGGCGCGGCGGGGCGGGGTCAGGCGGACTTCAGGGCCTCGGTGACGGCCTTCAGGAGCGGGCGGTCGCGTTCGCCCGAGCGGACGGCGGCGCGGATCTCGCGGCCCAGCCGCACCCCGGCGGGGATCGCGGTGTGCAGGCCGGGCGGGTCCACCTCGATCGCCAGCTGGGGCAGCAGCGTGACCCCCTGGCCGGCCGCGACCGCGCGCGACAGCAGCTGCAGGTCGTCGGTCTCCCAGCGCACCTGCGGCTCGAACCCGGCCTGGCGGCACGCGTAGCGCACCGACTGCCCGCACGCGGCCTCCGGCGGTGGCATCACCCACGGCGCGTCGGCGAGATCGGCCAGGGTGGTGCCCTCCGGGAACGGCTCGCGCCCGATCAGCACGAGCGGCTCGCGGTGCACGGTGGTCGCCGACACCCGGGGCGGGATGGGCATCGGGGCGTGCTCGTACACGTCGACCAGGGCGAGGTCGATGCGTCCCTCGTGCAGGGCGGCGAGGCTCGAGTGCGGCTCGGCCACGGTGACGATCGCGTCGATGTCGGGGTGCAGGCGCCGCAGGTGGGTGAGCGCCGGAAGCACGAGGGCCTGGGCCGCCGAGGCGATGGTCCCGATGCGCACGCGCCCGACGAGGTGGTCGTCGAACCCGTCGATGTCGCCCCGGGTCGCCTCGAGCAGCCGGACGAGACCCCGTCCTCGCTCGGCCAGGACCTCGCCCGCGGCGGTCAGCGCGACGCCGCGGGGGAGCCGCTCCAGCAGGGGGACGCCGCACTCGCGCTCCAGCGTGGTGATCTGCTGCGAGACCGCGGAGGCCGTGATGCCGTTGGCGCGCGCGGCGCCGGCGATCGACCCGTGGTGGGCGACGTCCACGAGCAGCCGGAGCCGGTTCGGATCGGGCAGGTCGCGCATGGTCGACTCCTCGAAACACGTTAGAAGAACTTACGCTGGACAGTCTGCCGCATCAGGCAGACGATGGGGTGGTGAGGATCGAGAGCGTCGCCGTGTTCGGACTCGGCAAGGTCGGAGAGCTCGTCGCGCACCTGCTGGGTCGCGCCGAGTTCAAGGTGGTGGGATTCGACTCGCGCGAGCGCGAGGTGCCGAACCTGCAGACCCGGGTCATGGACGTCGCCGACGCGAGCGCGCTGCGCGACGCCCTGCGCGAGGTCGACGCCGTGGTGTCGTGCCTGCCATACCACCTCAACATCGCCGTGGCCGAGGCCGCGCACGACACCGGGGTGCACTACTTCGACCTCACCGAGGACGTCCCCACCACGAACCGCGTCATCGAGCTGTCCAAGGACCGCCCGGACAGCGCCTTCGTGCCGCAGTGCGGCCTGGCGCCCGGCCTCATCGGCATCGTCGGCGCCAGCCTGGCCGCCTCGTTCGACTCGATCCGCAGCATCGAGCTGAAGGTCGGCGCGCTGCCGCAGAAC
Organism: Aeromicrobium choanae; assembly: GCF_900167475.1. Classification (NCBI taxonomy): domain Bacteria; kingdom Bacillati; phylum Actinomycetota; class Actinomycetes; order Propionibacteriales; family Nocardioidaceae; genus Aeromicrobium; species Aeromicrobium choanae. The sequence goes on along the minus strand of NZ_LT796768.1, from coordinate 416,143 downwards.
CCCACGGGCCTGCTCGGCTACGCCTTCAACTGGTCGGCCGAGGGCGTCGTCAACGAGTACCTCAACGACTGCGAGGTGCTGCGCTCGGGCGAGCGCCGCTTCGTGCCCGCGATGACCGAGAAGGAGCGCGTGGTGATCGGCGGCATCGAGCTCGAGGCCGCGCTGACCTCCGGTGGCCTGGGCACGATGTGCCAGAGCTACGAGGGCCGCGTGCAGCGCCTCGACTACAAGACGATGCGGTACCCCGGGCACTTCCGCCAGATGCACTTCCTCTTCGAGGAGCTGAACCTGCGCGACGAGCGTGAGCTGGTCGGCCGGATCCTCGTCGACGCCAAGCCGCCGGTGAACGACGACGTCGTCTACCTGCACGCCGCGGTCGAGGGCATCCACACCGGTCAGCCGTTCCGCCGCAACCACGTCCGCGCCTACCGGCCGCTCGTCATCGACGGCCAGACGTGGCGTGCCATCAGCTGGACCACCGCCGCCAGCGCGGTCGCCGTCGTCGAGCTCGTCGCCACCGGCAAGCTCCCGTCCAAGGGCTTCGTCCGCCAGGAGGACATCTCCCTGGACGACCTGCTCGCGACCCGCTCCGGCAGCCTCTTCGACACCCACGGAAAGATCGACGCATGACCATCGCAGCGCACGTCACGAGCATCTTCGAGCGGATCGGGGCGCCCGTCGGGTTCGACTCCGAGGGCGACATCGTCTGCAGGACGCCGATCGACGGCTCGGAGCTGGGCCGCCTCCAGGCCGACTCCGCCACCTCGGTGGGCGAGAAGGTCGGCCGGGCCCACGCCGCGTTCGAGCAGTGGCGCACCGTGCCCGCTCCCACCCGCGGCGCCTTCGTGCGCGAGCTGGGCAACCTGCTGCGCGAGCACAAGGACGACCTCGGCGCGCTCGTCACGATCGAGGCCGGGAAGATCCTGTCCGAGGGCCAGGGCGAGGTCCAGGAGATGATCGACATCTGCGACCTGGCCGTGGGCCTCTCGCGCCAGCTGCACGGCCTGACGATCGCCAGCGAGCGACCGGGTCACCGGATGATGGAGCAGTGGCACCCGCTGGGCGTCGTGGGCGTCATCAGCGCCTTCAACTTCCCGGTCGCCGTGTGGTCGTGGAACGCGGCACTCGCCTTCGTGTGCGGCGACAGCGTCGTGTGGAAGCCGTCGGAGAAGACCGTGCTGACGGCCCTGGCCTGCCGCGCCATCGCGGACGAGGCCGCGCGTCGCGCCGGCGCCCCGGAGGGGCTGCTGCAGGTCGTCGTGGGCGCCCGTGAGGTGGGCGAGGCCCTGGTCGACGACCCGCGCGTGCCGCTCGTCTCGGCCACCGGCTCCACCCGGATGGGCAAGGAGGTCGCGCCCCGCGTGGCCGCTCGCCTCGGTCGCAGCCTGCTCGAGCTCGGTGGCAACAATGCCGCGATCATCGCGCCCACCGCCGACCTCGACCTCGCGGTGCGCGGCATCGTGTTCTCCGCCGTCGGCACCGCCGGCCAGCGCTGCACCTCGCTGCGTCGCGTCATCGTGCACGAGTCGGTCAAGGACGAGCTGCTCCAGCGACTCGTCGCGGCCTACGAGACCCTGCCGATCGGCTCGCCGCTGGACTCCGGGACGCTCGTCGGCCCGCTGATCGACGGCTCCGCCGCAGCCGGGTTCGAGAAGGCGCTCGACCAGGTCCGCTCCGACGGTGGCACGGTGCTCACCGGCGGCACCCGGGCCGAGGCTGTCGAGGGCGGCCACTACGTGCACCCGGCGATCGTCGACATGCCCGAGCAGACCGAGATCGTGCGCACCGAGACGTTCGCGCCGCTGCTGTACGTGCTGACCTACCGCGACCTCGACGAGGCCATCGCGCTGCACAACGCCGTCGACCAGGGCCTGTCGAGCGCGATCTTCACGATGGACGTCCGCGAGGCCGAGCTGTTCGTCTCGGCGACGGGCTCGGACTGCGGCATCGCCAACGTCAACATCGGCACTTCTGGCGCGGAGATCGGCGGCGCGTTCGGCGGCGAGAAGGACACCGGCGGCGGCCGCGAGTCCGGCTCGGACGCGTGGCGGAACTACATGCGCCGCACGACCAACACGATCAACTACTCCACCGAGCTGCCGCTGGCCCAAGGCGTCGACTTCGGCTGAGCCTCAGACCAGGGCGGTGCGGTAGGCGAAGAGGGACGGCCCGCCGCCGGTGTGCATGAACACCGTGCGGCGGCGCAGCTCCGGATCGCTCGGGAGTGCTGCGTAGGCCTTGGCCGTGTAGACGGGGTCCAGGACGATCCCGGTGGTCGTGGCGAGGCGGCGGATCTCCCGCAGTCCCGCCTCCGACGGGATGCCGTAGCCGTCGCCGAACTGCGAGTCGTCGAGCACCCAGCGGTCGTCGTCGGGCACGGCCACGCCGAGCTCGTCGCACGTCTGCGTCAACAGGTCGCGCAACGCGGCCTCGGTCTGCTCGCGCGAGTGGTAGACGCACACGCCGCGCACCACGGTGTCCACGTCGGCCGCGGCCAGCCCGATCACCAGGCCCGCCATCGTGCCGCAGGTGGAGGCCGCCACCACGACCTCGTGCGGGTCGAACTCGAGCTGGCCGTAGAGCTCGAGCGCGGAGTCCACGTGGCCGAGCGTGCCGATGCGGTCCGATCCGCCCGGCATCACCACGGCGAGGTCGTCGCCGTGCTCGGCCATCAGCTCAAGCGCGAGGGCGCTCGCGGCGTCGTCGTCGGGCACGACGTGCCGCGTGGCCCCGTACAGCTCGGTGAGGAAGGCGTTGCCCGACGTCGTGTAGTCGGCGTCGGTGCGCGGTACGGCCTGCACGGCGACGGCCTCGAGCCGCAGGCCCAGCCGGGCGCACGCCGCGGCGGTGGCGCGCACGTGGTTCGACTGCAGGGCACCGAACGTGACCACGCGGCTCTGGCCGCGCGCGATCGCCGCCCCCAGCAGGAACTCGAGCTTGCGCACCTTGTTGCCGCCGAAGCCGAAGCCACTGAGGTCCTCGCGCTTCATCCACAGTCCGTCGACGTCGTGAAGGGGAGTGGGCCACACGCCGAGGTGGGCGCGCGGGCGATCGCTCAGGTCCATGGATCCGAGCGTGCCACACCGGCGAGCGACCGCGACTGGGGCAGAATGGAGCGGTGGGCACCTATCGCGACTCCGGTGTCGTCCTGCGCACCCAGAAGCTGGGCGAGGCCGACCGCATCGTCACGATGCTCACCCGCGGTCGCGGGGTCGTGAGGGCCGTGGGTCGCGGCGTGCGCAAGACCTCCAGTCGCTTCGGTGGCCGCCTCGAGCCCTCCATGCACGTCGACGTGCAGTTCGCCGAGGGCCGCTCGCTCGACGTCATCGCCCAGGTCGTCACGATCGATCCGTTCGCCTCGCACCTCGGCGCCGACTACGCGGCCTACACGGCGGGCACGGCGATGCTCGAGACCGCCGAGCGCCTCGTCGCCGACACCGCCGAGCCCTCCGTGCCGCAGTACCACCTGCTGGTGGGAGCGCTGCGCGCGCTGACCGAGCACCGCCAGCCGCCCGACGTCCTGCTCGACTCGTTCCAGCTGCGGTCGCTCGCGATCGCGGGCTACGCGCCCTCGTTCGACGGCTGCGCGCGGTGCGGACTCGAGGGACCGCACCGGCACTTCCACGCCGGCTCGGGCGGGATGCTGTGCGACGCCTGCCGCGTGCCCGGCTCGTCGGTGCCCTCGGCCACCACGGTCGCGTTGCTGGCGGCCCTGCTGGTGGGCGACTGGACGGCGGTCGGGCTGGCCGACGACCGCTCGCGCCGCGAGGCCGGCGGCATGGTCGCCAACTACCTGTCCTGGCACCTCGAGCGCGGACTGCGCTCCCTGGCCCACGTGGACCGCTGATGCCGCGCAAACCCACCCCGCACCCCTCGGGTGCCACCGCCCCGCGCCTCGCTCCCGGCCAGGTGCCGCAGCACGTCGCGATCGTGATGGACGGCAACGGCCGCTGGGCGCAGGAGCGCGGCCTGCCGCGCACCGAGGGCCACAAGGCCGGCGAGGCCGCCCTGTTCGACGTGGTCGAGGGCGCCATCGAGGTCGGCGTGAAGGCGGTCAGCGCCTACGCGTTCAGCACCGAGAACTGGAAGCGGTCGCCCGAGGAGGTCAAGTTCCTCATGGGCTTCAACCGCGACGTGATCCGCCGTCGCCGCGACGAGATGCACGAGTTGGGCGTCCGCGTGCGCTGGGCCGGTCGTCGCCCGCGGCTGTGGCGCAGCGTGATCCGCGAGCTCGAGGAGGCCGAGGAGCTGACGAAGCACAACACCGTCTGCACCCTCACGATGTGCGTCAACTACGGCGGTCGCGCCGAGATCGCCGATGCCGCCGCCGCGCTGGCCCGCGACGTGAAGGCGGGGCGCCTCAACCCCGAGAAGATCACCGAGGCCACCTTCGCGCGGTACCTCGACGAGCCGTGGATGCCCGACGTCGACCTGTTCTGGCGCACGTCCGGCGAGCAGCGCACCAGCAACTTCCTGCCGTGGCAGGCGGCCTACGCCGAGCTCGTGTTCAGCGACATCGCCTGGCCCGACGTCGACCGCCGCGCGCTGTGGGCCGCGGTCGAGGAGTACGCCACGCGTCAGCGCCGCTACGGCTCCGCCTGACCTCCCGCACGGGCTCGCGCCGCTCAGGCGGTGGCGGGGCCGTCGAGCGACCAGGGGGTCGTGCCGGCCAGCACGTCGGAGATGAAGCCCTGGAACCTCGGGCACTGCGTGATGTCGTGCGAGCGGCAGCGCAGGGCGTGCTCGGTCATCTCGCGCGACCGCTCCATCTCGCGCATCCTCCGGTCGAGGTCGGCGATGTGCGACTCGAGCACCTCGTGCCGTGACGGGGCCTCCTCGTCCAGCAGGACCGCGATCTGCTCGAGCGACATCCCGGCCGCCTTGCTGCGCAGGATGACCGCGATCCGCACGAGGTCGTCGTCGCCGTAGCGGCGCCGGTCGGCACCGTCACGCGCGGGCCGGAGCAGGCCCACGTCCTCCCAGTGCCGCAGCACGTGGGTCTCGATCCCGAACCGCGCGGCGACGTCCCCGATCGACTGACTTGACTTCATGTTGACCTGAAGTCGCACGCTCGTCTCGTTATTCCATTCGAGAGAGGAACACCATGTACGACGCACTCGTGATCGGCGGCGGCCCGGCGGGCCTGCAGGCCGCACTGACCCTCGGCCGCATGCACCGCACGGTCGCCCTGGTCGACTCGGGCCGCTACCGCAACGACACGGTCGAGCACGCCCACAACTTCCTGACCCACGACGGCCGCGCGCCCGAGGAGATCCGGCGCCTCGCCCGCGAGGACCTCGACGAGTACGACACGGTCGAGCTGCGCGAGACGACCGTCCACCGCGTGCGCGAGGAGGGCGACGGGTTCGTCGCCGAGACCGACGGCGGCACGATCGAGGCGCGCACGGTCGTCCTCGCGACCGGCCTGAAGGACGACCTGGCCGACATCCCCGGCCTGGAGGAGGCGTGGGGCAAGGAGGTCGCGGCCTGCCCCTTCTGCCACGGTCACGAGCTGGCCGGACGGGTCATCGGCCTGGTCGGCGACGGGCCTCACGTCCCGACGATGATCCAGATGCTCAGCCCCATCGGCTCGGAGGTCGTGCACTTCGCCGACGGCGAGGTGACCAAGATCGAGCGCACCGCCGACGGCGTGCTCGTCCACCGCGCCGCCGCCGACCCGGTCGCCGTGGCCGGACTCTTCGTGCACCCGACCTTCGCCCAGTCGGCGCCGTTCGCCGAGCAGCTGGGCCTCGAGATGCTGCCGTCCGGCTGCGTGCGGGTCGACGTCCTCGGCCAGACCAGCCGCCCGCGCGTGTTCGCGGCGGGGGACCTCGCCCACGTGGAGGCGCTGCCGATGCCGATGGCCTCGGTGCTCCTCGCCGCGGCCGCCGGACAGGTGGCCGGGTCGAGCGTCGTGCGGTTCCTCGCGGTCGAGTCGGCCGGACGGAGCGAGGCCCCGTAGTCTGGAGCCCATGCGCGTGGCCCGATTCGCCGGTGACGACGACCCCCGTTACGGGGTCGTCGGTGCCGATGGCGACACCCCCATCATCGCTCCCCTCAAGGGAGACCCCCTCTACGCTCCGCTGGAGCTGACCGGCGAGAAGCTGGCGCTGGAGGACGTCCGCCTGCTGGCGCCGGTCATCCCGCGCAGCAAGGTCGTGTGCGTCGGCAAGAACTACGTCGCGCACGCCGCCGAGATGGGCGGCAACGTGCCCGAGGAGCCGCTGATCTTCCTCAAGCCGAACACCTCGGTGATCGGCCCGGGCGAGCCGATCTTCTACCCGAAGCAGTCGCAGGACGTGCACTTCGAGGGCGAGCTCGCGATCGTCATCGGACGGATCTGCCGCAACCTGACGGCCGAGGACGCCCCGAAGGTGATCTACGGCTACACGGTGGCGAACGACGTCACGGCGCGCGACCTGCAGGCCAAGGACGGCCAGTGGGCCCGCGCGAAGGGCTTCGACACGTTCTGCCCGCTCGGGCCGTGGATCGAGACCGACTTCGACCCGTCCGACGTCCGCGTGCGCACGACGCTCAACGGCGAGACCAAGCAGGACGGGCGTACGTCGGACATGGTCTTCGACGTCACCACGATCCTGCAGTACGTGACCAGCTTCATGACCCTCCTGCCCGGCGACGTCGTCCTCACCGGCACGCCCGACGGCGTCGGCCCCATGCAGGCCGGCGACCACGTGGCCGTGACGATCGACGGCCTGGGCACCCTGACGAACCCGGTGGTGGCAGATGACTGAGACCCGTTGGACGACCGCGACCGGCAGCGACGTGGTCGCCCGGTTCTGCCCGTCCCCGACCGGCAACCCGCACGTGGGGATGGCGCGCACCGCGCTGTTCAGCTGGGCGTTCGCGCGCCACCACGGCGGCCGCTTCGTGTTCCGCATCGAGGACACCGACGCCAGCCGCGACTCGCAGGAGTCCTACGACCTGCTGCTCGACGTCATGCGGTGGCTGGGCCTGGACTGGGACGAGGGCGTCGAGGTCGGCGGCCCGAACGGTCCGTACCGCCAGAGCCAGCGCATGGACGTCTACGCCGACGTCGCGCAGCGCCTGATGGACGCCGGCTTCGCGTACAAGGCCTACGACACCGCCGAGGAGCTGGAGGAGCGCCGCAACGCCGCGCGCGCCGCCGGCCGCCCGAGCGGCTACGACGGCCTGCACCGCGACCTCACGCCCGAGCAGCAGGCGGCGTACGAGGCCGAGGGCCGCCAGGCGGTCATTCGCTTCAAGATGCCCGAGCGCGACTGGACCTTCGACGACCTCGTCCGCGGGGAGATCACCTTCGGCGCCGAGAACGTGCAGGACTTCGTCATCGTCCGCGCGAACGGCCAGCCGCTGTACACGCTGACCAACCCCGTCGACGACGCGCTGATGGGGATCACCCACGTGTTGCGCGGCGAGGACATTCTGTCGTCCACCCCGCGCCAGATGGCGCTGTACGAGGCGTTCGCCGAAATCGGCGTGGGCTCGGGCTTCACCCCGCGCTTCGGCCACCTGCCGTACGTGATGGGCTCGGGCAACAAGAAGCTCTCGAAGCGCGACCCCGAGTCGAACCTGCTCGGCTACCGCGACCAGGGCTTCCTGCCCGAGGGCCTGCTGAACTACCTCGCACTGCTCGGCTGGTCGATCGCCGAGGACCGCGACATCTTCTCGCTCGAGGAGATGGTGGCGGCGTTCGAGGTGGAGCGGGTCAACCCGAACCCCGCACGCTTCGACCTGAAGAAGTGCGAGGCGATCAACGGCGACCACGTGCGCCTGCTGTCGCCCGAGGAGTTCGTGCAGCGGCTGCTGCCGTACCTGCCTGAGGGCGTCGACGTCGACCTCGTCGCGCAGGCGGCACCGCTGGTGCAGGAGCGCAGCAACCTGCTGACCGAGGCCGCCGAGATGCTCGCGTTCCTGTTCGCCGGCGAGGAGTTCGCCGTCGACCCCGACGACGCCGCGAAGCAGCTCAACGAGGACGGCCTCGAGGTCGCCAAGGCGGCCCGCGAGGCGCTGGCCGGACTGGGGGAGTGGACCACCGAGTCGATCGAGGCGGCCCTGCGCCAGGCCCTGGTCGAGGAGCGCGGCCTCAAGCCGCGTCTCGCGTTCGGCCCGGTGCGCGTCGCTGTCACCGGTCGCCGCATCTCCCCGCCGCTGTTCGAGTCGATGGAACTGCTGGGACGCGAGGCCTCCCTGGCCCGTCTGGACGCGGTGCTCTAGACCCCGCACCGACGACGACGCGGTCCGCCCCCGAGGGGACGGACCGCGTCGTCGTTCAGTGGGTGGGTCAGACGCGGTCGGCCTCCGTGCCCATCTGCAGCGAGCGGATGTTGTCCTTCGCGTAGTAGCCCTTGAGCCCGACCAGCACGGCCACCAGGCCCACCGCGGCGAACAGGACGACGTAGTACGCCGGCGAGATCGGGTCCCCGGTCCGGGCGATCAGCCAGGTTGCGACGAGCGGTGCGGTGCCGCCGAGCAGGGCGAACGCCATGTTGTACGCCAGGGCGCTGGCCGTGTAGCGGATCTCCGGCTTGAACAGCTCCACCATCAGCACCGGGGTGACGAGGGCGACGCTGCCGGCGAAGATCGCGTACAGGCTCTGGCCCAGCATCGCGCTGCCCAGGCCGCCCGCGCCCATGATGTGGAACGACGGGATGGCGACGACGCCGAGGCCCACGGCGGCCACGATGCCCACGGGGCGACGGCCCCAGCGGTCGGCCGCCAGACCCGCGATGGGGCAGGCGATGGCGAAGACCACGAGCGCGACGATGTACGACGTCAGGGCGTCCGAGCGCTCGAGTCCGAGCTCCTCGGTGTTGTAGGCCACCATGTAGCCGCCGAGCAGGTAGAAGCTGACGGCCGTGACCATCGACCAGGCGAACAGCACCACCATGGGCTTCAGGCCGTCCTGGAAGGCGCGGACGATCGGCGGGTGCACGGCCTCGCGAGCCGCCTCCTTGACCGCCTCGAACTCGGGGGTCTCCTGGATCTTCAGGCGCAGGTACAGGCCGACCAGGCCGACCGGGCCGGCGATGAGGAACGGGATGCGCCAGCCCCAGCTCTCCAGGCTCGCCGTGTCCATCGCCTGCGTGACGATGAGGCCCACCGAGGCGCCGGCGGCGGTGCCGAGCGCGACCGAGACCGGGTTGACCGAGCCGAACAGCGCACGACGGTTCGAGGGCGCGTACTCGATGATGAAGCTGCTCGAGCCCGCGTACTCGCCGCCGGCCGAGAGGCCCTGCAGGATGCGCCAGGCCACGAGCAGGACCGGGGCGAGCAGCCCGATGGTCGCGTAGCTCGGGGTCAGGCCGATCGCGACGGTCGCGGCGGACATCAGCAGGACGGCGCCCGACAGGGCGGCGCGTCGGCCGACGCGGTCGCCGATGTTGCCGAAGATGACGCCGCCGATCGGCCGGGCCAGGAAGCCCACGGCGAAGGCCGCGAAGCCGGACAGGAGCGACGCCGTCGGGTTGTCACTGGGGAAGAACTTCATGCCGATGATGGTGATGAACTGGGCGTAGATGCCGAAGTCGAACCATTCGACGAAGTTGCCGATGCCGGCGGCGGATACGGCTTTCTTGCGTGCGCCGGCGATCTCGGCGGTCTTGAGGTCGGTCATGACCCGGGCCTTTCTGAAGTGGTTGAGTCGAGTGAGTCGGGGCGTGGGCAGGAGCCCACGCGAGGCGTCAGCGCAGCTCGCGACGCAGGATCTTGCCGGTGACGGACTGGGGGAGGCGGTCGAGGATCTGCACCTCGCGCGGGTACTTGTAGGCGGCCATCCGCTCCTTGCAGAACGCGATGAGCTCATCCGAGGTCGTGTGGGCGCCGGCGTGCAGGGCGACGAAGGCCCTCACCGTCTCGCCGCGGTACTCGTGCGCGACGCCGACGACCGCGGCCTCCTTGACGGCCGGGTGCGAGTAGAGCACGTCCTCGACCTCGCGTGGCCACACCTTGTAGCCGGAGGCGATGATCATGTCCTTCTTGCGGTCGACGATGAAGAACCAGCCGTCCGCGTCCATGAAGCCCATGTCCCCGGTGCGGAGCTCTCCGTCGACGATCGCCTCCGCGGTGGCCTCAGGATTCCTCCAGTAGCCGGGGATGACCTGCGGGCCCGAGGTGGCGAACTCGCCGATCTCCCCGACGGGGACCTCGACGCCGGCCTCGTCGACCACGCGCACGTGCGTGTTGAAGACCGGAAAGCCGACCGCGAGGGCTCCGGAGACCGGGTCGACGGGGGCCCGCAGGCCGCGCGGGACGCCGTGCGTGGGCGACGTCGTCTCCGTCATCCCGTAGAAGTTGTGGGCGTAGAACCCGAACTCCTCCTCGATGCGGTCGGCCACCGCGGGTGGGATCGGCGCACCGCCGGAGTAGACGACCTCGAGGGACGTGAAGTCGTCACGCGTCGCGCCGCCGGCGCTGGTCAGGGCGACCAGTGCGGTGATCGCGCCGATCGTGAAGAAGGGGCGGTGCTCGCGGATCGCGTCGAGCATCGAGTGCGGCTCGAAGCGGTGCGTCAGGACCAGTGGTCCAGCAAGCAGCATCGAGAGGGTGGCGTGCCCGACGAGTCCGGTGATGTGGAACAGCGGCGCGATGGCCAGGACGCCGGCACCCTCGGGAAGATCCATCCAGTCGCGGTAGACCTGCGTGTTGAACGCCATGGCGCCGTGGGTGTTCATGGCGCCCTTGGGCAGGCCGGTCGTGCCCGAGGTGTAGGTGAGGACGGCGACGCTGTCGCGGTCCAGGTCGGGGGAGGGGGCACGGCGTCCGGCGTGCGTCGTCGCGAGATCGGTGAGGCGCAGTGTCCCGTTCGTGTCGACGGGGTCGGAGTCGAGCACGCGTGCGTCGTTCCGGCTCTGGAAGTCGGTCGCCGACGTCGTGATCACCGTGGAGACGGAGGTCCGCCCGGACTCCACGACCTCGCGAGCCACCGAGTCGTAGAGGTCGTCGAGGGTGAGCAGGGCAACGGCACCGGAATCGCGTAGCAGGTTGTCGACCTCGCGCTGCTTGTTCATCGGGTTGATGAGGACGGCGATGCCGCCGGCCTTCCATGCCGCGACCAGGCCGAGCAGGAAGGCCGGGTCGTTCTGGAGGTAGAGGGCCAGCCGGTCGCCAGGACGGAAGTCACGCTCGACCAGTGCTGCCGCCATGGCGTCGGTCAGGGAGTCGACCTCCGCGTAGGTGAGGATGCCGTCGAAGTAGCGGATGGCGGGTGCGTCGGCGCTTCGGGCGACGGCGGCGGAGAACATCTCCAGGCACGTGCCGTACTCGGGCGTGATGGTCGCCGGCTTGCCGTCCGGGTAGCCGGAGAGCCACGGGGGACGGGTCGGGGTGACGGAGTCGGGCATCGGGGGATCCTCGTGACCTGGTCGGACGGTGCTCGCTTGGGGCTGAACCCTGGTGCTGAACACAGCGAACGACCGTTCGGGTGTGACGCAAGGAACATTAATCACGGCTCGCCAGGCGACAAAACCGTCGCCACCGAGTTCAGTTGTTCAGTTCAGCGGACCTGAACTCGGGGCATTCGTCAGGGCCGCAGGACTGCCTGGGCGAGAGTCACAGGAAGGGCGCTTCTGCCTCGGATCCCGGGCGGGATCAGCCACGAGACCCCAGCGAGGCGCAGGACGGCTGCGCTGAACTCGTCTGCCGACATCGGGGCGGCGGCCGACGTGTTCAGGGCCTCGTCGGCATGAACCCTCAGCGTGTCGTAGATGGTGCGGCTGCGAGCGGTGATGCGACTGCTCTCGGGCTCGTCGAGGCTGCGAAGCTCCGAGTCGGCCACGCTCGAGAGCTCAGGATGCTGGTCGCGGAAGACGCTGACCGCCTCGACGATGTTCACCACGCGATCGTGGGGCGACGTGCCGTCGGCGGCGGCCGCGGCGACGCGCGCCTGCAGCTCGTCGAGCAGCAGGTCGTAGACGGACACCAGGATGCTGTGCTTGCTCCGGTGGTGGTGGTAGACGCCGGCGACGCTCAGCTGGGCCGTCGCCGCGATCGCCCGCATGGTCGCTCCGTGGTACCCCGCTTCGTGGAACACCGTGACGGCGGCGGCGGTAACGTTGTCCAGGCGGATCGTCGACGAGGCGCGCCATGGACGCGACCGCTCCTGCGGCGCGGACCCCGCCGGTGCTCGCGATGGAGGCTGCATGACCAGATGGGCGGTCTCGGTGCCCAGCGCCGAGGCGATCTGCGAGAGGCGAGCGATGCTGACGCCCACCTTGTCGTTCTCGATCGCGCTCATCGTCCCGGCGCTGACCTGGATGGAGCCGGCGAGGTCCCGCAGCGTGATGCCGGCGGCCTGGCGAGCCCGCCTGATCGCGACGCCGACGGTGGGAGTTCCGGGCGACTGCGTCACACAGCGGACTCTACCGACCGACCCGGTGCTCACCCCGGGACCGCGAGGGCAGGAGCCATGAGCGCGGACGGCCAGCGGCCGTGGGTCGCGTGGTACCCCGAGGGCGACGTCGAGCTCGACACCTCGGGCACGACCCTGATGGACCACTTCGACGCCACGGTCGCGCGGCACCCGGGCCGGATCGCGGTTCGCTACTTCGAGGGAGCGATCACCTACGGCGAGCTCGACACCATGGCCGACGCCCTGGCGGCCCACCTGCGCAGCGCGGGACTGGGCCCCGGGTCCACGGTGGCGCTGCTGCTGCAGAACAACCCGGCCTTCCTCGTCGCGATGGTGGCTGCGTGGAGACTCGGAGCCGTCGCCGCGCCCCTGTCTCCGCTGGCCACCTCGCCCGAGCTCAGCCACCTCCTCGACGAGTGCGGCGCCGACGCCGTCGTGATCCTCGACGAGCTGATCCACCTGCACGGCTCCCGGGTGTCGCGGCTGCGTGACCTGCCGGTGATCGTGACGTCCCAGTCGGACTTCGGCGACGCCTCGGTGGCCGCCTTCGGGGCCGAGGATGCGGCCACGTCCTTCGCCCGCATCGTGGCGGCCCCGGCGGATCGCGTCCGCGTGACGGTCGATCCGCAGGCACCGGCGGTGTTCGTGCCGACGTCGGGGACGACGGGGATGTCGAAGTTCACCGTCAACTCGCACGCGAACCTGGAGTTCGGCGCATCGGTGTACCGGCAGTGGGCCCGTCTGCGGGACGGTGCCGTCGTCCTGGGTCTGAGTCCGATCTTCCACGTGACCGGCCTGATCGGGCACGTCGCGCTCACCTTGCGGATCGGGGGCACCCTGGTGCTGACCCACCGGGTACGCCCTGAGCTCATCATCGAGGCGATCCGCCGCCATCGTCCCGAGTTCACGATCGCGGTGATCACGGCCTACATCGGCCTGGCGGACCTGCCGGACGTCAGTGCAGAGGACTTCGCGAGCTTCCGCGAGCTCTGGTCCGGTGGCGCGCCCATCGAACCCGGCGTCGCCGAACGGCTGGGGAAGCGCTTCGGCCGGCCGATCCACAACGTGTACGGCCTCACGGAGGCGACGTCGGCCGTGGCGGCCGTGCCGCGGGGGCTGCGGACGCCGGTGGACGAGGACACCCGCACGCTCTCGATCGGGATCCCGGTCCACCACACGACGGTCCGCATCGTGGGCGAGGACGGTGCCGAGCTGCCGGCCGGCGCCGTGGGGGAGATCGTCGTGTCGGGGCCTCAGGTGGCCGCGGGCTACCTGGACAAGCCGATCTCCACGGCGGAGGTGTTCGGCGGTGGCAGGCTCCGGACCGGTGACGTGGGCTTCATGGACCCCGACGGGTGGTTCTACGTGATCGATCGCAGCAAGGACATGATCAGCGCGAGCGGCTTCAAGGTCTGGCCGCGCGAGATCGAGGCGGCGCTGATGACCCACCCGCACGTCCGCGAGGCCGCGGTCGTCGCCATCCCCGACCAGTACCGCGGGCAGTCGCCGAAGGCGTACGTGGTGCTCGAGCCCGACGCCTCCGTGTCGGAGTACGAGCTCATCGAGTTCAGCCGCTCGATCCTGGCGCCGACCAAGTACCCGCGTGAGGTGGAGTTCGTGGCGGAGCTCCCGCGGACGGCCACGGGGAAGATCCGGCGCTCCGCCTTGGGGTGAGCCGTCGGAGACGGCGACTCGCGCGGCCCGGTTTGGGCAGTCGGGGAGGTGTCCGGTAAAGTCATCTCTTGGTTCGGAGCGCTGCCGCGAGGCAGGGATCCGATACCCCCATGGGGTATGGTGTAATTGGCAACACAGCGGTTTCTGGTACCGCCATTCTAGGTTCGAGTCCTAGTACCCCAGCGAGGACGCACTGGAGTCGATCTGGTAGCGTTTCTCATCGCTGGCCCCGTTGTGTAGCGGCCTAGCACGTCGCCCTCTCAAGGCGGTAGCGCGGGTTCGAATCCCGTCGGGGCTACCAGCGAAAAGGCCCCCGATCCTCGGATCGGGGGCCTTTTTCACGCTCGGTGGGGGCCCCGGGTGCCACCCATCTTTCGACCTTCGGGTCGCCCCGGCGGCACCTTGGTACCAAGATCCGGTGCGGCTGGCCTCTCCGCTTCCGTTACGGGATGAGTGCGCTAGAGGGCGTGCGAGTCGGGCACGAGGCCGGTGGCGCCATCCCAGGAACCGTGCTCGGACAGCGGCCGGAATCGAAAGGTCGCGAACTCATGGTGGAAGTCGCGGCGTTCGCGTTCGCGCATGGCATCCGCGTGCCGCGTCGGGTCGGGCACGCTCGAGCGACCGTGAACCATCTCCAGCATCTGACGCGTGCTGTGCCAGACCGTGAAGGTCGAGATCGTCCGTGGTGGACGAAAGGCGGCGACGGCGAGACTGACGCCGGGATGGTCGCGAACGAGGCGCTCCACGGGCCTGCCGTGGCGGAGAAAGCGAGGAATCTCCGGCGTCCGCATCCGGGCCAGTGTGACCGCCACGACCTGCTTGTCCTGATCCCAGGTGCCGGATCGAACAGGCAGCCCGGGAAACGCGGCAAGGCTCGACCAGCGGCGCAGGTACTCCATCCGCACGTGCCATCCGGCGGCGAGGGAGGGGCCCAGCGGGTCGCGGACCAGGAACCGATCGAGGGCCGCTTCCTCCTGCCACTGCGCGAAGACGGCCAGCCTTCGCAGCTGAAGTCGGTCGGGCGACACCACCGGCGCGCCGAGCCGCATGAGCGACAGGCACTCGAGGTGATCGAGTCCTGGCGCGGTGGCCGGTGTGGGCGGGCGCAGCAGCGCCCTGGCTCCAGTCCTGCGAGAGACCTCGGCGAGGTGAAAGCTGTGGATCGTCATGACGCACGGTCCAGCCTGTAGTGCAGTCGCAGGGCCGCTGCACCCCAGACCCGCAGCTCGTGGTCAGTGCGCAGCACTCCGTGCGGATCGACGTAGACGCGGAACGTCTCGTGCAGCGGGACTCGTGCCGCGTGCGCGCCGGCTCCGCGTACGACGACGTAGGCTCCGTTCTCCCCGAAGCTGCCGCGAGGCGACTCCAGGAGGAGTCCTCCGTCGGCGGTGACCGAAGGGCGCAGGAACACCTGGAGGTTGCCTGACTCCAGAGGGAACGCCACATGGACGCTCGGGCTCTCGGCACCCGGGAGCGTCCGCGCGGAGTAGGCGCCGCTGAACACCGTCCGACCGCTCTCGCGCAGGGTTCGAGTCCAGGCGGACGCGATCTGGACGCCGTCGTGGTTTCGTACCGGCGTGACGCGGCTGTCCATGCCGTGCGCGACGTCGAGCGGACGCATCGGCAGGGCAAGCTGCTCGACGCGACGGCCCCACAACCGCGAGACCATCTCGCCGGCCGGCCAGAACACTGGGGTCCATCCTGACCACACGTCCATCCGCCACGTCGAGGTGTGCTCGTAGAAGTCGCGGATCAACGGGTTCAGCCGGTCCGCCGCGAATCCGGGACCGTCCAGGACGGACATGGACGGCAGCAGTCCGGCGTCGGGGTCATCAGCTCCCAGCACGCCGCCGTGCCGTGCTGCCTCCGCGCCGATCCACTCCGTGCCCACCCGTGCCGAGGAGCTCACCGGCGCATCCAGCCACTGCTCGGAGCCGTCGAGATCGACGCGACGGCCCGTGAGCTGCCAGAAGCTTCGGGACGCGAGGTCAAGCACGTGGGGCACGACCGCATTGTGCCCCATCCGCGCCAAGGTGTGCTCGTGTCCCGATATCCGCATCCTGCTGCGGTGAGCATGCGGATGCTGGAAGGTTTGCGCTACCGGATCCGGCAGTGAGGGAGGTCTTGCGATGGACCGTGCGAGTCGCCTGCGGCGGAGTCCGTCGTCGGTTCGTGGCGCGTTCGCTGCGTCCTACGCCCTCACGCTGATCAGGCCGCCGTGGCTCAGGCCTTCTCGCTCTCCGAGTCGGACTCGGCTTCCTTCGCCGCGGCCTTGATGTCGCGGGCCGCCACGTCGTCGACCGCGGACTCCACGATGGCGTCGGCGAGCGCGAGGGCCTTGCGGATCTCGACGGCACCGGGGTCCGAGACGAGCGCCACGATCCCTGAGTGTCCCGGCTGGATGGCGGCCTCCAGCTCGTCGGACAGCTCGCTGCGGTTGCGCAGCTGACGGGCCTTGCCCACCGCCGCGCCCATGGCGCCCACCGCAGCGGCACTCCCGATGATCGAGGGCGGGAAGACCAGGCCCAGGGCCACTCCGCCGACCAGTCCCCAGGTGAGGCCGCGTCGGGTGCTGTGGTCGGTGGCCTTCTGGATCTCCAGCTTGCCGTCGGCCTCCCGCTTCACGACGATGACTCCCTCGAGCTCCACCGAACGACCGTCCTCCACCGACTTGAGCGACTCGTAGGCCTGCCAGGCGGTGCTGGTGTCGGAGAAGTCGGCGATGAAGAGCGTGTACGCGCCGTCGGTGACGGCCGCGGCGACGACCTCGGTCTCGCTCGTGGTCTCGGCGTCGGTGTTCTGGTTCTCTGACATGGGTTCTCCTCGGGTGGATGGAGCGCGGAGTCCCGACGCTAGTTCACGACGGGGGCAGGCGACCTCATCCCGCAGGACCGTTGTCGAAGGTCCCCGGGCCCGCTACGTTGACCGCGGAAGCCAGGAGGCCCGCCATGCCACGAGTCGCGAGACGACGAGACGCCCGCCTTCTTCGCACGCCGGTGGCACTCGCCGCGGCAGGTGCAGCGCTGATGCTCACCCTGGCGGGCTGTGGCGAGGGTGACGGAGACGATCCGGTGAAGGCTGCGGAGGCCCGCGTCCAGGCCAAGGAGAAGGCCCTCGCCGACGCGAAGGCCGAATTTGCGGAGCAGTCCGAGGAATTCTGCGACGCGAGCGAGGACTACATCACCTCGCTCGACCGCTACGGCGACGTGCTGACCGAGACCACCACCACCGTCGGCGACGTCCGGGACGCGGGGGCCGAGCTCGAGCAGCCCCGCGCCGAGGCGATGGACGGGGCGGAGGCGGCCGTCGACGCGCAGCGGGCCGTCGCGGACGCGAGGCAGGAGCTGGCCGAGGCCGAGGCGGCGCTGGCCGTCGCGAAGGACCCGTCCGCGAAGACCACGGCCCCGGCGTCGAGCAGTCCCGACCCGCTGGCGCCCGCAGCCACGGTCGATCGCGTCGAGCAGGCGGAGTCGCAGTTCGCCACCGCGCAGGAGGGCATCACGGACGCGACCCCGCTGGCGCAGGCATCGGAGCAGTTCAACGCCGCCGCCGTGGCCCTCGAGCTGTCGTGGTTGCGGCTCTTCGCGGATGCCGGCTGCCTCACCGACGAGCAGGCGGTGCAGGCCGAGTCCGCGGTTCGCGAGTACACCACGACGCTCCAACGGTCGCTGTCCGAGGCGGGTCACTTCGACGGCGAGGTCGACGGCGTCTACGGCCCGGCGACGGTCGACGCCGTCAAGGCCCTGCAGGAGGCCAGCGGCCTGCCGGTGACCGGAGTGGTCGACAAGGCGACCGCTGCCGCGCTCCAGGCCGACCTCGCCGCGCAGGGCGGGGCGAGCGCCCAGGAGGACACGGCCTCCACGGCCGCGCTCCAGCAGACCCTCAGGCTCGCCGGATTCTGGGACGGGCCGGTCGACGGGGAGTGGACGCCCGAGCTGACCGAGGCCCTCGAGGACTTCCAGGACGAGCTCGACGTCGAGCCGACCGGCACCGTCGACGCGGCCACGATCACGGCGCTGGAGAAGGCGATCGCCGAGGCTCAGGAGGCCGACGAGGAGTCCCCGGGCCGCACCTCCGCCACCGCGAGCCCGTCGGCCAGTCCTCCGTCCGACTAGCGAGCGCCGCGACTCCGGCTGGACGGACAGCACGGCCGGGCGCTGGTCCCTGGCGACACCTTGGCACCGAGCCCCGTCCACGCGGGGCGGTTCAGCAGGTGGCGTCCTCGGTGCAGGTCTCGGCCGTGCGCTCCTGGGCCGCCGCGGCGATCGCGCGGGCCGCATCGCCGAGCACCGTCAGCTGCTCGTCGGTGAGTACGTCGATCACGAGGCGGCGCACCTCGCGCACGTGCGCGGGCGCGATGGCCTCGATCTTCGCCAGGCCGGACTCGGTGAGTCGGGCGCGCATGCGGCGGCCGCCGGTCTCCGCGGGGCACCGCTCGACCCAGCCGGCCTTCTCCAGGCGCGTGAGCGCGTGTGAGAGTCGCGAGAGCGAGCCGCGCGCCTCCTCTGCCAGCACCGACAGACCGATCGTGTGGCCGGGGGACTGCGACAGGGTGGCGAGCACCTGGTACTCGTAGGTGTTCACACCGGCGTCCCGCTTGAGCTGTGCGTCGATCGCGGTCGGCAGGGTCGCGAGCATGCCGAACAGCGAGCGCCACTGCTGCTGCTGGTCGTCGCTCAGCCACGGCACGTCGGTCTCGGTGGCGCTCGTGTCGTTGATCACAGGAGAAGTCTACCCGGTCACTTGAACATTCAAGTCGAATGCGTAGACTGACTTGAACATTCAAGTTCACCTGAGGAGAACCCATGTCCCTGCTTCGTGTCGATGCCAGCATCCAGGGCCCGATGTCCGCCAGCAGTGCGCTGGCCGACGTCGTGGTCGACGAGTTCGTCGCCGCCCGCCCCGAGGTGCCGGTGGTGCGCCGTCACCTCGGACGGGAGCCGCTGCCGGCCGACGTCTGGGCGGGAGCCGTCGGCGGTGGCTTCACTCCGGAGGAGAACCGCAGTCCCGCCCAGCGCGAGGCGATCGTCGTCGCCGGCCAGGTGGCCGCCGAGCTGCAGCAGGCCTCGATGGCCGTCCTCGCGCTGCCGCTCTACAACTTCGGCATCTCCCAGCACGCCAAGACCTGGATCGACGTCGCCCTGGCCGGCGCGCCGCAGGGCACGCGGCTGCTCGAGGGGACGCCGACGGTCCTGGTGACCACCCGTGGCGGCGCCTACGGACCCGGCACCCCGCGCGAGGGCTGGGACCACAACACCGACTTCCTGCGCCGCATCCTCGTCGACATCTGGGGCGCCGACCTGACCGTGGTCGAGCGCGAGTTCACCCTCGTCGGCGTGAACCCGGCTCTCGACGAGTTCACCGAGATGGCGTCGATGATGCGCAAGGCCGCCGAGGAGGCCGCTGCGACGGCAGGCGCGACGCTCGCGGCTCGGGCGGCCTGACGGCCCGGACTAGGGCGTGAGGGCGGCGCCGAGCGACGCGAGGGTCTCGTCGACCACGCGGTAGAAGGCCCAGCGGCCTCGCTGCTCGCGCGTCACGAGGCCGGCGTCGACCAGCTGCTTCATGTGATGCGAGACCGTGGGCTGGGAGAGTCCGACCGGCTCGGTCAGGTCGCAGATGCAGGCCTCGCGGTCCGCGCCGGCCGCGATGATCGACAGCAGCCGGACGCGCGTGGGGTCGCCGAGCGCCTTGAACATCTTCGCGAGGCGCTGCGCCTCCTCGGCATCGAGCACGCCGCCGGTCACGGGGGAGCAGCAGGCGCCGTCGTCCAGCAGGGGGAGTGCCGTGCGCGTGGTCATGGACCCATCCTGCCAGACGTATTGACAAACGTCGATACATCGAAGAATCTCGATACATCGACATCCGCCGATACGACATGGATGCACGGAGCCCGAGGAGCGGTCATGACCACCACGCAGAAGTCCCCGCAGGAAGTCCAGGAGGAGGTGCGCGCCCGGTACGCCGAGGCCGCCCTGAAGGTCGAGGGAGACGGCTGTGGCGGCTCGTCGTGCTGCGGCGGGGCCGTGGATGTCGACGAGTCCTTCGGCGCGGTGCTCTACGACACCGACCAGCAGCAGGAGCTGCCGGCGGAGGCCGTCGCGGCCAGCCTCGGCTGTGGCAACCCCACGGCCGTCGCCGCGCTGGCCGAGGGGGAGCGCGTGCTCGACCTCGGCTCCGGTGGCGGCATCGACGTGCTGCTCTCGGCCCGTCGCGTGGGTGAGTCCGGGTTCGCCTACGGCGTGGACATGACCGAGGAGATGCTCGACCTGGCCCGCCAGAACGCCGCCAAGGCCGGCGCGACCAACGTGGAGTTCCTCAAGGGCACCATCGAGGACGTGCCGCTGCCCGACGCGTCGGTCGACGTGGTGATCTCGAACTGCGTCATCAACCTGTCGGTCGACAAGCCGAGGGTGATCGCGGAGATGTACCGCGTGCTGGTGCCCGGCGGGCGGATCGGCATCTCCGACGTCGTCGCCGAGGACCACCTCGACGCGGGCGCGCGGGCCGATCGCGGCTCGTACGTCGGCTGCATCGCCGGCGCCCTGTCGCGCTCGGAGTACCTCGACGGCCTCGCCGCGGTCGGATTCGTCGATGCCGAGGTCGAGTTCACCCACGAGGCCGTGCCGGGGATGCACGGGGCCATCGTCCGCGCCACGAAGCCGACCGCATGACGGTGGAGGCGCCGGTCGGACAGCGGCTGTCCACGCTCGACCGCTTCCTGCCGGTCTGGATCGGCCTGGCGATGCTCGCCGGACTGGTCCTCGGCAGGGCCGTTCCCGGGGTGGCGACGGCGCTCGATGCGGTGACGATCGGGTCGGTGTCGCTGCCGATCGCCGTCGGCCTGCTCGTGATGATGTACCCGGTGCTGGCCAAGGTCCGGTACGACGAGGTCGGCGCGGTCGCCCGCGACACCCGCACGATGGTGCTGTCGCTGGTGCTCAACTGGCTGATCGGGCCGGCGCTGATGTTCGCGCTCGCCTGGCTGCTGCTGCCCGACCTGCCCGAGTACCGCACCGGCCTCATCATCGTGGGGCTCGCCCGCTGCATCGCGATGGTGATCATCTGGAACGACCTCGCGTGCGGCGACCGTGAGGCGGCGGCGGTCCTGGTGGCCGTCAACTCGGTCTTCCAGGTGCTCGCGTTCGCCCTGCTGGGCTGGTTCTACCTCGACGTGCTGCCGGGCTGGCTGGGCCTGTCCTCCGCGGGCCTGGACGTCTCGCCGTGGCAGATCGCCGGGAGCGTGCTGGTGTTCCTGGGCATCCCGCTGGCGGCCGGCTACCTCACGCGCGTCGTGGGGGAGCGCCGCCGCGGACGGCAGTGGTACGAGGAGCGCTTCCTGCCGAGGCTGGGGCCGTGGGCGCTCTACGGCCTGCTGTTCACCATCGTGCTGCTGTTCGCGCTCCAGGGCGACCAGATCACCCGCCAGCCGCTCGACGTCGCGCGGATCGCAGTCCCGCTCGTGCTCTACTTCGCGATCATGTGGGCGGGCTCGCTGTGGCTCGCGCGCCTCGCGGGGCTGGGCTACGCCCGCTCGACCACGATCGCGTTCACCGCGGCCGGCAACAACTTCGAGCTCGCCATCGCCGTGGCCATCGCGGTCTACGGCGCCACCAGCGGTCAGGCCCTGGCCGGCGTCGTCGGGCCGCTGATCGAGGTTCCCGTCCTCGTCGGGCTCGTCTACGTCAGCCTGTGGGCGCGCCGCTTCTTCCCCGACACCCGCCAAGGAGTCACCCCATGACCGCAACGCACCAGCCCCAGGTCGTCTTCGCCTGCGTCCGCAACGGCGGACGCTCCGTGGCGGCGCGCCTGCTGACCGAGCACTACGCCCAGGGCCGCGTCGTCGCGCTCTCGGCGGGCACGCAGCCGGGCGAGCACGTGCACCCGGAGGTCGCCGCCGCGCTCGAGCAACTCGGTCTGGACACCTCGCGCGAGCGCCCGAAGCACTTGACGCGCGAGATGATCGCCGCCAGCGACCTGGCCATCACGCTCGGCTGCGGCGAGGAGTGCCCGTACGTCCCCGGCGTCACCTACCGTGACTGGCCGGTCGACGACCCGGGCGGCCAGGACGAGACCACCGTGCACCGGATCATCGCCGACCTCGACGCCCGCGTCCGCGACCTCCTGGGGGAGATCGCGCCGGATCTCGAGCTGGCGCCGTCGGTGACGCGCGCCCGGTGACGTGTCCGCCTAGACGCTGAGGGGGTCGTGCGCCGGGCGCATGAACACCGTCGTACCGGTCGCCACGAGGCTCGCGATCGTCACGGCGAGCCACGCCCCGCTGAAGTCGTCGACCAGCACGCTCGCGCCGGTGATCGCCACCAGTATCGAGACGCCGAGGGCGGAGCCGACCTGACGCGCGGTGTTGATGATGCCCGTTCCCGCAGCGAACTCCGAGGACTCCAGCCGGCTGGTGCCCGCCGCGAGGAAGCCGACCTGTCCGGAGCCCGCCCCGAGTCCCGAGACGACCATTCCCGCGAAGAACACCGGGAGCGAGGTCGTCTGCGTGTCGAGGAGCACGAGCCACAAGAGGCCGGCCAGCGCGAGGAGCAGGCCACCCACCGCGGCCAGCAGCCGCGGGGACATGTCGGTGCGACCCATCGTCACGGCGGTGACGCCTGCCGTCAGGGGCCCGAGCGAGAAGATCAGTCCGGCGGTCAGGGGATCCAGGGCCCAGACGCGGGTCAGCATGAGGCTTCCGCCGAGCAGCAGGATCGCGAAGCCGACGAAGTAGGTCGCGATGCCGAACGTCGCCCAGGCGAACGTCGCGTCCTTGAACACGCTCAGGTCCAGGGCGGGCACGGGCTGCGTCATGCACCGGCGCGTGAACCACGCCAGGGCGATCGCGGAGACGGCGAACAGCGCGAGGAGTCCGGGGTCGGTGAGGCCGCGGTCCCGGACGTACGACAGGCCCGCGACCAGCGTGCCAACGCTCACGGCGAGCAGCGCCGAGCCCGCCAGGTCGGGTACCCGCGTCTCCTTCTTCGGAGTCTCCGCCAGGGTGACCGACGTGGCCAGCGCGACGAGGATCACCGGAAGGCTGATGAGGAAGATCCACCGCCAGTTCACCTGCGTCAGCGCGCCACCCAGGATCGGACCGCCCGCGGCGGCCACCGACCCCACGGCGGTCCACACCGCCAGCATCGACGTGTGGCGCGAGACGGGGGACGAGGCCAGCAGGAGGGCCAGCCCGGTCGGGACGAAGAGGGCTGCTCCCATGCCCTGCAGCCCGCGTGCCGCGATGAGCACGAAGACGTCGCCCGAGAGCGCGGCGCCGAGGGCGCCCACGGCGAAGACCGAGAGCCCGAGCCGGAAGAGCTTCCGGCGTCCGTACTTGTCGGCCAGGCGTCCCGCCGGCACGAGGAGTGCCGCGAAGACCACCGCGTAGGCGTTGATCACCCACGACATCGTCTGGGGAGCGGCTTCCGGGAAGTCCGAGCTGATGGCCTCGAAGGCGAGGTTGATGACGAACAGGTCCATCGCGATCAGCACGGCGGCGCAGCTCACGGCGACGGCGGGCAGGAAGGTGCCGCCGGAGCGGTGGCTGGCGCGGAGGGAGTCGGTCACGGTGGCAGCCTAGAAGGGTGACTTGCTTGAAGCAAGTGAGTAGCATCGACTCCGAAGGAAGGTGAGGCCTCGTGGTGCTGCGCTCGGACTGGTCAGGCAAGGCGTGCCCCATGGCACGGGGGATCCACGTCCTCGGCGACCCGTGGGTCCTGCTGGTCCTGCGTGAGCTGTTCGCCGGGGCCAGCCGCTTCGACGAGCTGCGCGACCGCACCGGTGCCGCCGACAACGTGCTCACGAAGCGCCTCGCCGACATGATCGAGGCGGGTCTCGTGGTGCGCGAGCCCTACCGCGACGGCGCCAGGCCCCGCTACGACTATCGGCTCACCGAGGCCGGCGCGGACGCACTGCCGGTGCTCCACGCCTACGCCCTCTGGGCCGAGAAGCACGATCCGCCCGCGGAGGCGTCGGGCCACTTGCGCGTGATCTGCCGCAGCTGTGGGCAGGAGAGCACGCAGGGCGAGTCCTGCAGCGCCTGCGGGGCGCGCCTGACCACCGACAACGCGGCGTGGGTCAGGCCGGGCTCCACCAGCGTGACGCCGCGGCCACTCTCCGGGCCGGTCCGCTCGTGACCGTTCCACGCTGAGACTGCGACGAGGGGCCCCGACCGATGACGGTCGGGGCCCCTCGCTCAGTGCCGGCGGGTCAGCCCTTGACCTTCACCTTCGTGGTGACGGTCCTGCCCGTGTAGGTGGTGCTGCCCAGGTACGAGACCTTGGCGGTCCACGTGCCCTTGGTGAGCTTCGGCAGCTTCACCGTGGCGCGACCCGAGCGGACGGTGGCCACCACGGCCTTCGTGCTGGAGCCGCGCTTCAGGACGATCCTGACCTTGCCGGTGGCCTTCGCCAGCCCGCTGGGCGTCGCGACCGTCACCGTGGCGGCCGTGACCTTCTTCGCGCGGACCGTCTTCCTCGGCTTGAGCTTGACGGATCCGACGGCGCCCTTGGCGACGGTCACCCGGCTCGTCGTGCTGGCGGCCCGCACGTTGGCGTCGCCGCTGTAGACGATCGTCAGCGCGTACGCCTTCGGCGTCAGCGTGCGGGGCAGCGCGACCGAGGCCGCACCCGCGCCGCTCACGCGTCCGACGTACGACTTCCCGCCCGTCGTGACGGTGACGGTGCCGGTGGGCGTGACTCCCGCGGGGCCGGTGACGGTGGCCTTCACCACCGGCGCCGTTCCGTAGCGGGTCCCGGCGACCGTGGCCTTGAGCGCGGCGTTGGCCTTGCCGACGACGAGCTCGACCGGCTCGGACTCCGACGCACCGAACCTGTCGTCACCGGTGTACCGGGCGAGGAGCGTGTAGCGGCCTGCCGGCGTCGAGGTGGGGACGGCCAGCGACGCGACGCCGTTCTCGATCGTCCCGGTGACCGGGTCGCCGGGCAGTCCCTGCAGCCGCACCGAACCCGTCGCACCCTCGGTGACCGTGGCGGTCACCGATCCGCCGGTCCCGAAGGTGAGCGACGGGGGAGCGGCGAGGGTGGTGGTGGAGGGGTCACCGGCCACCGCGAACGACACCGTCGTCTGGGACGGATCGATGACGTCGCCGCGCCCCAGGTACCGGACGGTCAGGTCGCTCTCACCGGCCGGCTGGGCCGGGAGGGTGATGCTGGCGGTGCCGTTGCGCTTGAGACGCGCCTGGCCCACCTTCTCGGCTCCGTCGAAGACCGCGACGAGCCCGGAGGGCCTGCCGGTGTCGGTCAGCAGCGCCGTGTTGGCGTTGGCCGAGTTGAGCGAGATGAACGGCGCGTAGCCCGCCGCGGCGACCGACACGTCGAGCGTCGGCGTTCCGCCCACCGAGACCGGGCCGACCTCGGCGACGGTCGTGGTGCTGGCGTGCGACCGGCCCGCCAGGCCGCGGAACACGGTGTCGATCTCGGCGACGGCCTCCTTGGCGAAGGCACGCTGGCTCTGCAGGGAGTTCGCGCCCGCCTCGCTGGCGGGGTTGAGCGAGCCCCGGAGGGCCGCGTCGCCCAGGGGCAGGTCGCGGCCGGCCACGTACCACCACTCGGTCATGTGCTCGGTGTTGCCTCCGTCGTCGTTCCGCCGGATGGCCTGGTCCACGACGGGCGCGCGCTCACCGAGCGCGTCCACGTGGTCCTTGTTGTAGGTGAGCACGTGGCCGACCTGGATCTTGCGGGCCTGCTTCGCCGTCTTCGACGTGTCGCCACCGGGGAAGTACGACACGGCGTTGACGCTGCCGCCCCCGAGATCCGCGACGTCCTGGGTGGTCCGGTACTGGGTGATCGCGTTGGTCAGGCGATCGTTGACGAGATCGCCGTACAGGTGCGAGGGACGCGAGACCTTCGTGACCCCGTCCTCGGTGGTGGGCAGCGCGTTGTCGCGGATGTGACCGAGGTCAGACCCGCCGTTGCCGGTCGAGAACAGCGAGAAGTCGAAGTTGTAGACCGTCCTGACCCCGTAGGTCTGCGCGTCGGCATTCACCTGCTTGATGATCGCCCGCGTGTTGTGGCACCACGTGCCGCCGAACAGCAGCGGGATGTCCCCGGGCTGGTCGAGCAGGTGGAGCAGCTCGGGGTAGGTGACGGTCTGGATGCGGAAGCCGTCCGTGGAGTCGGCGTCGGTGAGGATCTCCCCGCCGTGGGTCTCGGCGTTGGGGTAGGACGCGCTGTGGCGGCGGTTGACCTCGTCCTTCTGGAAGGTGAAGTTCGTGTTCGTCGCGTACGAGCCGACGCTGCCGAGCGTGGCCTCGACCTGGTCCTCGTAGGCGTCGACCTCGGCCGGCGTGTCCAGGTCGGCCGCGGTCTTCGCGCCGGCGAGGGCGGCCACGATCCGGTCCTCCACACCGCCGACCTGACGGTCCTTGTTGTAGACGAACAGGTAGGGGTCCGTCGCCGCGTTCTTCGTGAACGTGGTCTCGACGTCCTTGTTCAGGTAGTCCGTGATGAGACGGTTGCCGACGTTCCCGTAGAACGTCCGGCCGGCCTCGCTCAGCCCCGAGTCGGCCAGGTCCCAGACGTTGAGGGAGTCGCCGTCGAGCTTGGGCGTGAAGTTGTAGATCTTCGAGATGCCCCGCGCCTTCGCGACCCGGTTCACGTGGGCGATGGTCGCCTGGCTGGAGGGGTCGGACGGGTCGCCGATGAAGAAGGCGACGTTGCCTGTCTGGTTCTTGAGCAGGTACTCGAACCGCTCGATCGTCACGGTCTCGAAGACGCTGCTGGCGCCGAGGTCGTCGTACACGTCGTCGAAGTAGTCGACGGTGACGCCGACGGTCGGGGTGGGGGCGGCCTGGGCGGTCGCCGGCGTGATGGCGAGCAGCGAGGCCGTGAGGGCGCCCACCGCTGCGGCCGCGAGGCCGCGGCGCAACGGGAGGCGAAGGGGGGTGGTCATGGTGATGGTGTCGCTTTCTCCTGCCACACTGGGCAGGCCGGTTCAGAAGAGAGATCTCGTGAGTCGGTGGGCTGGATTGCCGGGCGTGCGGATGTCGGGCAGTCCAGCCGTCCCGTTCCTGGGAGGCGCCGTGCTCAGGCGACCACCCCCGCCAGCCGGCTGCGGGCGGCGCGGCGCCGGCCCGTCAGGACGTGCCAGAACAGGGAGAGCCCGCCGGCCAGCGCCAGCGCCACCAGCAGGGCCAGGCCGGTGTGCGGAGGAACGGTCTCGACGACCTCGTCGACCGCGGCGGCCGCGACGATCTCGCCGCCACCGACCTCGACCGGGGTGCTGGTGATCTCGGTCCCCTCGAAGAGCACGACGAGCGAGTGGTCGCCCGCCTCGACGGTCTCGGGGATCGTGACGGCCGTCGTGAAGGAGCCCTTCGCATCCGTCGCGACGGTGCCCAGGACGACCGGGGTGGAGTGCAGCTCGATCGTCAGCTCGGGCACGTCGGTGGCGAAGCCCGTGCCGGTGATCGTGACGGCGGCGCCGGGCTCGAGGTCACCGGTCACGGCGACGGTGCCGACGACCTCGGTGACCGGAGCGCCGACCGTGGCGATCTCGGACGGGGGCGAGGAAGGCGACTCGCCGGTCTCGTTCACGGCGCGCACCGCGGCGCGGTAGGTGCCGTCGGGCTGGTCGGTGAACGTGTGCGTCGTGGTGGTGGCGTCCAGCTGGACCGGGTCGGCGCCGCTGAAGCGCAGCACGTAGCCGGTGACACTCTCCAGCTCGGCGTCGGGGCTGGGCTGCCAGGTCACGGTGACGTCCTTGCCGTCGACCTTCAGCACCGGCGCGGCCGGGGCGGAGGGAGCGCCCTCGGCGACGACCTCGTTCTCGTCGACCCCGAGCTCGTCGGCGCCCGCCGCGGGAGCGCCCGTCCCCGTGGTCTTGTCCGTGGGCTTCGTCGTCGGCTTCGCGGTGGGCTTCGTGGCCGGCTTGGTGGTCGGCTTCGTCGTGGGCTTGGCCGTCGGCTTCGGCGCCGGCTCCGCCTTGATCTCGTCGGCGTACTTCACGTCCTTCGGGTTGCCCTGCCAGATGCCGGTCTTGCGGCTGGGGAGGACGTACTTGCCGTCGTCGTCCTGGTAGCAGCCGTTGATCGGGGTGCACCACTGGTCGCTGGGCAGGGCGTCGAGGGCCCGGCCGTTGTCGTCGTTGAGGCACGGCTGGTCGTCACCGCCGTCGACCCACGTGATGCTCGCGGCCGACGCGGGCACGAACAGGCCCTGACCCGACAGCAGGATCGTGGTGCCGAGCAGGAACGCCAGGAGCAGGTGCAGGGGCCGGGGGAGACGGCGCTGGGTGGTGGTCACGGGGGGACTCCTTCGGAAGAGGTGTGGGTCGGGTGGTCAGCGGGCGCCGAGGGATCGGCGCGGTTCGGTGGGGCGGTCGTCGATCGAGCAGGCGCCGACCGGCACCCCCGACGGGACGGTGACGTCGCCCAGGGCGGCGTCGAGGCGCTCGCGCGCCGAGGCCTCGTGGGGGACGACGGCCTGCTTGCGACCGGCGAAGACGTCGTCGTCGAGGCGGCCGGCCCGGCGGGCGACGACGGTGGTGACGACCGCCGCGGCCGTCACGTTCGTCATGGTGCGAGCCATGTCGACGATCGCGCTGATGGGCAGCGTGAGGATGACGACCTCGAGCGGGAGCCCGGCGGCGGCCAGCACGGTGGTCGCGACGATCGTGGCCGTCCCGGGCACTCCGGCAGTGCCGATCGACACCACGAGGCACAGCACCACGAGCAGCGCGTAGTCGGCCAGGCCGTAGCTCAGGCCCAGCCCGTTGACGGCGTACACGGCCAGCATCACGGGCCAGATCCCCGCGCAGCCGGGCATCCCGATGGTGGTGCCGAGCGGCGCGGTGAAGCCCGCGATGTCGGACGGCACGCCCACGCGCTGGGTGAGGACCATGGTGGTGACGGGCAGCGTGCCCGCGCTGCTCTGGGTGGTGAACGCGGTGCTCTGCGCCGGGAAGATCTTGCGGAAGAACGCCAGCGGGCTCACGTGGGCCGCGGAGCGCAGGATCACGGCGTTGACGACGAACGTGTGGGCGAAGCAGGCGACGTAGCCGACGATGAGCAGGCTCAGCAGCGACAGCAGCTGGTCGCGCCTGCCGACGGCCGAGGAGGCGGCGCCGGCGGTCAGCACGAGCACGGCGTAGGGCGTCAGGGCGATGACGAAGCCGACGGCCCGGTAGATGATCACGCGGCCGGCCTCGACGAGGCTCAGGAAGGGCGCCACCTTCTGGGGCGAGCGCTCGGCCACCAGCGCGGTCGCCACCGCGATCAGCAGCGTGAAGACGATGATCGGGATGATGTTGTTCTCCGACACGTCCTTGACGATGTTCGTCGGGAAGAAGCCGATGAAGACCTCGGCGAACGGCTTCTGGATCTCGTCGAGCGACCGCGTGTCGACGCCCGCGGTCTCCAGGTCGGCGTTCCTGCCGATCCCCAGCTCGAGGGTCAGGCCGAGCGTGAGCAGGATCGCGATGAGGTTCGTCCCGAGCAGCCACAGCGTCGAGGAGACGCCGATCGTGCGCAGCTTCGCGGTCGATCCCAGCGACGTGACGCTGGACAGGATCGAGACGATCACCAGCGGCGCCACGATGGCGAGCAGCAGGTTGATGTAGATCCGGCCGATCGGCGCGAGGTAGTCGACGTGGTCGCGGAACACGACCCCGACGGCGGCGCCGACGACCAGCGCGCCGATCGTGAGCACGGCGAAGTTGACGCCGATGCGTCCCAGGACCCACACACCCGCGAACAGGCCGAACGTCACGGCCAGGGCCACCAGGTTCCACGTGTCCACGTGGCTCCTCCTCGAGATCGGCGCGGGTCGGATCCCGAGCGCTGAGGCTGATCCTGTCGGTCCGCCGCGCCGTCTCCGACGCATCTCAGAATGAGAGACAGCGTCCGCATGTTGAGATATGCCGTGGTAGCCGAGCAGCGCTGGCAGGCTCCTGCCCACGGTCACGAGTGCCAGCGCGTCTCGACGCACAGCCCCGGCTTGCTGGTCGGCAACCCTCCTCGCGGTGGGGTGCTCCGGGTGACGACCGGGCCCCGGCCGACCGGCCTGGGCAAGCGCGAGTCTCCCGGAGGTCCTCCATGTCGTCTTCCCTGTCCCACGTCGACTGTCCGCTGCTGCCCCTGGTGGGCGCCGACGTCACGGTCCCGCTCGTCGACGGGCGCGTGGTGCGTCACGTCAACCTCGACGGCGCCGCCAGCGCGCCGGCGCTCGTCTCGGTCGCCGAGCGCGTCAACGCCGTCCTGCCCTGGTACGCCAGCGTCCACCGCGGCGCCGGCTACGCCTCGCAGGTGTCGACCGCGCTGTACGAGCAGGCGCGCCGCGCGGTCGGCGCCTTCGTCGGAGAGCGGTCCGGGGACGTCACGATCTTCACCCGCAACACCACGGACGCGACCAACCTGCTGGCCGGGGCGGTGCCCGGGCGCGTGCTGGTGCTCGACGTGGAGCACCACGCGAACCTGCTGCCGTGGCGCCGCAGCCTCGGTGGGTGCGAGGTGATCGGCGTCCAGCCCACGGTGGCCGCCTCGCTGAAGGCGCTGGCGTCCGCGCTCTCGAGCCGGCAAGTTGCCCTCGTGGCGGTGACCGGGGCGTCGAACGTGACCGGCGAGTCCCTTCCGCTCGACGCGCTCGTCGACCTCGCCCACCGGTACGGCGCGCGGGTCTTCGTCGACGGCGCCCAGCTGTTGGCCCATCGTGGGCTCTCGCTGGCGGAGTCGGGGGTCGACTACGTCGCCTTCTCCGGCCACAAGCTGCACGCGCCGTTCGGCGCCGGGGCGCTCGTGGGACGCGGCGACTGGCTCGAGGGAGTCGAGCCCTACCTGGCGGGTGGCGGTGCCGTCCGTCGGATCACCGAGGACGAGGTCGAGTGGACCGACGGCCCGGCGCGGCACGAGGCGGGCACCCCGAACCTCATCGGCGCGGTCGCGCTCGCGTCCGCGGCCGAGGCGCTCTCGTCGCTGCCGCCCGAGCGGGTCGCCGCGCACGAGTCCGCGCTCCGGTCGAGGCTCGTGGAGGGGCTGGCCGACGTGCCCGGCGCCGAGGTGGCGCGCATCTGGACGGACTCGGCCGAGCCGATCGGTGTCGTCACCTTCCGCGTCGAGGGGGTGGATCCCGGGCTGCTCGCGGCGTTCCTGGCCGCCGAGCACGGCGTGTCCGTCCGCGACGGCCGCTTCTGCGCCCACCCGCTGCTCGACCGCCTCGGCTGGGGCGAGGGCGCGATCCGTGCGAGCGTCGGCGTCGGCAGTCAGGCCGAGGACGTCGAGCGCCTGCTGGACGGAGTGCGCGCCTGGGTCTCGGGGGAGCGGTCCGCCGAGTACCGCCGTGAGGCGGGCGTCTGGGTCGTCGCGAACGACCCGCGGCCCACGCCGGCCTCGCTCGACGTCGACCGGCTCGTCGCCACTGCCGCCGCCTGCGCGCCGGTCGGGGTCTGACGGGCGGGGCGCAGAAGCGCCTCATCCCGACGGAATGATGCGAGCCGGGCGCGTCCGATCCACGATGGAGGGGCGGACATCTTCGTCCCCTGTCGAGACCGAGAGGACCACGCATCATGGCGACGACGCCGAAGGATCCCGAGCCCACGATCGTCGACCAGCAGCGCGACGTGCTCGAGCGGCTCCCCTTCTCCGACACCCGTGACTTCGAGGACGCCGAGCGCGGACTCATCGCGCGGCTCGAGCCGGGCGCGATCCGCAACGCCGCCGGCGACGTCGTCTGGGACGGAGACACCTACGACTTCGTCGGGGGTGAGGCCCCTGACAGCGTCAACCCCAGCCTGTGGCGTCAGTCGACCCTCGTGGCCCGCCAGGGACTCTTCGAGGTCGTCGAGGGGATCTACCAGGTGCGCGGGTTCGACCTGTCGAACGTCACGTTCGTCGAGGGTGACACGGGCGTCATCGTCATCGACCCGCTGATTTCGCAGGAGACGGCCGCTGCCGCCATCGCGCTGTACCGCGAGCACCGCGGGGACCGTCGCGTCACGGCGGTGATCTACACGCATTGCCACGTCGACCACTTCGGAGGCGTCCGCGGCGTGGTCGACGAGGCCGACGTGACGTCCGGACAGGTGCCGATCCTGGCGCCCGAGGGATTCCTCGAGCACGCGGTCGCCGAGAACGTCTACGCCGGCCCGGCGATGGGTCGTCGCGCGGGCTACATGTACGGCGCGGCGCTGGCGCGCGGGCCTCGCGGACAGGTGGGCGCCGGGCTCGGACAGACGACGTCGACCGGCACCGTCACGCTGATTCCCCCGACCCTCGACATCACCACGACCGGCCAGGAGGAGGTCGTCGACGGGGTGCGGATCATCTTCCAGATGGCTCCCGGCTCCGAGGCGCCAGCGGAGATGCACTTCTACTTCCCCGAGTTCAGGGCGCTGTGCGCCGCGGAGAACG
Source organism: Aeromicrobium choanae (assembly GCF_900167475.1). Taxonomy (NCBI): domain Bacteria; kingdom Bacillati; phylum Actinomycetota; class Actinomycetes; order Propionibacteriales; family Nocardioidaceae; genus Aeromicrobium; species Aeromicrobium choanae. Next base: position 383,759 of record NZ_LT796768.1, on the reverse strand, counting down.
CGACCCACACGCTGCACAACATCCTGACGCTCCGCGGTGCGGTGGTGCGCGACCCGCACGAGTGGTCCGGCTACCTGACGGAGGCGATCGACCTCTTCGCCGCCGACACCGACGTCGTCTTCGCGTCCCACCACTGGCCGACGTGGGGGAACGACCGGGTGGTGGAGTTCCTCACCGCGCAGCGCGACCTGTACGGGTACCTGCACGACCAGACCCTGCGGATGCTGAACCAGGGCATGGTCGGCCCGGAGATCGCTGAGGCGATCGAGCTGCCGCCGGCGCTGGAGAACGCTTGGCACGCGCGCGGCTACTACGGCTCCGTGAGCCACAACGTGAAGGCGATCTACCAGCGCTACCTGGGCTGGTTCGACGGCAACCCGGCGCACCTGTGGGAGCACGTCCCGGTCGAGCGTGCGAAGCGCTACGTCAGGCTCGCCGGCGGCATCGACGCGATCGTCGCCGCGGCCGAGGAGGCGTTCGCCGAGGGCGACTACCGCTGGGCCGCGGAGATCGGCAATCACGCCGTGTTCGCCGAGCCGGAGCACGCGGGAGCCCGGGAGGTGCTCGCCGACACCTACGAGCAGCTCGGATACGGCTCCGAGAACGGCACGTGGCGCGACTTCTACCTCTCCGGCGCCGTGGAGCTGCGCGACGGCCAGTTCGGAACGCCCACGGAGACCAACGCGCCCGACGTCCTCGGTCAGCTCACGCCGGAGATGCTGTTCGACGCGATCGCGATCCAGGTCAACGGACCTCGTGCGTGGGACGCGAAGCTCTCGATCGACGTCGTGCTGACGGACGCCGACCAGCGGTACCGGCTGTGGCTCGCGAACGGCGTCCTCACCTACAGTGCCCGGCCCCAGAAAGGTGATCCCGACGCCACGATCACGGCCACGCGTCGCGCACTCCCCGCGCTCGCGGGCGGGCTCGACGCGGCCGGTCTGGCGGCCGCCGGGATCGAGATCAGCGGTGACGCGAGCGCTCTCGGCACGCTGACCTCGGTCCTCGATCCGGGGGACAAGAACTTCGCCATCGTCACCCCGTGACACCGTGAACCCGTCGAAGCTGGGCAGGCCCACCCGACAGGACGCCGTCTCGGGATTCGTGACGGGGCTCTTCAGCATCCCCGAGGGGATGGCCTACGCCAGCATCGGCGGGTTCAACCCGCTGCTGGGCCTGTACTCGGGCATGGTGTCGACCGCGGTCGGCGCGGTGTTCAACCGCACGGTGCTCATGGTCACGACGCTGACCTCGGCGATCGCGCTGACCTCGCAGAGCGTCCTGTCCGAGGCGGGGCTGAAGGCCGACGACATCGGCAATGTGGCGATGCTGACGGTGCTCGTCGGCGTCATCATGGTCGTGTTCGGGCTGCTGCGGATGGGCTCGCTCATGAGCTTCGTGTCCAACGCGGTGATGACGGGCTTCACGACGGGCATCGCCGTGCAGATCATCGCGGGGGTGATCGGGGACGCGACGGACTACGAGACCGATCGGCACAACACGCTCGCCAAGTTCGTCGACGCGGCCACCCACGTCGGTCAGTGGGACCCGGTCGCCGTCGCGGTCGCCGTCGGCACGGTGATCGCCTGGGCGCTGGCGCACGCGGTGCGGCGGCTCGAGCCGTTCGCGATCCTCATCGCGCTGGTGGTGGCCACCGTCGCGGTGGTCGTCGTGGGGGCGGACGTGGAGCAGGTCGGTGACATCGGGGCCATTCCGAACGCCCTGCCGGCTCCCGTCATGCCCGACTGGTCGGCGATCCCGGACCTGCTGGTCGGGGCGGTGGCCGTGGCGCTCGTCGCGCTGGCGCAGGCCGCCGGCATCGGCGCGGCGGTCCCGAACCCGGACGGCTCGCGCACCAGCGTGTCCGGCGACTTCACGGCCCAGGGCGTGGCGAATCTCGCCGGCGGCTTCTTCCAGGCACTCCCGACGGGCGGTTCGCTCTCGCGCACCGGTGTCGCGACCAGCGCCGGGGCGCAGACGCGCTGGGCCGGGATCTTCGCCGGCATCTTCCTCGCCGCGATCGTGCTGGTCGCCGGCAGCACGGCCGAGCTGATCCCGATGCCCGTCATCGGCGGCCTGATCATCGTCATCGGCGCCGAGCTGATCGTGGGCAGGCTCCCGGACATCAAGCTCGTGCTGCGCACGGGCGTCCTGCCCGCCGTGGCCATGGTCGCCACCTTCCTGGCCACGACGGAGCTGCCGCTGCAGCAGGCGATCCTGCTCGGGGCAGGCATCTCGATGCTGCTGTTCTGCGTGCGCGCCCAGCAGCAGGCCCGGATCCGCGCACTCGTGCGCGACGACGACGGGCACTGGCGGACCGAGGACGTCCCCGAGGTGCTCGCGCCGTACTCGGTCACGGTCCTGCACTACGAGGGTGTGAGTCTGTTCGCCGAGGTCAACCGGCTCGACGAGTCCTGGCCATCCCTGGCCGACACGCACGACGCCGTGGTCATCTTCCACGTCCGCACGCTGCCGGACGTGCCGTCGTCGACCTTCCTCAAGGCGATCGAGAACCGCGCCACGAAGCTGGCCGAGCACCACTGCCGGCTCATGGTCGTGGGGATGGATCCGGGCCTCAGGCGGGTGGTCGAGCGCACCGGGGTGGCCGCCGCGCTGGGTCCGGAGAACCTCGTGGAGCGCACCGACGTGTTCTTCCAAGCCCTCGACCGGGCCCACGAGGAGGCGCAGGCCTGGGTCGACGCTCGACGGGCGGCGTCAGGCTGAGTCGGACTCGGCGCCGCGCCGCTTGCCCAGTTCGCCGGCCAGCACGATCAGCAGGATCGGTAGGACGAGTGCGGCGACCAGTGTCGTGACGACGACGTCCGGGCCGAGCGACGCGGCGATCACGAGCGCGGCGGAGATGTTCCGCTGTGCCGCACCGAGACCCAGGACGAGCCGGTCCCCGGACTCCCGGCCGAGCCCACCGGCCCAGCCGGCCACCAGCCCGGCCACGATCACGACGACGGTCCCGACGAAGATCCACGAGCCGATCGACGCGAAGACCTCGCGCCACGTCACGAGCAGCCCCGACACGATGCCGACCGCAAGGCCCACGGTCGAGGCCTGCGTGAAGCCGCCGACGACGTCGCCCGCGAAGCCGGCGTAGCGCGCCCTGACCACGAGTCCCAGGCCGAGCGGGACCAGCATGAACAGGATGAGCGACTGGGCGATGTCCCCCGCGGAGACGGTGGCGCCCTCGACCGCCAGTGGCACGACCACCGGGGCGAACGCCACGGTCACGACCATCAGCAGGACCATCACACCGACCGCGAGTGGCTGGCTGCCGTGCGCCAGCTTGGCCAGGGTCGGCAGGAACGGGGCGCCGGCACAGCACCCCACGAGGATGATCGCCGCGCTCGTCGCGTCGTCCATCGGCAGAGCGCGCGCCGCGACGATCGCGACGAGCGGGACCACCACGAAGTTCGCGGCAAGCGCACCGACCACCAGGCGAGGGTCCTTCAGCGGCGTCAGGACCTGCTGCATCGTGAGGCCGAGCCCGAGCCCGGCCATGCCCGCCACCACGAAGGTCAGGATCCCGACCTGGGTGATCACGGTCAGCACGTCGGCCATGGGCGCTCTCCTTCGTCTCGGCCGTCTTGGCCGTCTTGGGACAGGTTGGACCGGCAGGACCCGACGCGCACCACCCGGACGAGATGATCCGAGGACTCACCCACGCTGAGTGATTACGGGGGGAGTGCCAAGGTGCCAGAGTCGGTCCATGGACAGTTTCTGGGAGTTCTTCTGGTGGACCGTGTCGATCTTCCTCTTCATGGGCTACCTGATCGTCTTGTTCCACGTCATCATCGATCTGTTCCGCGACAACGAGCTGTCGGGGTGGTGGAAGGCGATCTGGGTCTTCTTCCTCATCCTCGTGCCCGCGCTCGCGGCCCTGGTCTACCTGATCGCGCGCGGCGGCGGCATGGCCCGTCGCTCGGCCGCCGAGATGAACCAGGCCCGTGCCGAGACCGACGCCTACATACGTACGGTGGCGTCGACGTCGCCCGCGGACCAGATCACCTCGGCCAAGCAGCTGCTCGACTCCGGCGCGATCAGCCAGGAGGAGTTCGACGTGCTCAAGGCGAAGGCGCTGGCCTGAAAGCCGAGCGTCGCGACCTGCGGGCCGGATCGTGATGAGCCACGACCGGGCCCCGATGACCAGCCGGAGCGATCCGAGCCGGCTGGCGTCCGCGCCGAACCTTCGCGATCTCGGCGGCTGGCCCGTCCGCGGCGGGGGCACGGTGCGTCGCGGTGAGGTCTACCGGTCGGCCGGACTGGGACGGGTCACGCCTGAGGACCTGACCGTGGTGACGGGCCTGGGACTTCGCGCGGTCTACGACCTCAGGACGGTCGCCGAGCGCGACCTGCACCCCGACGTGCTGCCGATCGGGGTCGACGCCGTGGCGCTCGACGTGCTCGCCGACAGCAGCCAGAACGCGGCGGCGTCCATCGACGAGCTCCTGGGCGACCCGGTTGCGATCAGCGCAGTCCTCGCCGACGGTCGCGCGACCGACCTGCTGGCAGAGGCCTACCGCGACATCGTCCGGCTGGACTCCGCTCGCCACGCCTACGGAGAGCTCTTCACCCGGCTCGCCGACGGCGCGAGGCGGCCTGCCCTGTTCCACTGCACGACGGGCAAGGACCGCACGGGCTGGGCCGCGGCCGTGCTGCTCCTGCTGCTGGGGGTCGACGAGGAGCACGTGCGCGCGGACTACCTGCGCACGAACGACGACCTGCTCCCCGCCCTGCAGCCGATGCTCGACGACTTCGCCGGTCGGGGCGGCGATCCGGAACTGCTGCTGCCGGTCCTGGGAGTCCGGGGGGAGTACCTGGACGCCGCGCTGGCCCAGCTGCGCACCGAGCATGACTCGGTCGAGGACTACGTCCGCAACGGGCTCGGCGTCGCCGGGTCCGCGCTCGACGCGCTGCGGACGGGATTGATCGATGGACAACCGAAGGAGTGAAGGATGAGCGACTACCAAGCCCCCAAGCCCACCGAGCGGGAGAACGCGATCTCTTCGGGCGTGCTCGCCTTCGCAGGCGCGATGCTGGCGACGGTCGGCGTGTTCCAGGTCCTGGCCGCGATCTCGGCCCTGGCGAAGGACGACCTCTACGTGGCCGGGCAGGAGTACGTCTACCAGCTGAGCCTCACGGGCTGGGGGTGGATCCACCTCGTCATCGGCGGCCTCGCGATCGCCGTCGGCGTGTGCCTGCTGCTGGGCAAGGCCTGGGCCGTCCTGACCGGCGCCGGGCTCGCGGCGATCGGCGCGATCGTGTCCTTCGCGTGGATGCCCTACTACCCGTGGTGGTCGGTCATCATCATCGTCTTCAACGTCGTGGTCATGTGGGCCACGGTGACCCAGATGAACGCTCGCGACCGCACCTGACGCCGGGGGTCAGTGCCCGGCAGGTGGTCAGAGCGGCAGCTTGAAGCCCTCGTGGCTGGCCTCGTACCCGAGGGTCTCGTAGAAGTGGTGGGCGTCGGCGCGACGCTTGTCCGACGTGAGCTGGGCGAGCGTGGCGCCGCGCTCCACGCCCCACGCGTGGGCCCGGGCGAAGAGCGCCGTCCCGAGACCTGAGCCGCGCGTCGACGACGCGACGCGGACGCCCTCGATCAGCAGCCGCTTCGTGCCGCCGCGAGACAGTCCCGGGATGATCGTCAGCTGCATCGTGGCGACGACGGTCCCGGCCTCGTCGCGTGCCGCCAGCAGGAGGTGCGCGTCGTCGCGGTCGATCTCGTGGAACGCCTCGACGTACGGCGCGAGGTCCGCCGACTCGCGCCCGGCCCCGATGGCGTCGTCCGTCAGCAGCCCGACGATCGCCGGCACGTCCGCCTCGGTGGCCCGCGCGAGCTCGAAGACCTGACCGTCCAGCGTGAGGGTGTCCATGTCCCGAGTCTGGCAGGGCGCACACGAACCCCCGACGCACGGATCTGGCACCGGGCGTCAGTGGCGGATGGCCTCCCGCACCCGCGCGGCGAGGGCGGCGAACTCGGGCAGGGCGCGCAGCTCCTCCGGCGCGACCTGGTGCTCGGCGGTGGAGAAGCGCGCGGACTCGTCGAGCACGACGCGCCCCGGGCGCGGGCTCATCACGAGCACCCGCGTGCCGAGGAAGACGGCCTCCTCGACGTCGTGCGTGATGAACAGGATCGTCTTGCCGGTCTCGCGCCAGATCGTGAGCAGCTCGTCCTGCAGGCGCTCGCGCGTGAGCGCGTCGAGGGCGCCGAACGGCTCGTCCATCAGCACGATCTCGGGATCGTTGGCCAGCACCCGCGCGATCTGGGCGCGCTGCTGCATGCCACCCGAGAGCTCGTAGGGGCGCAGGCCAGCGGCGTCGCCGAGACCCACGAGCTCGAGGTAGCGGTCGGCGATCGCCAGGCGCTCGGTCTTCGAGGCACCCCGCAGCCTCGGCCCGAGTGCCACGTTCGCCCGCACGTCGAGCCAGGGGTAGAGCGTGGGCCGCTGGAAGACGACGCCGCGCTCGGCGCCCGGCCCCGAGACCGGGCGGCCGCCCACCGTGATCGACCCGCCGGTGGGCGACTCGAATCCCGCCACGAGCCGCAGCAGGGTCGTCTTGCCGCAGCCGGACGGCCCCGCGAGGGTCACGAACGCGCCGGGCTCGATCACCAGGTCGATCCCGGCGAGGGCGTGCACCTCGCCGTCGCGGGCGCTGAACCGGTGGTCCAGGCCCGCGACGGCGACCGCGAGGTCGTGCCGCACGGTGTCGACGGTCATGACGCGGCGGCCTCCGCGGGCGCCGGGTTCACGCCGCCCGTGTAGACCGACTCGTCCTCGACCTTCGAGATGCCGTCCTGCGTCAACAGGAACTTCGCCGTGCTGAACAGGTCGGCTCCGAGCTTGCCGCCCAGGTAGTCCGGCTCCGCCTGCTCGGCCGCGTCGAGGAACACGAAGCCCTCGAACAGCTGCTGGGCCTCCTCGGTGGAGACGCCCACCTCGACCGCGACGCTCTCGGCCGCCTTCTCCGGCTCGTCCTTGATCTGCTTGACCGCGTAGTCCTGCGCCCTCGCCCAGACCTCGAGCACCTCCGGGTTGGCCTCGACGAACGCGTTGTCGGCGATGGCGAGGTCGAACGTGGGCTTGCCGGCCTTCGCGGTGTCCTCGCTGGAGAGGATCACCTCGCCGCCCTGCTGGCGCAGCTCGCTCAGCGTCGGGTCCCAGATCCACGCCGCGTCGATGTCGCCACGGCCCCAGGCGGGAGCGATCTGCTCGGGCTCGGAGTTGATCAGCTTGTAGTCCTTCGCGTCCTCACCGGCGTCGGCGATCGCCTGCAGCAGCGAGAAGTGCGCCGTGGAGCCGAAGGGCGTGGCAATGGTCCTGCCCTTGAGGCCGGCGATGTCGGTGGCGTCCACGCCGTCGCGCACGATGAGCGACTCGGCCGTGCCGATGACGTCGTGGATCCACACCACCGAGACCGGCAGGTTGAGCGGCGCCGAGAGCGCCTTGGTGCTGGGGGAGGAGCCCGCCAGGCCGATGTCGAGGCTGCCGCCGCCGAAGGCCTGGACGACGTCGCCGCCGGAGGCGAAGTTGCTCCACTTCACGGTGGCGTTCGGCAGGCAGTTCTCGAGCACCCGCTGGTCCTTCACGATCACGTCGCCGTTCGGGATCTTCTGGTAGCCCAGGCGGAGGGTGCCGGTGAAGTCCTCGTTGGCCTCGAACGGGCAGTCGCCGGCGGAGGCCTCGGCCTCGTCGCCTCCGACTCCGCAGGCGCCGAGCGCCAGGGTCAGCACGGTCGCGGCGGAGGCCGCGAGGATCTTCAGGGGGACGTGCATGGTCAGTCCTTCCCTCGCCACGGGACGAGTGCTTTCTCGATGGTGCGGATGAGTGCGTCAAGGGCGATCGCGGTGAGGCCGATGACGATGATGCAGGCGACCGACAGGGCGATCTTGTTCTGCGTTCCCGAGAGGTAGGCCAGGCCCCCGATGCCCGGGATCCCGTTCACCAGCTCGGCTGCGACGACCGTGGTCCACGCGAACCCCACGGCGACGCGCACGCCGCTGAGGATGTCGGGGAGGGTGGCCGGCAGCAGCACCGTGGTGACCGTCTGGCGCCGGGTGGCGCCGAGCGTGCGGATCGCGTGCAGCTGGTCCTCGCGCACCCCGCGCACGCCGTTGACCGTGGCCAGGGCGATGGGTGGGAACGAGGCGAGGAACAGCAGCCAGATCTTCGAGGCGTCGTAGATCCCGAACCAGGCGACGAGGAAGCCGATGTAGGCCAGCGGCGGGATCGAGCGCAGGAAGTCGACGTAGGGGCCGAGCAGGGTGCCCGCCCAGTCGACCGTGCCCATGAACAGCCCGAGCGGGATGCCCACGACGATCGCCGCGGCGAGACCCGCGCCGATGCGCTGGAGGCTCACCAGCAGGTGCTCCCAGAGGAAGTAGCCCTCCTCGCCGCGCACCACCCGGTCGACGCCACCGCCGATCGGGTGGTTCGTGTTCGCCCGGACGAAGGCGTCCCAGACCTCCCGCGGGCTCGGGGTGAGGTAGCTCGGGGAGACCACGTCGGACGCCGCCACGACGGACCACACGAGCAGCAGCACGGCGAGCGTGGCTGCGTGCGGCCACCAGCGGCGGACGCGGGAGGGGCGCCGCGCCGGGCGGGTGCGCGGCGCGGCGGTGGCGGTGGCGGTGGCGGTGCTCACGTCACGAGTCCGCGACGGCGCAAGATCGGCAGGACGCCCTCGGCGAACCAGTAGGCCTCCTCGACGTGCGGGTAGCCCGACATCACGAACTCCTCGATCCCCACGGCGGCGTACTGCTCGATCAGGTCGGCCGCCTCGGTGTGGCTGCCGACCAGTGCCGTGCCGGCGCCGCTGCGCATGAGGCCCACCCCCGCCCACAGGCCGGGGTGCACCTCGAGCGAGTGCGCGTCGCCGCGGTCGAACGTGCCGCCGTGCAGTTCGCGCATGCGGCGCTGGCCCTCGGACTCGCTCGCGGCGAGCGTCTCCTGCGCCTTCGCGACAGCGGCGGGATCGAGCCCGGCGAGCATGTCGTTCGCCACCTGCCAGGCGTCCTCGGACCGGTCGCGGGTGATCGAGTGCAGCCGCACCCCGAAGCGGACCTTGCGCCCCTCGTCCTCGGCGAGCTTGCGGATCCACTCCACCTTCTGGGCCACGGCCTCGGGCGGCTCGCCCCAGGTCAGGTAGACGTCGGTGTGGGCCGCGGTCACGGGTCCGGCCGCGGCGGACGACCCTCCGAGGTAGATCTCGGGCACGACGCCGGGCTGCCGCGTCCGCGCGTCGGTGACGTCGTAGTACTCGCCGGTGAAGTCGCTGCCCGCCTCGGTGAAGGCGTCGCGGAAGACCTGGATGAACTCGGCGGCGCGGTCGTAGCGACCGTCCTTCTGCACGCGGTCGCCGAACCGGAGCTGCTCCGACGGATCTCCGCCGACCACCACGTTGAGCAGCAGCCGGTTGTCCGAGATGCGCTGGAAGGTCGAGGCCATCTGGGCCAGCAGCGTGGGGCTGATCAGGCCGGGGCGCAGGGCCACCAGGAACTTCAGCCGCGTGGTCTGGGGGATGAGCGCGGAGGCCACGACCCAGGCGTCCTCGCACGGCGTGCCGGTGGGCGTGAGCACGGCGTCGAAGCCGAGGTCCTCGGCCGTGCGGGCGACGTGGGCCAGGTAGCGCAGGTCGGGCTCGCGGTAGCGACCGGCGGTGTCGGGGGTGCCGCCGTCGCGACCCAGGTCGGTGGGCACGCTGTGGCCGCCGCCGACGAGGGCACGGCTGTCGCCGGTCGTGGGCAGGAACCAGTCGAAGGTCAGGGACGCGGCGGTCATGGGAGGTCCTTCGGTCGGGGACGAGGTGAAGCGGTTGTCCAGTAAACCGCAAGACTTACTCGTCTTTGACGGTGTCCATCTGGTGAGCGGCGAGGCCGCGCACCCCTGCGGACATGCCGTGCGGCGCAGGGGAATGGATCGTCCGGGCCGGGCACTGACTCGCACATGACCCTGACGACCACGACTCCCGCGCGCTCGCGTCCTGCGACCCTGTCGACGCGGCGACTCGCGCTGTTCGCCTTCATCGCGGCCGCCTCACCGCTGGCGATCGATCTCTACCTGGCGAGCTTCCCGGCGATCGCCGCGGACCTGCGGACCACCCCGGCGATGGTGCAGCTGACCCTGACGGCGTACATCGCGGGAGTCGCGATCGGCCAGCCGATCTGGGGTCCGCTGTCCGACCGGTACGGCCGCCGCCGGCCCCTCGTGGTCAGCAACGCGCTGACGCTCATGGCCTCGCTCGTGGTGGTGCTGGCGCCGACGATCGAGACGCTCGTGACGGCTCGCTTCGTGCAGGCGCTGGCGGCGGCCGCGGGGATGGTCGTGGTCCGCGCGATGATCTCCGACCTCACCGAGGGGCTCGAGGGCGTGCGGGCGCTGGCCCTGATGATGACCGTCCACGCCGTCGTCCCGGTGGTGGCGCCCGTCCTCGGCGGCGTGCTCGCCACGGTGCTGCCGTGGCGCGGGGTGCTGGGCGTCTTCGCGGCGTTCGTGGCGCTGCAGCTGGTGGCGTCGGTGCTGCTCGTGCGCGAGTCGCTGCCGCCGGCCAGGCGCGCGCGGCGGCTCTCGTACCTCGACCTCGCGCGGGTGATGCGACGCGGCGCGTTCGTCGTGCACTCCACCACCGTCGGCCTGGCGGTCGGCGCGGTGATGACCTTCATCGCGACCTCGTCGTTCGTCTACCAGGAGGTGCTGGGTCTCACGCCGCTGCAGTTCGGGCTCAGCTTCGGCGCGAACGCCTGCGGGATGGTGGCCGCCGGCCTGCTCTCGGCACGCCTGGCGCGTCGCGGGGTGCGTCCCACCCGCACGATGGCGGCGGGCTTCGCCGGGGCGGTCTCGGGCGGCGTGCTGATGATCGCCGCAGCCGCGTCCCCGTGGCCGGTGCTCCTCGTCGGGCCGGTGATGGCGCAGGTGTTCTTCCTGAACCTCGTGATGAGCAACGGGATGGGCCTGGCGATGGCGCAGGCCCGCGGCCTGAGCGGCGCCGGGTCGGCGATGCTCGGCTTCTGGATGTTCGGCATCAGCGCGCTGGTCACGCCCCTCGCGGGGATGGTGGCCGGGTCGCGGCCCGAGATCGCGATGGCCGTGGTGATGACCACCCTGGCCACCGCGGCGGGCGCGGTCTTCTGCCTCGGCCTCAGGCTCGCGCGCTGACCCGGCGGGAGCCGTGGTGCACGAGGAGGTCGAACAGGTCCTGGGCCGCCTTCGTCGGACGCACGCCCCGTCGCCTCAGGATCGCGAGCCGGATCACGGTGCCCTCGTCGTCGATGGGCCGGAACGCGATGGCGCCGCCCGTCTCGAGCGGGTCGTCGAGCAGCGTGAAGTCCGGCATGAGGGAGACGCCGATCCCCGACGAGACCATCTGCTTGCAGACGTCGGCACTGTCGGCGGTGTGCCACTTCAGGGGCGGTGAGTCACCGAAGACCCGGTGGGCGACCCGGTGCATGAGGTACCCGGCCCGCGCACCCACGAACACCTCCTGGCGCAGGTCGTCGACCGTGACCGTGGACCCCTGCGCCAACGGGTGGTCGCCCGGCAGCACCGCCATCGGCCGGCCGTGGAAGAGCTCGGTGGCGACGAGGTCGGGATGCACGTCGTCGCCGGGCAGCAGCGTCACCAGCCCGATGTCGAGCGACCCGTCGCGCAGTCCGTCGCGGACCTCGCCGTGGCGCAGCTGGCGCAGGTCCACCGAGGTGTGCTCGTGGTCGAGCTCGTGACCGCGCATCGCCGGCAGCACGATCGACGTCACGCCGAAGTAGACGCTGCCCACCCGGGTGGGGCGGTGGAACTGCGACTCGCCGCGGGCGGCCGCGCGCAGGCGGTCGGCGGCGTCGAGGACCTCCAGGATGCGGGGGAGGAGCTCCTGGCCGGTTCCGTTGATCCGCGTGCCCGAGCGGTGCCGGTCGACCAGCGTGACGCCCAGCTCGCGCTCGAGCTTCGTGACCGCCTCGCTGAGCGCCGGCAGCGAGACGTGCAGGTGCTCCCCGGCGCGCCGCAACGAGCCCTGCTCGCTGACCGCCCTGACGTATTCGAGCTGCTCCAGTCGCATGCTCACCTCCCCGTTGACCGGTGAGGCTACGTGAACGGCGACGCCTGTCGGGTGATCTCCCGCCTCGTGAGACGTGGCCGTCGCCGGTGCCCGGATTCGTAGCGTCGTCGTCACGCAACAGCGTCCCTCACGAGAAGAAGGCACCCGCATGAATCACGTCCGATCCCCACGCTTCACCCGCACCCTGGTCGTCACCGTGGCCGCAGCACTCGCCGCGATGGGCCTCGGCGCCTGTGGCAGCGCCGGCGCGGACTCCGGGAAGGAGGTGACCACGATCCGGTACCAGAGCTACGCCGGGGCGGTGGACGCCTTCCTGCTCGCCGACGCCCTCGGCGAGTTCGAGGGACTCACGCTCAAGCGGGTCGGTGACATCACCGGTGGCCCGCAGGCCCTGCAGGCACTCGTGTCCGACCAGACCGACGTCGGCGGCTCCGCGTTCTACGGCGCGATCGCCCAGCTGGTCGCCACGGGCGCGCCCATCAAGGCCGTCATCCCGTTCTACGGCTCGAACGAGACGACGAACTCCTCCGTCTCCGTCCTGGAGAAGTCGGACATCCGGACCGCCCGCGACCTGGTCGGCAAGAAGATCGCCGTCAACACGCTCGGCGCGAACCAGGAGGCCGTGCTCGACACCTGGTTCGACCAGGAGGGCCTCAGCAAGGCCGAGCAGGACAAGATCACGCTCGTCCCGCTGCCCCCGCTCAACACGCCCGAGGCACTCGGCAGTGGCAAGGTCGACGCCGCCGTCCTGAGCTTCACCGGCAAGAAGCAGACCGAGGCGCAGTACGCCCTCCGCACGCTCGTGCGCGACATCGACGTCGTCGGCGAGCCGTACGCCGGCGGTGGCATCACGCTGCGCGAGGAGTTCATCGCGAAGAACCCGAAGACCTCGCGTCAGATCGTCGAGGGCGTCGCGGCCGCGATCGAGTTCCTCGAGACCCACGACAAGCAGGAGGTCTTCGACGTCTACTTCCCGTACTTGGAGGAGGAGGGCTACGGCGACTACATCGAGCCGATCAGGACCAACTTCCCCGGCACGCTCGGCATCGACGCCAAGCCCGTCATCAAGGACGAGGACATCCAGCGCTGGGTGGACTGGCTCGACAGCCGAGGCGACATCGACGCCGAGGACATCGACGTCAAGGACGTCTACACCAACGAGCTCAACCCGAACGCCTGAGGAGGCAGCCATGAGTTCACGCATCGAACTGAGGAACGTCGGCCAGACCTTCTGGGTCCGCGGCGACGAGGACAAGAAGCTGCGCGAGTTCGTCGCGCTCGACGGGCTCGACCTGGACATCCGGGCGGGGGAGTTCCTGACCCTCGTCGGGCCGTCCGGCTGCGGCAAGTCGACCGTGCTCGACCTGATCTCGGGGCTCTCCGCGCCGACCTCGGGCTCCATCACGGTCGACGGGACCCCCATCACGGGCCCCGGCCTGGACCGCAGCGTCGTGTTCCAGCAGTACACGCTGCTGCCGTGGCGCAGCGCCCAGGCGAACATCGAGTTCGCGCTCGAGGCCAAGGGCGGGCTGTCCAGGGCGCAGCGTGCCGAGACCGCTCGCGAGTACCTCGACCTGGTCGGGCTGAGCGAGTTCGCCGGCCGCTACCCGCACGAGCTGTCCGGTGGCATGAAGCAGCGGGTCGCCATCGCGCGCAGCCTGTCCTACCAGCCTCAGGTGCTGCTGATGGACGAGCCGTTCGGCGCCCTCGACGCCCAGACCCGCGAGCGGCTCCAGGAGGAGCTGGTCCGGATCTGGCAGCACACCGGCACCACCGTCGTGTTCATCACGCACGACATCGAGGAGGCCGTCTTCCTGGGCCAGCGGGTCGCCGTCATGAGCGGTCGCCCGGGGCGGATCAAGGAGATCGTCACGGTCGACCTCGATCGCTCGCTCGCCCAGGACGAGGACGTCCGCGCGACGCCCGAGTTCGCCGCGCACCGGCACCACATCTGGTCGCTCCTGCGCGATCGGTCCGCCGTGAAGGAGCTCGCCCATGTCTGACCTGCTCTCCGAGAAGACGCAGGCCCGGCCGAACCCGCGCCAGGAGGAGGCCGCCCGGGCGAAGGGCGCGTCACTGCGCCGGACCCGCACGGTCGCCGTGGCGCGCGGCGCCGCCGGACTCGTGGCGCTCGCCCTGATCTGGGAGTTCGCTCCCCGGTGGGGCCTGGTGGATCCGTACTCCATCCCGCCGCTGCACGTCGTGCTGCAGGAGTGGTGGTCGATGGTCCTCGACGGCGAGCTGTGGAAGCACGTCTCGGCCAGCCTGAAGCGGTCGGTCGTCGGCTTCTCGCTCGCGATCGTCCTGGCCATCCCGCTGGGTGCGGCCATCGCCTGGTACCGGCCGGTGCGCGAGTTCTTCACGCCGTCGCTGGAGCTGTTCCGCAACACCGCGGCGCTGGCGATCCTGCCCGTGTTCATCCTCCTGCTGGGCCTGGGGGAGACCTCGAAGATCGCGATCGTGCTCTACGCGTGCTTCTTCCCGATCCTGCTGTCGACGATCGCGGGCGTGGCCAGCGTGGACGCCCAGCTGCTGCGGTCGGCACGCGTGCTCGGCCTCTCGCCGGTCGCGACGTTCCGCAAGGTGGCGTTCCCCGCCGCCGTGCCCACGATCTTCACCGGCATCCGGATCTCGGGTGCCGCGGCGATCCTGGTCCTCATCGCCGCCGAGATGATCGGCGCGAACGCGGGCCTGGGCTTCCTCATCAACTACGCGCAGTACAACTTCCTGATCCCGAAGATGTACGCCGCCATCCTCACCACCTCCCTCCTCGGCGTGGCCGTCAACTACGGACTCGTCGCCCTCGAGCGCCGCTTCTCGCGGTGGCGCGCCGTCTGACCTTCGAAAGAGAGACATCATGACCCGTCAGCTCAGCCTCAACGCCTTCCTCCACGACACCGGTCACCACGAGGCCTCGTGGCGCCACCGCGACTCGGCCGTCGACCGCATCCACGACATCGACTTCGACACGCAGAACGCCCTGATCGCGGAGGAGGCGAAGCTCGACGCGATCTTCTTCGCCGACGCCCCCGGGCTGTGGGGTGCCACGCCCTTCCGCCCGGCAGGACACCTCGAGCCCATCACTCGGCTCGCGGCCATCGCCGCACGGACCGAGCGGATCGGCCTGATCGCCACCGCGTCGACCACCTTCTACGACCCCTACAACCTGGCCCGGCTGTTCTCCTCGCTCGACACGATCTCCAGGGGCCGCGCCGGGTGGAACATCGTGACCACCCAGTCCGAGGCGGTGGCGCGGAACTTCAGCCTGTCGGAGCTGCCCAGCGCCTCGGAGCGCTACATCCGGGCGCAGGAGTTCATCGACGTCGTCACGAAGCTCTGGGACAGCTGGGAGGACGACGCGATCCTCGCCGACCGCGAGTCGGGCCGGTTCTTCGACCCGGAGAAGGTCCACTCGATCCACCACGTGGGCAACCACTTCCAGGTCGAGGGAGCGCTGTCGCAGCCCCGCTCGCCGCAGGGTCGCCCCGTGTACGTGCAGGCCGGCTCGTCGAACGACGGACGCGCCTTCGCGGGTCGCAACGCCGAGGCGATCTTCACCGCGCACCAGACGATCGAGGACGCGCAGGCCTTCTACTCCGACATCAAGTCGCGGGCCGTCGCGTTCGGCCGCTCGCCCGAGGACGTCAAGATCCTGCCCGGCCTCAGCCCGTTCATCGCCGACACGCGAGCCGAGGCCGAGGAGCTGCAGCGGTACGTCAACTCGCTGACCGTCCCGGCCTACGGCATCGCACAGCTCGAAGGGCTGGCCGGCGTGTCCCTGGCCCACCTCGAGCTCGACGAGCCCGTTCCGCTGGAGGTCTTCGGCCAGGCCGGCGACGTCCTCGACAACAACCGCAGCCGTCTGCAGGTGATCGCCAACATCGTCGAGCGCGACCGCCCGACGCTGCGCGGGCTGCTGCACCGGCTCGCGGGCGCCCGCGGCCACAACGTGGTGGCCGGCACCCCGACCGACGTCGCGGACATCATCACCGACTGGTTCCAGAACGGTGCCGCTGACGGCTTCAACGTGATGCCGCCGCTGTACCCGCAGCTGCTCCAGGAGTTCACGCAGAAGGTCGTGCCGATCCTCCAGGACCGGGGGCTCTTCCGCACCGAGTACACCGGCTCCACGCTGCGCGACCACTTCGGTCTCGCCCGCCCGGAGTCGCTGTACGGCGCGGACGCGACCGAGGAGGCCCACGTTGTCTGAATCCCTGGCGTCTCACTTGCGCACGGCGGTCGTGGTCGGCAACCCGAAGCCTGCGTCGCGCACCCTGACCGCCGCGACCCACGTGGCGCGCGAGCTCACCGGGGCCGACCCGGACCTCGTGGTCGACCTCGCCACGCTGGGGCCGGCCGTCATCGACTGGGGGTCGACCGAGGTCGCCGAGCTGGTCGGCCAGGTGGGTGGGGCCGACCTCGTGGTCGTCGCGTCGCCGACCTACAAGGGCACCTACACCGGGCTGCTCAAGGTATTCCTCGACCGGTTCGCCGGTGGCACCGGACTGCGTGGGCTGGCCGTGCCGCTGATGCTCGGCGCCGGGCCGGCCCACGCGCTGGCGCCCGAGCTCACGCTGCGACCCGTCCTGACCGAGCTCGGGGCCACGGTCCCCGGACGGGGCCTGTTCGTGCTGGACTCGCAGTACGGCGACGCGGCCGCCTACGATCCGTGGCTGGAGGCGACGCGGCCCCTGGTGCGTTCGGTCCTGCAGGCGGCGGCATGACCGCGTTCTTCCCCACGAACCAGGACCTCGATCCGGGGCGGCTGCGCTCGGCCTTCGGGAACTTCCCGACGGGCGTGGTCGTGGTGGCGGCCGAGGTCGACGGCGCCCCCGTCGGCCTGGCCGCCAGCAGCTTCACCAGCGTCAGCCTCGATCCGCCGCTCGTGTCGATCAACCTGGCCGCGACGTCGAAGACGTGGCCCGACCTGAGTCGCGCGGACCGGCTGGGGGTGACGGTGCTCGCGAGCCACCACGGACCGCTGTGCCGCCAGCTCGCGGGGCCGGTGGAGCACCGGTTCGAGGGGATCGACTACAGCGTCAGCCCCGAGGGCGCGATCTTCATCGACGACGGGATGGCCACCTTCGACACCACGATCCATCGCGAGGTCCCGGCCGGTGACCACATCCTGGTGCTGCTGGAGCTGCACGCCGTGGACCACCGCGTCGACGGCGGCCCGCTGCTCTTCCACCGCAGCGTGTTCGGCCAGCTGGCCGTGGCCGAGTAGCCGGTCAGGCCGCCACGGGGCGTTCATCCTCGGGACGCAACGCCACCACGGCGCACAGGATGAGCGCGGCGCCGACGAGGCCCGCCGCGCCGAGCCGCTCGCCGAGCAGCACCGCGGCGAGGGCCGCGGCGGAGATCGGCTCCACCAGGGTGGCCACGGTCGCCGCCGAGCCCGACGTCGTGCGGAGCCCGGCGTAGAGCAGTCCGTACGACAGCGCCATCGTCGCGATGCCGAGGTAGAGCAACAGGGCCAGCGACGTGGGGGAGGTGCCCGCGACGGGCTCGCCCGATGCGGCCGCGACCACGAGGAACGGCGCCAGCAGCACGGCGCCCGCGCCCGTGGCGCACGTGGTGAGCGCGACCGGCTCGAGCCGTGGGGCGAGCACGTGACCCAGCACGGTGGTGGCGGCGTACGTGGCACCCGCGGCCACCGCGAGGACCAGGCCCAGCACCGGGCGGTCGCCGGGTGCGGACGTGCCGTGCCCGGCCGTGGCACTGATCAGCACCAGCCCGGTGAGCGCGGCGGTGAGAACCGCGACGTCGCGGAGGGTGGGCCGGGTCCCGGCACGCAGGTGCTCCCAGGCGGCGGCCAGGACGGGCGCGAGGCCCAACGAGACCACCGTGGCGACGCTCACGCCGACCATCAGGACCGAGACGAAGTACAGGCCTTGATATATCGCCGTGCCGCAGCCGATGACGATCGCGGCGACGGGGTGCGACCGCATCGTGTCGCGCACCGCCCGGGCGCGGCCGGTCAGCTGGACGAACGCGACGAGGGCCACCGCCGCGATGAGCATCCGCCAGGCACTGACGGTCATCGCACCGACGCCGTCGCGCTCGTGCAGCACGGTCACGACCAGGCCGCCGGTACCCCACAGCACGCCCGCCGCGCACACCTGCAGCAGCCCGAGACGCGCGTTCACCCGCTCAGGTTAGGGGTTGCTCGTGGTGGTCTCGATACACCCTCTCGTTCCTCGAGGGCACTCGACCACCGGGCGGACCCGGTGATCGAGCGGGCCGCGGACCCGGTGATCGAGTAGCACGCGAGCGCAGCGAGCGGCGTATCGAGATCACCCCAACCTGCGAGCGCCACTACGTCCGGTCGCGCTCCGCACCGATGGTGGTGTCGGGGCCGTGGCCCGTGTGCACCACCGTCTCGGGCAGCAGGGTGAACAGCCGCTCGGCGATGGAGGACCGGATCACGTCGGCGTCGCTGTACGAGCGACCCGTCGCGCCGGGTCCGCCGTTGAACAGGGTGTCGCCGGTGAAGACGCAGCCCAGCTCCTCGGAGACCAGGCACGTGGCACCGGGGGCGTGCCCCGGCGTGTGGATCGCGGTCAGCGTGGTGCCGCCGACGGTGAACTCCGTGCCGTCGACGAGGTCGTGGTCCCACGACTCGCCCGGATGCGTCAGCTCCCACAGGGGGCGGTCCTCGGGGTTCAGCCAGATCGGCGCGCCGGTGCGCTCACGCAGCTCCGGAGCGATGCGGCAGTGGTCGTCGTGCGCGTGCGTCAGCACGATTGCGGTGACCTTCCGCCGTCCGATGAGGTGCAGGATCGCCTCGACGTCGTGGGGTGCGTCGATCACGAGGCACTCGGTGTCGTCGCCCACGATCCACACGTTGTTGTCGACGTCGTGGGTCTCGCCGTCGAGGCTGAAGGTGCCCGAGACGACGCCGTAGTCGATGCGCGCGGCCATCAGAGCACCACCACCGAGCGCAGCACGTCGCCGTGATGCATCTTCTCGAACGCCGCCTCCACGTCCTCGATGCCGATCTCCTCGGTGACGAACGCGTCGAGGTCTAGGCGGCCCTGGCGGTAGAGGTCGATCAGCATGGGGAAGTCGCGGCTGGGCAGGCAGTCGCCATACCAGCTGGACTTGAGCGCGCCGCCGCGTCCGAAGACGTCGATCAGGGGCAGCTCGGGCACCGTCATGTCCGGCGTCGGAACGCCGACCAGGACCACGGTGCCCGCGAGGTCGCGGGCGTAGAACGCCTGCTTCCAGGTCTCGGGACGGCCCACCGCCTCGATCACCACGTCGGCGCCCTCGGCGCCCTCGTAGGTCTCGGCGCAGATGCGCTTGATCTCCTCGACGGGATCGGTCTGCGACGAGTCGACCGTGTGGGTCGCGCCCATCTTCCGCGCCGCCTCGAGCTTCGCGGGGTCGATGTCGACGGCGATGATCGGGCTGGCTCCGGCCAGTGCGGCGCCGGCCACGGCGGCGACGCCCACACCACCGCAGCCGATGACGGCGGCGGAGCGGCCGCGCGTCAGGGCTCCGGTGTTGATCGCCGCGCCGATGCCGGCCATCACGCCACAGCCCAGCAGGCCGGCCGCCGCGGGACGGGCCTCGGGATCCACCTTGGTGCACTGCCCGGCCGCCACGAGCGTCTTCTCGATGAACGCGCCGATGCCCAGCGCGGGGGAGAGCTCGGTGCCGTCCTCGAGCGTCATCTTCTGCTTCGCGTTGTGGGTGGCGAAGCAGTACTGCAGGTCGCCGCGCTTGCAGGCGCGACACTCGCCGCACACGGCGCGCCAGTTGAGGACGACGAAGTCGCCCGGTGCGACCTCCGTGACCCCCGCGCCGACGGCCTCGACGATGCCCGCCGCCTCGTGGCCGAGCAGGAACGGGAACTCGTCGTTGATGCCGCCCTGGCGGTAGTGCAGGTCGGTGTGGCAGACGCCGCAGGCCTGGATCGTCACCACCGCCTCACCCGGGCCGGGATCGGGAACGTTGATGGTGACCAGTTCGACCGGCGCGTCCTTCGCTCGAGCGATGACGCCCTTGACCTGCTGCACGGCTGTCTCCTTGCTTCGGGGGTTCTCCTGCGAGCCTGCCAGAGAGGCCCGTGGGTTGCGAGAGGTCGCTCGTGCGATGTGGGCCATAAGCCTCACTGTCAACCTGAAATGGCAGTGGAAAACGCATGAACATCGAACAGATGTGCGGTAGGGTTCAGGCATGTC
Organism: Aeromicrobium choanae; assembly: GCF_900167475.1. Lineage (NCBI taxonomy): Bacteria > Bacillati > Actinomycetota > Actinomycetes > Propionibacteriales > Nocardioidaceae > Aeromicrobium > Aeromicrobium choanae. The sequence goes on along the minus strand of NZ_LT796768.1, from coordinate 363,510 downwards.
TTCGGGGGATGACGGTGTGGGCGCGGCCATGGGCCGCTGCGCGCTTGTCCTGCAGTCCGTCACCTCCTCGGTCCACGACGAGGCGCGGGCGCTGGCGGCGCTGCGCGACGCGGCCGAGGCGGCGCTCGCCGAACGGCTCGACGAGATCGAGCGAACGAAGGCGTACGTCGCCGAGGACGCGTCCAGCGCGGCCACCTGGGCGCGACGCGAGCTGCGCCAGGACGCGCGCCGCACGCGGCAGCTGATCCGAGCGGCCGCCACGATGCGTGAGCTGCCGCTCGTCGGCGAGTCGGCCCGTGCGGGGCGCATCTCGGCCGACCACGTCGCGCGCTTCTCGTTCGCCCTCGCTCACGTCGACGACGTCGAGGTCCGTCGGATCGAGGCGCATCTCGTGGCCGTGGCCGAGCAGCACCCGCCGTCGCGGGTGAAGTCGCTCGTCGACCGTCTCCGCTCGATCGTGCATGCCGAGGAGCTCGACGACGCGTGGATCGCCGGTGCCGACAAGGCGCACGTCGGCCTGAACGCCCTGCCCGACGGCTGGCACGTCACGGGCTTCCTGCCGATCGAGGTCGGCGCCAGGCTGAACGCCGTCCTCGAGGCCGTTTCGACCCCGCGCGAGGGAGGCGACCGGCGCTCGGCTTCCGAGCGTCGCATCGACGGGCTCGACCACCTGCTCACCCGCGTCCTGGCCGAAGGCCTGCCCACCGACGGCACCGTTCGTCCCCAGGTTCACGTGCTCGTCGACGCCGGCACCCTGCAGAGCGCGCTCGCGCCCGAGACGCCTGGCGCCTTCGAGCCCGACCAGCCCGCTGTCCTGGAGGGGTTCGGCCACATCGGGGCCAACCTGCTGGCCCACCTCACGTGCGGCGCCGACCTCATTCCGGTCCTCGTCGATCGGATCGGGCCGAACCGGTCCGTGCTCGACGTGGGTCGCCGCCACCGCGACGCCACGCCGAAGCAGCGCCACGCGGTCTGGATCCAGCAGGACGGGCGCTGCGCCACCGAGCACTGCCACCACGCCGTCGACCACGTGCACCACCGACGGCGATGGGCGGACGGCGGTCCCACCGACCTCGCCAACCTCGTCGGACTCTGCTCCGCGTGCCACCGCCACGAACATCGCCATGACCCTACGAACCTGGCGGAGGGCGCACAAGGGTCTGGTCAGCTAGTGACTCTTCCACCGCGGGGGCGAACCGCTGCCGCGGAACGTACGGGGCTACTAGGGTTGTCCTGTGGCGGAACCTGAGTCGAATCCCTTCCAACCCCGTTTTCACGCGATCGAGCTGACGAACTTTCTCTCGTACAAGCACGCGCGTCTCGAATTTGGCGATCTCATCGCCTTGGTCGGACCAAATGCAAGCGGCAAGTCGAATCTCGTTGCTGCGATCAAACTGCTCCGCGAGATCCCGATTCACGGACTCCCGGTAGCCCTAGCCCGCCGCGGTGGCTTCGACCAACTGCGGCACCGCAGCGCCGGACGACCATATGATCCCGGTCTTCGGATTGAGTTCACCTTGGGGGATTCATCCCGCATCTCCCACTATGAACTCAGACTTGGTGCGGTAAAGCCTCGAAATTATCGAGTGAAGCTGGAATCCGCCACAGTCTATGTGGATGACGAGCAGTACGACTTTGAGAGTGACGGCGAGCGGGTAGCGACCACGGAGATCGAGTATGTGCTCGACCAAGACGGGGACATAAGGAACCGCGCAGGTGAATCGTTCAAGGTTGATCGGGTGCGCCGACGGTTCCCGATCCCCCCAGCGCAGAGCGCGCTTCCGAATGCGGGTTTCGCAGGATTCGTCGTACTGCAAGCGCTCCAACGGATGCAGACCATTGAAGTGAATCCCGCGAAGGTCGGCGAGCTGCAGGAACCGTCGTCTACACAGGACTTCGAACCAGACGGCGGCAACACAACTAGCATCTTTGAACTGCTTGAACCGCGCCTGAAGAATGAGCTGGTGGATGAGCTCTCTGCGATCGTGCCCGGAATCGTCCGTATTGAAGTGCAGCGGCTCGCGGATCGGCACACACTGAAGTTCGTACAAGAGACTGCAAGTGGCAATCGTGAGTTCTTCGCTAAGCAGATGTCCGACGGCACCCTCCGTGCCTTCAGTATCTTGCTCGCGATGAAGCAGCCTTCTCAGCCAGCACTTTTCGTTATCGAAGAGCCAGAGATCGCCATTCACCTCGGAGCCCTGCGAACATTGGTGGATATCCTCGAGCAGGAAGCCGAGGAAACGCAGATCATTCTCACGACGCACAGCGCAGACATCGTGGACTCTGTGGACGTCGAGGCTCTCAGGGTCGTATGGAACGACGGCGGAGATTCGCGAATCGGCACTGTCGCACTTCACACGATCGAGACGGTGAGAAGCGGCCTGATCACGCCAGGTCAGTTACTCAGGTCTGACTCGCTCGACCTGGAGACTGACGAGTGACCGCATCGCCCAATCACCCGCATGTGGGCTTGGTGGTTGAGGGCGCTGGTGACCGCGGAGCAGTACCCGTCCTCCTGCGTAAGCACCTAGAGAGCAAGCTCGACTTCCGGGACATCCTAGGAAAGCCCGTGCCCGCGCACGGGCGGCCCAACGCAACAGTGGCAGGAGGCTTGGAAGGTTATGTCGCGACGGCCGCCGCCCGCCCTGGGTGTGTGGGTGTCCTTGTAGTGCTGGACGGAGATGATGATTGTGTCGCGAGACTTGGTCCGGAGCTTCTTGAGCGAGCCGCAAGCACAACCGGGAAGCCGGTGTATGTATCGCTCGCTGAACGTGACTTCGAAGACTGGCTGCATGCATCCGCGGAAACGCTAGGACTAGAGTTGGAGTTTGATCCGTCAAAGAACGGCAAGGCGACAATCCCAAAAGCGTTGAAGCCGGCGAAGTACGTCAAACCCACACTTCAACCTCGCCTAGCAGCACGTATGGATCTGGATCTGGCCACATCGAGGTCGCAAAGCCTCGCTCGGCTGTTACTCAAGTTTGACGAACTGGTCGAAATGGTGTTGTAGAGCCGCGCCGAGTTCGCGATCAAGCGGTCCGGGAATGGCCGTGCCCTGATTTCGCCTATCACCCCGCTTGCCACGCTCGTACTTGAAACAAGATGTCGTTCGATGCCCCGTATCCGGGCGGGATGCCTGTGGCAGCCTGTATTCCTCCGGGACTGTTGCGGGAACTAGATGCATGGCGTTGACGCCTGTCGGCAGCCTGGATGAACCTCTTGTGCAGATCTCGAAGCTCTGGAAAGTCCGTCTCGAACGCGTGCCGGTGGTCGCTCCCAACGCGGGGGTGACGTCGCCCTCGCCCGAGCCGGATGAGAGGCCTGACGGTCGTGTCCGATTCCCGCGAGAATCCGTCAGGCGCGTGCGTCAGGATGGAGTCATGGACCCGAACGACTGCTACCGCGCCGTGAGTGCGCGCGACGCGCGGTTCGACGGGGTCTTCTACACGGCGGTCCGCACCACGGGGATCTACTGCCGACCCTCGTGCCCCGCGATGACCCCGCGACAGGCGAACGTCACCTTCTATCCCTCGGCCGCGGCCGCGGAGCGATCGGGCTACCGTGCCTGCCGGCGCTGCCGGCCCGACAGCACACCAGGATCGCCGGAGTGGAACGCCCGGGCCGACGTGGTCGCCCGTGCCGTGCGCCTGATCGGCGACGGCGTGGTCGAGCGTGAGGGAGTGAGCGGGCTCGCCGGCCGCCTCGGCTACAGCGAGCGCCAGGTCAACCGGCTCGTCACCACCGAGCTCGGCGCCGGCCCCCAGGCGATCGCCCGCAGCAACCGGGCGCGCACGGCACGCATCCTGCTCGAGACCACCACGATGCGGGCGGCCGACGTCGCCTTCGCGGCCGGGTACGGATCGGTGCGCCAGTTCAACGACTCCATCCGCGAGTCGTTCGACCTCACCCCGCGCGAGCTGAGGGCGCGCTCGAGCCGGGCCGCGCACCCCGGCGCCGGGCGGCTCCGGCTCGAGCTCGCCCTGCGACCCCCGTTCCACGCCGACGCGCTGCTCGACTGGCTCGCCCCGCGCGCGATCGAGGGCGTCGAGGCCATCGACGGTCGCACCTACGCCCGCGTGCTGAACCTGCCCCACGGGGTGGGAGCGGTCGAGCTGACCCTCGGCGACGACAGCGTCTCGGCCGAGCTCGAGCTCACCGACCTGCGCGATCTCGCGCCGGCGGTGCAGCGGTGCCGTCGGCTGCTCGACCTCGACGCGGACCCCGTCGCGATCGATGAGGCCCTCGCGGTCGATCCGCTGCTCGCCGACCTCGTCCGCGAGGCACCCGGCATGCGCCTGCCCGGACAGGTCGACGGGTTCGAGATGGTGATGCGCGCGATCGTCGGCCAGCAGGTGTCCGTGGCGGGAGCCCGCACGATCCTGGGCCGGGTCGCGCGGTCGCGCGGCACCGAGGTCGACCTCGAGCTCGCGCGGCGCCACGGCCTCACCCACGCGTTCGCCACCGCCGAGTCGGTGGCCGAGGCCGCCCCGGAGGAGTTCGCGATGCCGCGCGGCCGAGCCACCGCGATCATCTCCGTGGCGCACGCCGTGGCGTCCGGCGAGCTCGACCTGCACCCCGGTGCCGACCGCGAGGCCGCCCGGGCGAGCCTGCTCGCGATCCGGGGCATCGGGCCCTGGACCGCCGACTACGTCAGGATGCGGGCCCTCGGGGACCCCGACGTCCTGCTGGAGACCGACCTCGTGCTGCGCCGCGTCCTCGCGCGCGAGGGCCTGGACCGGACGCGAACCGAACGGTGGCGGCCCTGGCGGTCGTACGCCTCACTGCATCTTTGGAGAGTGGCATGAAGACACGCTGGATGGACACGCCCATCGGGGGCCTGCGACTGCACGTCGACGCCGGGCTGCTCACGGCGATCGACTTCGGGGCCGAGCCGCGGGGGGAGCGGGTCGAGGACGCCCTGCTCGACCAGGTCGAGCGGCAGCTGGACGAGTACTTCGCCGGCGACCGCCGCGACTTCGACCTGCCCGTGGCCGCCGACGGCACGGAGTTCCAGAAGAAGGTGTGGGCGTACCTGCGCACGATCCCCTACGGCGAGACGGTCACGTACGGGCAGGTCGCGACCGACCTCGGCTACGAGGTCGGCATCTCCCGGGCCGTGGGCGCGGCCAACGGCGCCAACCCGATCCCCATCGTGGTCCCGTGCCACCGCGTCATCGGCTCGAACGGGAAGCTCACGGGCTACGCCGGCGGCCTCGACCGCAAGACGACGCTGCTCGAGCTCGAGCGACCCGGGCTGTTCTGACGCGTCAGCGGCGCAGGTTCTGCGAGAGCCGCTCGGCCGCGGCCACCACGGCCGGGGCGTGCATGCGGCCGGGCTGGCGCGTGAGCCGCTCGAGCGGGCCCGACACCGACACGGCGGCGACGACCTTGCCGCTGGGGGAGCGGACCGGAGCGGAGACCGAGCCCACGCCGGGCTCGCGCTCGCCGACGCTCTGGGCCCAGCCGCGCTTGCGCACGGCCGACAGCTCTGCGGCGGAGAAGGTGGCCTTCATCAGGCCCTTGTTCATGCGCTCGGGGTCCTCCCAGGCGAGCAGCACCTGGGCGGCCGAGCCACCGGACATCGTCAGCTGGCTGCCCACGGGGATCGAGTCGCGCAGGCCAGTGGGCCGATCGGCGGCCGAGACGCACACGCGGTGGTCGCCCTGGCGGCGGAACAACTGGGCGGACTCGCCCGTGATGTCGCGCAGGCGGGCCAGCACGGGGCCGGCGGCGGCGAGCAGACGGTCCTCGCCCGCGGCAGCGGCCAGCTCGGACAGGCGCGGGCCTAGGATGAAGCGACCCTGCATGTCGCGCGCGACGAGCCGGTGGTGCTCCAGGGCGACTGCGAGGCGGTGCGCGGTGGGCCGCGCCAGGCCGGTGGCGGTCACCAGGCCGGCCAGCGTCGCCGGCCCCGGTTCCAGCGCCGCCAGCACGAGGGCCGCTTTGTCGAGAACGCCGACTCCGCTAGAGTTGTCCATGTCTTGATACTGCCGTATCGCATTGTGAGACGCAACCCCCGAAGTTGGAGAGAATCATGGGCAAGACGCTCGCCGAGAAGATCTGGGACGACCACGTCGTCCGTTCCGCGCCGGGAGAACCGGACCTGCTGTTCATCGACCTGCACCTCCTTCACGAGGTCACCAGTCCGCAGGCGTTCGACGGTCTGCGCCTCTCCGGCCGCCAGGTGCGTCGCGCCGACCTCACCCTCGCCACCGAGGACCACAACATTCCGACCACGGATCTCGACAAGCCGATCGCCGACCCGGTGTCGCGCACGCAGGTCGAGACCCTGCGCCGCAACGCCAAGGAGTTCGGCGTCCGCCTGCATCCCATGGGTGACATCGAGCAGGGCATCGTCCACGTCGTCGGCCCGCAGCTGGGCCTGACCCAGCCGGGCATGACGATCGTGTGCGGCGACTCGCACACCTCCACGCACGGCGCCTTCGGCTCGATCGCCTTCGGCATCGGCACGAGCGAGGTCGAGCACGTCCTGGCCACCCAGTCGCTGTCGCAGGCCAAGCCCAAGATGATGGCCGTCGAGGTCGTCGGCGAGCTGCCGCCGGGCACCACCGCCAAGGACCTGATCCTCGCGCTCATCACGCAGGAGTCCACCGGCGGCGGTCAGGGCTACATCGTGGAGTACCGCGGTGAGGCGATCCGCGCGCTCTCGATGGAAGAGCGCATGACGATCTGCAACATGAGCATCGAGTGGGGCGCGAAGGCCGGCCTCATCGCTCCGGACCAGACCACGTTCGACTACATCGAGGGTCGCCCCCACGCGCCGCAGGGCGCCGACTGGGACGCGGCCGTCGCGTACTGGACCAGCCTCGTCACCGACGACGACGCGCACTTCGACAAGGTCGTCATGATCGACGCCTCGAAGGTCACCCCGTGGGTCACGTGGGGCACGAACCCCGGCCAGGGCGTGGCGCTGTCCGGCCTGGTCCCGACGCCGTCCGACTTCGAGGACGCCGACGAGCGCGAGGCCGCCGAGAACGCACTGCGCTACATGGGCCTCGAGGCCGGCACGCCGATGCGCGACATCACGGTCGACACCGTCTTCGTCGGCTCCTGCACCAACGGCCGCATCAGCGACCTGCGCCGGGCCGCCGAGCTGATCAAGGGCAAAAAGGTCGCCGACGGCACCCGCATGCTCGTCGTCCCCGGCTCGGTGCGTGTGCGCCTGCAGGCCGAGGAGGAGGGCCTCGACGTCGTGTTCAAGGAGGCCGGCGCCGAATGGCGTGGTGCGGGCTGCTCGATGTGCCTGGGCATGAACCCCGACCAGCTCACGCCGGGCGAGCGCAGCGCCTCCACCTCCAACCGCAACTTCGAGGGCCGTCAGGGCAAGGGTGGCCGCACGCACCTGGTCTCGCCCGATGTCGCCGTCGCCACCGCAGTCACCGGCCACCTGGCCTCGCCCGCCGAGCTCTGAGGACGATCACCATGGACAAGTTCATCTCCCACACCGGAGTCGGCGCCCCGCTGCGTCGCAGCAACGTCGACACCGACCAGATCATCCCCGCGGTCTACCTCAAGCGCGTCACCCGCACGGGCTTCGAGGACGGCCTGTTCGCCGCGTGGCGGAACGACCCGGAGTTCGTCCTGAACCAGCCGGTCTACGAGAACGCCACCGTGCTCGTGGCCGGTCCCGACTTCGGCACCGGCTCGTCGCGTGAGCACGCCGTCTGGGCGCTGCAGAACTACGGCTTCAAGGTCATCATCAGCCCGCGCTTCGGCGACATCTTCCGGGGCAACTCGGGCAAGGCGGGGCTGCTCGCGGCGCAGGTCGACGAGAAGGTCGTCGCGGCTCTGTGGGCGTACCTCGAGGCGAACCCGGGTGCCGAGATCTCGGTCGACCTGGAGTCCCGCACGGTCTCGGCCGGCGAGGGCGTCGACCGCATCGAGGACTCGTTCACGATCGACGACTACACCCGCTGGCGCCTGCTCGAGGGCCTCGACGACATCGGCATCACGCTGGGTCACGCCGATGCCATCTCGGCGTACGAGGCCCGTCGGCCGAGCTTCAAGCCCGCGACCCTCTGACGCCTGCCTGTCGCGGCCTCCCGGTCGTACTAGGGTCGTCCCATGTCCCGCACCCGCCCGTTGCCCCCGGTGCTCCGGGTCGTCGTCTGGGTGCTGCGCCCGCTGTTCATGGTGGTCACGAAGCGCGACTGGCGCGGCGACGAGCACCTGCCCACCTCGGGTGGCTTCGTGCTGGCGCCCAACCACCTGTCGTACATCGATCCGTTCCTGTTCGGGCACTGGCTCGTCGACCACGACATCCCGCCGCGCTTCCTGGTCAAGGACCCGCTGTTCGCCGTGCCGGTGATCGGCCGGCTGCTGCGCCGCGCCGAGCAGATCCCGGTCTACCGGGGCACCGGTGCGGCGGCCGACTCGCTGCGCGCCGCGATCGACGCCGTGGAGTCGGGCTCGATCGTCGCGATCTACCCCGAGGGCACGATGACGCGCGATCCCGCCGCCTGGCCGATGTCGGGTCGTGACGGCGCCGTCCGCACCGCACACGCCGCCGGTGTGCCGCTCGTGCCCGTGGCGCAGTGGGGCCCGCAGGAGATCATGTGGCCCTACCGCCGCGAGTTCCGGCCCTTCCCGCGCAAGACGATCCACGTGCGGGTGGGCGCCCCGATCGACCTCTCCGACCTGGGCGAGAGCCCCACGCAGGAGCAGATCCACGCGGCCACCGAGCGCCTCATGGACGAGATCACCGCGCTGCAGGCGCAGATCCGTGGCGAGTCGCCCACGACCCCGCGGATCGACGTGCGCACGCTCAAGAAGCCCAAGACCCGATACGAGGAGAGCTGATGGTCACTGCAGCAGTCATGGGAGCCGGGTCCTGGGGCACCGCCTTCTCGATCGTGCTGGCCGACGCCGGCCACGACGTCCACCTGTGGGGCCGTCGCGACGAGACGTGCGCCAACATCAACGAGCGGCACGAGAACACCGAGTACCTCCCGGGCCAGGAGCTGCCGGGCACGATCCGCGCCACCACCGACCCCGCCGAGGCGCTCGCCGAGGCCGCGATCGTGGTGCTGGCCGTGCCGTCCCAGACGCTGCGGTCGAACCTCGAGTCGTGGGGCCACCTGATCGAGCCCTCGGCCGTGATGGTGAGCCTCATGAAGGGCGTCGAGCTGGGCTCGCACATGCGGATGAGCGAGGTCATCGCCGAGGCCACCGGCGCGGGTCCCGAGCGGATCGCCGTGATCACCGGCCCGAACCTCGCCAAGGAGATCGCGCGTCGCGAGCCGGCCGCCGCGGTGGTCGCGTGCGAGGACGAGTCCGTCGCGCTGCAGCTGCAGAAGTACCTGCACACCCCGGCGTTCCGCCCCTACACGAACACCGACCTCGTGGGCTGCGAGCTCGGCGGCACGGTCAAGAACATCATCGGCCTCGCGGTCGGCGTCTGTGACGGACTGGGCTTCGGCGACAACACGAAGGCGTCCGTCATCACGCGCGGGCTGGCCGAGACCGCTCGCCTCGGCATGGCGATGGGTGCCGACCCGATGACCTTCATGGGCCTCGCGGGCCTCGGCGACCTCGTGGCCACGTGCTCGTCGCCGCTGTCGCGCAACCGCACGTTCGGCGAGAAGCTCGGCCGCGGCATGACCGTGGAGGAGATCACCTCGCAGACCCGCCAGGTCGCCGAGGGTGTGAAGTCGTGCGTCTCGGTGGCCGAGCTGTCGGCGATGCACGGCGTCGAGATGCCGATTGTCGAGCACGTACGCGCGCTCGTCGACGGCAACATGACGCCCACCGAGCTCGTCAACGCCCTCATCAGCCGCTCCGCCAAGCCCGAGACCCGCTGACGTCGCCGCCCGGGCTCAGCCCAGGGCGGCCTCGATGTCGGACCAGAGGTCCTCGACGGCCTCGATGCCGACGCTCAGGCGGATCAGCCCGGCCGGGATCGTCTCGGGCTCGGCCGGGAAGCGGCGGCGCCGCTCCCACGTGGACTCCACGCCGCCGAGACTGGTGGCGTGGCTGATGATCCGGCTGGACTCCGTGGCGCGCTGGGCGTGCTCGGCGTCGTCGACGACGAAGCACACCATCGATCCGAACCCGGGATAGCGCACCTGCGCCACGGCCGGGTGCGCCTTCAGCCGGTCCGCGATCACGGCGGCACTCGCCTCCGCGCGGTCGAGTCGCACGGCCAGCGTGCGCACGCCGCGCGCCGCCAGGAAGCACTCGAGGGCACCGGGGATCGCGCCGTGCAACGAGCGGTGCGCGAGCAGCCGCTCGAACAGGGCGTCGTCGCGCGTGGCCAGGACGCCCAGCACGAGGTCGCTGTGACCGCCGAGCAGCTTCGAGGCGGAGTGGCACACGATGTCGGCGCCGTAGGTGAGCGGCCGGTCGCGCAGGGGAGTGCGGAACGTGTTGTCCACCGCGACGAGGGCTCCCGCGTCCTTCGCGGCGGCCACCAGCGTGGGCAGGTCGCCGACCTCCATCGCGGGGTTGGTGGGGGACTCGAGCCACACGAGGTCGGCCCCGGCGAAGGCCTCGATGCTGCCGGCGGTGTCGGACGGGTCGATGAGGCGCACCTCGTAGGGGCCGCTCTCGACGAGGCTCGTGGTGCCGTTGTAGCCGTGCCGCGGCAGGACGACCACGGCGCCGGGCTCGAGGAGCCCGAGGGTGGCGGCGGAGGTCGCGATGCCCGAGGCGAAGGCCAGGGCCCGCCCGCCCTCCAGCTCGCCGAGCACCGCCTCGAACGCCTCGTAGGCCGGATTGCCGTGCCGGCCGTACTCGGAGGCGCCGCCGGGGACGAAGGCGCTCGCCAGGGTGATGGGGGCGTTGAGCGGCGCGCCGGGCTGCTTGGCCGGGCGACCTGCGATGACGGTCACGGTGTCGGGCTGCATGGTTCCAGTGTCACAGGCGGGTAGAGTCGAGCCGATGCGCACCACGATCGCCGTCGTCTTCGGAGGCCAGTCCAGTGAGCACGGCGTCTCGTGCCTGACCGCGCGCGAGGTCCTCGCCGTGATCGATCGCGACCGCTATGACGTCGTCCCCGTCGGGATCACCCCCGACGGCCGCTGGGTCGAGGAGACCGCGGTCTGGGACGACCTCGAGCCGGGCGCTCTCCCGACCGTCCGTGACGGGTTCCCGCCGTTCTCCTGGGACCGCGTCCGCGACGTCGACGTCGTGTTCCCCCTCCTGCACGGCCCCTGGGGCGAGGACGGCACGATCCAGGGCCTCTTCGAGCTCGCCGGGGTCCGCTACGTCGGCGCCGGCGTCATGGCCAGCGCCGTGGGCATGGACAAGCCGTTCACGAAGACCGTCTTCTCGGCCGCCGGGCTGCCGCAGCTGCCCTACGTGACGATCCAGCCGTGGGAGTGGGACGCCAAGCGCGACCGCGCCGAGGCGCGCATCCACGCACTCGGCCTGCCGGTCTTCGTCAAGCCCGCGCGGGCCGGCTCCAGCTCGGGCGTGACGCCCGTGCACGACTGGGCCCAGCTCGAGGACGCCGTCCTGGCCGCGCGGAAGTTCGACCCGAAGGTCATCGTCGAGGCCGCCGCGCACGCCAAGCGCGAGGTGGAGTGCGCCGTCATCCAGGACGAGCGCGGCATGCCCGTCGCCAGCGAGGTCGGCGAGATCCTCGTGGCCGCGGACACCGATCACGAGTACTACGACTTCGAGGCCAAGTACCTCGACGGCACCAGCACGAACGTCGTCCCGGCCGACCTTCCCGAGACGGTGCGCCAGCGCATCCGCGAGTACGCGCTGCAGGCGTTCGACGCCATCGGCTGCGAGGGCCTGGCCCGGGTGGACTTCTTCCTGACCAGCAGCGTCGGCGGTGGCCTCGTGATCAACGAGATCAACACGATGCCGGGCTTCACGCCCTTCTCGATGTTCCCCAAGCTCTGGCAGGCCTCCGGCGTGGAGTACCCCGAGCTGGTGGAGCGCCTCATCCAGCTGGCCCTCCAGCGCCCCCTCGGCCTGCGCTGAGACGTACCCCCCGCCCTGGAGGCGGGATGCGGGCGGTCAGGCCTTGGGGACCTGGACCCAGCGGTAGCCGGTGGGGGTGACCAGGAGGCCGCGGCCGGGCGGGACCGAGGCACCCACCGAGCGGGGCAGGCGGGCGTTGAGGACGTCGCCGTCGTTGGAGGCGCGCGGCGACAGGATCAGGCCGGTGCGGCCGCGCTTGAGGTCGGACGGCAGGCCGCGGTAGACCGACCCGAGCTCGTCGATGCCGCCGGCGATGATCATGGCGTTGGGCGTGTCGCGCATGGCGCCGTAGGTCTCGCCGAGCAGCTGGCCCAACGGCGAGTCCGCGCCGAGAACCTCGAAGTCGTCGACGACGATCAGGTGCTGGGTGCGCAGGCGGGAGAGCCCCTCGCGGATCTCCTCGATCGGCTCGGCGCCCGTGAACAGCTGCAGGCGCCGGTCCTCGAGGTCGCGCAGCGGGGAGCGGCGCGGCGCGATGACGAGGACGTCGCGACGGTGCGCGAGGTGCTGGCTGATCGGCACGACCAGCGTCGAGCTGCGCCCCGATCGCGGAGGACCGGCCACGAGGAAGCCCGGCCCGGTTGACAGCGGGTCGAAGCCCTCGAGGGCGAGGGTGTCGCCGCCGACGCCCACGGGGATGAAGCTCGGGCTCAGCGCGGCCTCGGACGGCTCCATCGTCAGCGCCTCGTCCAGGCCGATCGCCACGGGCAGCTCGTCGATGCGGTGCGGACGCAGGCCGCGCGGCAGGTCGCCGTAGCGCTCGGCGACGGCACGTCCGAGCTCGTGGATCGCCCGCACCTGGGCGGTGCCCTCGCCGGAGGCGTCGATCATCGCGAACTGGACCTCCTGCGGCCGCTCGCCGGCCCGGAAGCCGCGGCCGGGCGGGATGTGCGAGGGCACCTGCTTGGTCGGCAGGCCCACCACCGAGTAGTCGGACGGGTCGCTCATGGACAGCACGATCCGGTCGTCGACGAGCAGCGAGTAGCGGCCGAGGATGCCGGAGCGGTCGGCGCCGATGACGACTCGGATGCCCGCGCCGACGCCCTCCTGCAGCAGGCCCACGAGCCGCTCGAGGAGCACGCCGCCGTCGACGGACTCGAAGGCCGTGGTGAAGCCCTCGAGGCGGTCGAGCAGCACGACGAGGTAGGGCATCCGGTCGGGACCGTCGACCGCAGCACGCTGCTCGGCGATGTCGGCGAAGCCCTGCTCGGCCAGCACCTGCTGGCGCCGGGTCAGCTCACGCCCGAGGTGGTCGAACAGCCGGAAGATGCGGTCGGTCTGGGTGCGCGTGACGACCGCGCCGACGTGCGGCAGCGAGACCAGGGGCAGCAGCGCATTGTTGCCCGCGTCGATGCCGAAGACATGCACGTCGGTGGGCGCGGTCTGGCGGGCGATCGCGGCGGCGATGGCACGCAGCGACCACGAGCGACCCGAGCGGGACTGGCCGGCGATCACGAGGTGCCCGGCACGCTGGAGGTCCCAGCTCGCGACCTCCTGCTGCTGCAGGTGGGGCAGGTCGCCGCGGCCGAACACGATCGGCGGGATGTCCGCGAGCTCGCCGATGCCGGGGGCGGTCTCGACGGGGAGGTCGTCGAGGGTCAGCGTCTCGGGCAGCGGGGGCAGCCACGGCTTGCGCATCGGCTCGAGGCCGATCAGGTCGTTCGCCTCGCGGACCGCGCCCACGAGCGTCGCGAGGTCGGTGGGGATCGACACGTCCTCCTCGTCCGAGCCGGCGGCCTTCGGCGGCGCCACGAGCTCCTCGACCCCGAAGCCGCGCGTGCGCAGCTCGGCGCGCTCGGTGCCGACCGGCCGGCCTCCGACGCGCGAGCTCTGGAACGGCGTCAGCGACGAGTGGCCGAGGCGCGCGTACGCGCGACCGGGGAAGGACTTGGGGATCTCCGCGGCGACCTTCGACTCGATCACGTCGTCCGAGTCGTTCGCGTCGGTGACGCGCAGGGCGATGCGCAGGTTGGTGTTCGACTTGATCTCGGCGTTGACCACGCCGGCGGGCCGCTGCGTGGCCAGGATCAGGTGCACGCCGAGCGAGCGGCCGCGTCGGGCGACGTCGACCAGGCCGGTGACGAAGTCGGGCAGCTCGGCCACGAGGGCGGCGAACTCGTCGATGATGATGAGCAGGCGCGGCATCGGCTCGTCGCCGGGCTGCCGGGCCGCGAGGTAGTCCTCGATGTCCTTCGCGGCGGCGTCGGCCAGCTGGTGCTCGCGATGCCGCAGCTCGGCGCCGAGCGACTCGAGCGCCCGGGTGGTCAGGTGGCCGTCGAGGTCGGTGACCATGCCGACGGTGTGGGGCAGGTGCTGGCAGTCCATGAACGCCGCGCCGCCCTTGTAGTCGATCAGGACGAAGTTGAACTCGTCGGGCCGGTTGCCCACGGCCAGCGACGCGATGATGGTCTGCAGCAGCTCGGACTTGCCCGAGCCGGTGGTGCCGGCGATGAGGCCGTGCGGGCCGTCGGCGCGCACGTCGATCCGGAACGGTCCGTCGAGCCCCTCGCCGATCACGGCCTTCGTCGTGCGGCCGCCGCCGGACCAGGCGCGGACGAGGTCGTTGCCGGTGGGGGAGTCCAGGCCGAGGACGTCGAGCAGTCGGCTGGCGGCCGGGAGGCTCGAGCTGAGGTCCTCGGTGCTGACGTCGCGGATGGGCGCGAGCGCGCGACCGAGCCGCTCGAGCCAGACGCCGTCCACCACGTCGCGGCGGACGCCGTCGATGTGGCGCTCGGCGGTGGTCTCCAGGTCGAGCAGGTCGCCGTGCAGCTCCACCACGGCGCGGCACTCCTCGGGCAGCTCGCGCGGGGTGCGGTCGAGGCAGATGAAGTAGACGTGGACGAACGCGCCCGACTTCAGCAGCGAGGTCATGCCCGGAGCCATGCGCAGCTCGCGGGCGCCGTCGAGGACGACCACCATCGAGGGCAGCGCCTCCCGCTCGTCGGTGTCGAGCTCCTTGCGCCGGTCGACCAGCGCCGTGAGCTCGGAGATCATCGAGGCCCGGTCCTCCTCGTCGAGGGCGAGTCGCGCCGCGCGCGGGTGGTCCTCGCTGGTGCGCGAGTGCGGCAGCCACTTCGTCCACTCCCAGGCCGTCGCGTTCCCGCGGTCGGTGAAGATCCACACCGAGGCGTCGGTGGGGGAGTGCAGCGCGGCGACCTGGGCGATGAGCCACGAGGTCGTCGAGAGGCACTGGTCGGACGGGCCGCACACGCCCAGCACCGCGGTGGGCGCCAGCGGCACGATCACCGGGACGTCGGGTGCGGTCCAGCGCAGCGGTCCCTCGTGCTGCTCGCGGGTGGAGTCCTTGACCACGACGTCGGACGGCAGGTCGCTCGTGCCGAGCCGCAGCTCCAGGAAGTCGGGGTCCCAGCGGCGGCGCTCCCACAGGCGGGACCGCGGCCCGGTGGCGAACAGCAGCACGGAGGCGGGGTCGGGGTAGATGGAGCGACGCTGCCCGCGCTCGTCGGCCAGCGACGTGACGGCCGCCTTCTCCACGTCGGCCCGCCGGCGGTGGAACTCCGCCAGCTGCTCCTGGTAGCGCGCCTTCTGCTGGCGGCGCGTGCCCGACGCGTTCAGCAGCATCATGAGGGGCATCAGGATCATGAACATCAGCGAGTAGATGGAGCCGGTGCGCCAGTACATGAAGCCGCTCATCAGCAGCGGCGACAGCATCATCACCATCGGGATGGGCGCCTTCTCGGGCTTCTTGGGCTCGGTGGGCAGCGAGAACTCGCGCGTGCGGGCCGGCGGGTGCAGCCGGGGCGGGCGGTTGTAGTCCAGCTCCGGGCCGGTGGCCGACGGCGAGAGGGAGGCGTCGGGCGCGCTCACCGAGCCCAGCTCGTAGAGCACGTCGGCGACGCCCAGGACGGCGCCCTCGGCCCAGGTGACCGACGTCGTCACCGGCTCGCGGTCGAGGCGGACGAGGGGCAGCGGAGCGGTGGGGTCGACCTGGCGACCCTGCTCCAAGGCGCTCAGACCGGGCTTGCGGCGCCGGAAGCGGCGCTGCTGGCGAGTGGCGACGCTGGCCTGCAGCACGATCGGCTCGGTGGGCGGCTCACGGCGCTCGGGGATGGGCACGGTGAGGTCGCGCGCGGTCTCGTCGGCCGTGACCACGACGCGACCACGAGCATCGACCTCGAGGCGGGCCGCCACGTCGGGGGCGTCCTGGACCCGGATCGCGCAGTGGCTCGCCGAGCCGATCGTCCAGGTGCCGATGCCGAGGCGGTGCACCCGCCCGGCGCCCCGGCCGGAGCTGACGCGAACCTCCACCAGCCCCTGCGGCTCGCGCTCGTGGTGCCGGCTGGGTCCACCGAGACCGACGACCACGCCGTGGCGGATCCCGGCGCTGGCCAGGGTGGCGTCGGGATCGAGGCGACGGGAGCCCAGGAAGACCCCCGGTCCGCTGCGCTCGACGCCTCGGCGACTGTCGAGATCGATGACGTCGGCGACGTCGGCGTGAGGGCGGCGCATCCCGAACAGCTGCTGCAGCACGGACTCGAGGTCACCGACCGTGCTGGCGGCCGAATACGCCACGATGGCATCGCGGATCTCCCCCGACGATGCCGCCTCGGCAGTGACGAGCAAGCGCATGGGCCTCAGCGTAGAGGGTCCGGCGCCACGGGCCCGGCGGAGCGCGGGAACCGCCCGCGGGTGCCGTACGTCACCTGGCAGGACGAGATGGTCGGGTGGGGCTAGACTGTGGTGGTTCCTGCGGGGGGCTGCGCGAGGGAGCACGTCTCGGCCCGTCCCAGGACGCACCTACGTCTGCAAGGGGGAGCCGTTCTCATGGCGATGCGCACCAGTACCGATTCGGTCGGCGATGCGGTCCAGGACCGTCAGCGTGCCCGCACCGCACGCGGTGTCGGAGGTCGCGCCGCGCCCGCGGGCTCGCGCCCCACGCCCCCGCGTCGTCGTCGCCCCGCCGTCGCCCTGCTCGGTGTCCTGCTGATCCTCGGCGGCGCCGCGCTCGCCGGCCTGCTCGCGCTGCGGATGGACTCGCGCGAACCGGTCCTGGTGGTGAAGGCCGACATCCCCGCCGGCACCGAGCTCACCCGCGACATGCTCGGCGAGACCAACGTTGCCTCCGAGTCCGACCTCATCGTCCCGGTCGGTGCCGAGAACAACGTGCTGGGCACCTACGCCCGCGTGCCGCTGAACGAGGGCCAGCTCCTCGACACCTCGATGCTCGTGCGCACCAACCCGCTCAGCGGCGGTCAGCGCGCCGAGGTCGGCGTGCCCCTCGTCGAGGGCCGCGTGCCCGACGACCTCGACTCGGGCGACCTCGTCCGCGTCGTCCGCATCGGCGAGGGCGACCGGCCGAGCCAGCCGCTCGCGCTCGCCCTCGTGATCCGGCCCCCGGTCTCCTCCGGCGGTGGCGGCGTACTCGGCGGCGGCAACGACGCGGAGGGCTCGGCGGCCACGCTGCTGGTCCCGCTCGAGGTCGCCGACGCGATCGTCGACGCGGCGGGCAACAACCGCATCGGCATGTCGCTGGTCGACCGCGGGGTGGCGGTGACCGACACCGATCGGCTCCGCAGCCTGGCGGGTGCGACGCGATGAGCGAGCGCCAGCGAGTGAAGGATTCCATGCCTCGCATCGCGTCATCGGCCTACTGTGCCCTTTCCGAGGCGGTGGCGCGATGACCGTCATCAGCTTCATCTCGGCGAAGGGTTCGCCGGGCGTCAGCACGGCCGTCATGGGCCTGGCTGCGCGCTGGCCCCAGCCCGTCGTGGTCGCCGACCTCGATCCCGTCGGCGGCGACGTCGCCATCCGTGAGCGCGACGTCGACGACAACGCCCTCGACGAGCAGCGTGGCCTGGTCTCACTGGGCGCCGCGGTGCGTGCGGGCGACGAGGTCGACCTCGTGGACCACCTCCAGGAGACGAAGTACGGCATCGACGTGCTCGTGGGCGCGTCCGGACCCCGCCAGGCCCAGAGCCTCGGCCCGGCCTGGCCGCACCTGCAGCGCACGCTGCGGGCCCACCGTGGGGGTGACGTCCTGGCCGACGCGGGTCGCTTCATCGCCGGCTCGCCGGCCGGCCCCGTCGTGGAGGGCTCCGACGCCGTGGTGTTCGTCGTCCGCTCCGAGATCGCCGCGGTGGCGCACCTGCGCGACCGCCTCTCCACCGTGCGCGAGCCGTGGGCGCTGGGCCGTGCCGGCTCCACGCCGGTGGGCGTCGCCGTGGTCGGAGACCCCCGCGACAAGCGAGCCGTCGACGACATCGGCCGACTGCTGGCCGCCTCCGAGCTCGACGTCACGATGCTCGGCACGATCGCCTTCGACCCGAAGGTCGTCGCGCGGGGCGCCGCCTCGCCGTCGCGCGCCGTGCTGCGCTCCCTGTTCTCGCGGTCCCTCGTCGACCTGGTGCCCCGGGTCCGCGCCCTGGCCGCCCCCACCGCCGTCGCGCAGGAGATCTGATGGACCAGCAGCTGTTGCGCACCCTGCGCGAGGAAGTCGCCGACGCGCTCGCCCGCCAGCGTCGTGAGGACGCCGCCGCCGGCCTGCCCCAGATGTCGTCCGAGGACGAGCGCCAGTTCGCGCGCGCCATCATCGCGCGCGTCCTGGAGTCCTACGCCCGTCAGGAGATCGCCGCGGGGCGCGCCCCGATCTCGAGCGCCGAGGAGGCCGAGCTCGCCGACGGCATCCACGCCGCGCTGTACGGCGTCGGCCGCCTCCAGCCCCTGCTGGACGATCCCGAGGTCGAGAACATCGACATCAACGGGTACGACAACGTCTTCGTCGGCTACGCCAACGGCGAGGAGCGCCGCATGCCTCCCGTCGCCGAGAGCGACGACGAGCTCGTCGAGCTCGTGCAGGTCCTTGGTGCCTACTCGGGCCTGACCAGCCGCCCGTTCGACACCGCCAACCCGCAGCTCGACCTTCGCCTGCCCGACGGCAGCCGCCTGTCGGCCGTCATGGGCGTCACGCCCCGACCGTCGCTGTCGATCCGCCGCGCGCGCCTGGCCCGGGTGTCGCTCGACATGCTCGTCGAGAGCGGCACGATGACGCCCGAGCTGGCGTCGTTCCTGTCCGCCGCGATCGCCGCGCGCAAGAACATCATGATCGCGGGCGCGACGAACGCCGGAAAGACCACGCTGCTGCGGGCGCTCGCCAACGAGATCACCCCGCAGGAGCGCCTCATCACCGTCGAGCGTGCGCTCGAGCTCGGCCTGGGGGAGTTCCCCGACCTGCACCCGAACGTCGTCGCGTTCGAGGAGCGGCTGCCGAACTCCGAGGGTCAGGGCGCCATCCACATGTCCGAGCTGGTCCGCCGCTCGCTGCGCATGAACCCCAGCCGCGTCATCGTCGGCGAGGTCCTGGGCGACGAGATCGTCACGATGCTCAACGCGATGAGCCAGGGCAACGACGGGTCGCTGTCGACGATCCACGCGAACTCCTCGCTCGAGGTGTTCAACCGCATCTGCACCTACGCGATCCAGTCCGCGGAGCGCCTGCCCGCCGACGCCACGATGATGCTGATCGCCGGTGCGATCGACTTCGTGATCTTCGTCGAGCGCCGCAACGAGTTCCAGAGTGGCGGCGGCCTCCGCCGTGTCATCACGTCCGTCCGTGAGGTCAACGGCGTCGACGGTCGCGTGCTCTCCAGCGAGGTCTTCGCCGAGGGTCCCGACGGCGTGGCCCACGCGGCCGCGGCGGTCAGCTGCATCGAGGACCTCCAGATGCACGGCTACCGCCCCAACGCCTACGAGGGTCAGGCGTTCTGATGATCTCCCTGGCCCTGATGGTGACGCTCCTGGGCGCCGTGATCGGCGCCGGCATCCTGCTCGTGGTGGTCGGCATGTCCGAGCACGACGAGCCGGGTCCCCGTCGCCCCGGGGTCTCGCTGCGCGACCGTGTCCAGGGCAGCGCCCGCCGCGCCCTGCTCGGCGGTGCCGCCGGCCTGGTGATCCTGCTGCTCACGGGGTGGCCCGTGCTGGCGATCTCGGTCGGCGCGCTGGTGTGGTTCGCGCCGATGCTGTTCGGTGGCCTCGCCAGCGAGAAGCGCGCCATGGCCAAGCTCGAGGGCCTCGCGGCCTGGACCGAGTCCCTGCGCGACACGATCGCCGGCGCGGTCGGCCTCGAACAGGCCATCCCCGCCACCGCCTACGCGGCGTCGCCCGCCATCAAGCCCGCCCTGATCCGGCTCACCGACCGGCTGCGCGTGCGTACGTCGCTGTCCACCGCGCTGCAGGGCTTCGCCGACGACATCGACGACCCCAGCGCCGACCTCATCGTCGCCACCCTGATCCTCAACGCGCGGCTGCGTGGCCCGGGCCTGCGCGAGGTGCTGACCTCGCTGGCCAAGTCGGCCCGTGCCGACCTCGACATGCGTCGCCGGATCGCGGCCAGCCGCTCCAGCACGCGACGCAGCGTCCAGATCGTCATGGGCATCACGGTCGCGTTCGTGCTGTTCCTGTCGATCTTCAACCGCAGCTACGTCGAGCCCTACTCCACGCCGATCGGCCAGGTCGTCCTGCTCGTGGTGATCGGCCTCTTCGCCGCCGGCTTCGTGTGGATGCGCCGCCTGTCGGAGTTCGAGACGCCCGAGCGCTTCCTGCTGTCGAAGGAGGCGTCGTGATCCCCATCCTGATCGCCGGGGCCCTCTCCGGCGCCGGCGTCTGGCTGCTCTTCAGCCGCTCGCCCTCCTTCAGCGCCACCGCCGCCTCCGAGCTGGCGCGGCTCGACGTGCAGCGCCGCCGTGGCGGCGCGCGCCCCTCGCAGGCCTCACTCGACGAGGACGAGTCGCGCACCCTGCGGTTCGGCACGGTCGCCACCGCCTTCCTGAACGATCGCGGCATCGAGCTGCCGGCGAGCATCCGGTCCGACCTGGCCGTCGTCGACCGCTCGGTCGAGAGCCACCTGGGCAACACTCTCGTGGCCGCGATCGTCGGCGCGTTCGCGCCCGCGCTGATGCTGTCGCCGTTCATGGTGGCCGGCTGGGTGAGTCCGGTCCTGCCGCTGTGGCTCGCCGTCCTGGGCGCGCTGGGCGGTGCCGTGCTCGCACAGCTGCAGCTGCACTCCGAGGCCACCGACCGCCGTCGCGACTTCCGCCACGTCGTCAGCGCGTTCCTCGACCTCGTGTCGATGAACCTCGCCGGTGGCCGTGGTGTCCCCGAGGCGCTCTCGGCCGCCGCGGGCGTCAGCCAGGGCTGGGGCATGGTCCGCCTGCGCGAGACCATCGAGAACGCCCGGCTGCAGGGCATCACGCCCTGGGCCGCGCTCGGACGCCTCGGCGACGACATGAAGGTCGAGGAGCTGCGCGACCTCGCCGCCGCGCTGGCCCTCGTCGCGGAGGACGGTGCCAAGGTGCGCGACTCGCTCACGGCCCGCGCCTCCTCCATGCGCCAGCGCGAGCTGGCCGACTCCGAGGGTCGCGCTCAGGAGCGCTCCCAGTCCATGCTGGTCGCACAGCTGCTGCTGGCCGCCGGCTTCCTCGTCTTCCTGATCTACCCGGCGCTCTCCGGCATCGCCGGGCTCTGAAACCACCGCACCGAAGGAGAAGCACATGTTGAACCCCGCACTCGGTTACCTCGTCACGATGCTCGGTGGCCGCCTGGACAAGGCGCGTCGCGAAGAGGGCGCGTCCGCCGTCGAATGGGTCGTCATCGCCGCCGTGCTCGTCACGGTCTGCGGCATCATCGGCGTCATCCTCACCCAGGCACTCCAGGGCGAGGCCAACGAAATCGGCAACAACATCCAGAACCCCTGATCTGATGCGTTCTCGGGCACGGGACGAGCGGGGGGCCAGCGCGATCGAGCTGGTCCTCTACACGCCCCTGCTCATGATCGCGATGATCATCACGATCCAGTTCGCGCTGACCTACCTGGCCAAGCAGTCGGCGAGCGCGTCGGCCCGCGAGGCCTCGCGCGTCGCGCGCGTCACCGGCGACCCCGCGCAGGGCCGCGCGAAGGGCATCTCCTCGGCCCAGACCCTCGGGCAGGGCGTCCTGCGCAGTCCTCAGGTCACGGTCGTTCGCGACGGCGACTTCATGCGGGCCACCGTCTCGGGCCGGGCCAACCAGCTGCTGCCCTTCATCGGGTCGCCGCGGGTGGAGGAAGTCGCGCGGGGCCGGATCGAAGAGTTCGAGGAGGACGCGCCGTGACCCGGGGGCTGCGAGAGCGCGAGCGTGGCTCGATGTCCGTCGAGGTCGTGCTGATGGTGCCGATCCTCGTCATGTTCCTCATGCTCGTGCTGGCCGGCGGCCGCTACGTGGCCGTCCGCGCCGACATCGAGTCGGCGGCGCGCGACGCCGCCCGGGCCGCCTCGTTCGAGCGCAGCCAGTCCGAGGCGTTCTCGGCGGCCTACGCCGCGGCCAACGCCAGCGACGTGGACGACCGGTTCTCCGAGTGCGTGGTGTCCGACATCACCGGCTCGTTCGAGGCCGGCGGCGTCGTCGAGGTGTCGGTGCGGTGCCGCGTCTCGAACGACGGACTGGGATTCATCGGCCTCGGCGGCAGCGACGACTTCGAGGCCAGCAGCAGTGCCCCCATCGACCGCTACCGGAGGTTCGGATGAGCAGGCGAGAGCGTGGCGGAGCCACCATCTTCGTGCTGAGCATGTCGCTCGTGCTGATGCTGTGCGCCGGCCTGGTGGTCGACGGCGGCATGGGCATCAACGCCCGGATGCGCGTGGCCGACGACGCCGAGCAGGCGGCGCGTGCGGGAGCCAACGCGGTGAACGTCGACCAGCTGCGCGGCGGTGGGGCACTCGCGGTCGACCCCGGACTGGCCCGCCTGTACGCGCAGGACTTCCTCAGCGCGCGGGGCTATCCCGCCGCCCAGTTCTCCATCACGGTCAACGCCAACACGGTCGCGATCGAGGTGCGCGACACCAGCGAGACCACGTTCCTGAAGCTCATCGGCATCAACGAATACCCGGTCACGGCGCGAGCCACCGCGACGGCCGCCACCTCATGACCTCGACGAGGAGCCACCCATGACTGATCCCACGACCACCCCGGACGCGAGCCGGTTCGAGTCGCTCGCGCCCGCGCCGGCGGAGGAGTCCTCCTCGGCAGCCGCGCGGGCCGGCTCGGCGCTCGCCCTGGTGGCGCTGCTCGTCGGCCTCCCCGTCGCCCTGCTGCTGCTCGGCGGTGCGCCCCCGATCCCCACCGAGCTGCCGAGCCTGCGTGACCTCGCCCGCCAGCTGAGTCCCGAGGACCTCGTGTCGGTGCTCGTCGGCATCGTGTGGCTGATCTGGCTCGTCTTCGTCGTCTGCGTCGTCCTCGAGGTCATCGCCACCCGCCGCGGTGGACTGGCCCGCACGGTGCCGTTCGCCGGGCCCCTGCAGCACCTGGCCCGTGCCCTCATCGGAGGCCTGCTGGTGACCGGCCTGGTGGCCGGCCCGGCGGCGAACGCCTCGGGCCCGTCCGAGTCCGACATCGCGCCGCAGACCGGGGCGGTCGCCACCGCCGTGGTCGAGGCCGTGACGCCGGCCCCGGAGGAGAAGCCCACGGTCGCCGACAAGATCGAGAACCGGCTCGAGGGCGAGCTCGTCTACACCGTGAAGGCGCCCAAGGACGGGTACCACGACAACCTCTGGGACATCGCCGAACGCCACCTGGGCGACGGCTTCCGCTACAAGGAGATCTACGAGCTCAACAAGGACAAGGTCCAGCTCGACGGCCGCAAGCTCGAGCTCGCTCGGCTGATCCAGCCCGGCTGGCAGCTGGCCATGCCCGCCGACGCCGTCGGTGTCGACCGGATGCCGGTCGAGCAGGCCCCCGCCACCCCGGCCCCCGCGGGCTCGCAGGGCGGCGGCGGCAGCAGCGCCTCCGGCGCCGGGGGAGTGGAGTCCGACTCCACCGCCCAGGCTCCCGAGTCCACGGCGTGGTGGATGGGCGCAGGCCTCCTGGCCAGCGGACTGCTCGCCGCGCTCGCCGTGGCGCGTCGGCGCCGGCCCGGTGGCGAGCCCGACGAGGCTGCTCGCGAGACCGAGGCCGACCTGCGCCTGGCCGCCGACCACGAGCGGGCCGCGTCGCTGGAGACCGCGCTGCGTCACCTCACCCACGCCTGCGCGCGTGCGGGCGTCGACGTCCCGTCGGCCTACGCCGCGGTCGTCGGCCACGACGACGTCGAGCTGCACCTCGCTCCCGCCGTCCCCGAGGCGGTCGAGGGCTGGGAGGCGCTCGAGGACGGGGCCATCTGGCGACTCGCCGACGACCTCGCCACCCTCGAGGCGCCCGAGGACGTCGAGCCCGCCTACCCGTCGCTGGTCAGCCTCGGCGTCGACACCGAGGGCCGCGACGTCCTCGTCGACCTCGCGTCGTCCGGCGGCCTCATCACCGTGGGTGGCGACCTGCACGTCAGCGCCGAGGTGATCACGTCCCTCGTCCTGCAGGCCGCGGTCAGCCCGTGGTCGCGTTCCGTCCGGGTCCTGGCCACCGGCCTGCCGGCCGCGGTCGCGTCGGTCGCCGAGCGGGTCACGCTGGTCCCCGACGTCGAGACCGCGGCGTCCGCGCTCGAGGCCTCCCGCGCCGACGACGTCCTCACCGGACGCCGTCGCGATGACGCACTGACGCTGCTCGCCGTCGGCACCTCCTCGCCGGGCTTCGCCCTCGAGCGCCTCGCCGGCGTCGCGGGTGCCAACCCCGGCACCGCCGCGATCGCGGTGGGCGACCACGATGCCGCACGCTGGCGCCTCCACGTCGACGAGCACGGCACGCTGCACGTCCCGCAGCTCGGCCTGGCCGTCACCGCCAACCGCATCGGCTCGCACCACGCCGAGTCCGTGGCCGCGCTGTTCGCGTCGGCAGGGCTCACCACGCGTCCCGGCGACGACAGCGATCGCGTCGCGATCTCCCTGCCGCGTCGCGACGCCGACGACGCCGCGTGGCTCACGGCCACCAGCCGGGTCGGCATCCTCGGCCCCGTCATCGTCGACGGCCCGGGGGAGCAGGCCGAGCGACGCGCCACGGTGCTCACCGAGATCGTCGCCTTCCTGGCGCTGCATCCCGAGGGCGTCCACCCGACCGTGCTGGCCGGCGCCGTGTGGCCGCTGGGCGTCACGCCCGAGGTGCGCGACGCCAACATCGAGCGCGCCCGCGTGTGGCTCGGCTCCGACCGTGAGGGGCACCACCGCCTGCGCGAGAGCCTCGACGGCCGGCTGTCCCTGGGCCCCGACGTCGTGTGCGACTGGGACGCCTTCCGCCACCTGGTGATCGCGAGCCGCCGGGCCGAGTTCCCGCGTGACGAGATCGACCTGCTGCGCCGGGCGCTCAAGCTCGTGCGGGGTCAGGCGTTCGAGGACGCCCCGCGAGGCCGCTACGCCTGGTCGGCCACGCTCGGACTGTCGCGCACCGTCGGCGAGCTTGTCATCGACGCGGCGCTGCGCCTGTCGACCCTGCTGCAGGACGGCCGCGACCCGGCCGGCTCGGCGGCTGCGGCCGGCGCCATCCTGCGGATCTACCCGACGCACGAGGAGGCGTGGAGGATCATCCTGCGCGCCCGCCACGAGACCGGCGGCACCACCGGCGTCGCCGCCGCGGTCGAGCAGCTGCTGGTCGCGCTCGACGGCGAGCCGATGGATCCCACCACGGCCACGCTCGTCGACGAGCTGCTGCCCCAGGGCGGGTCGCAGGTCTCCTGACCGCGACCCGGCGACGGTGTGGTCTCGATACACCCGGCTCGTTCCTCGCCGAGGTACTCGACCACCGGTCTCGGTGATCGAGTACCTCGTGCGGGCGGACTAGGTGATCGAGTAGCTCGTGCGGGCGGTCTCGGTGATCGAGTGGCTCGGTGCGGGCGGTCTCGGTGATCGAGTGGCTCGGTGCGGGCGGTCTCGGTGATCGAGTGGCTCGTGAGCGCAGCGAACGGCATATCGAGATCAGGTGGGTGACGGCCCGCGGCGGCTCTCGTGCGGCCCCATTACGCTGGAGACGATGACCACGACCCCCGATCGCGTCTACCTCGACCACGCGGCCACCACCACGATGTGGCCCGAGGCCGTCGAGGTGATGCACGACGAGCTGCAGCGCACGGGCAACCCGTCGAGCCTGCACGAGGCCGGCCGCCGGGCCCGTCGCGTGGTGGAGGAGTCGCGCGAGTCGATCGCCGAGCGCCTGGGCGCCCGGCCCAGCGAGGTCGTGTTCTGCTCCGGCGGCACCGAGGCCAACAACCTCGCGATCAAGGGGCTGTACTGGTCGCGCCGCTCGGCCGACCCGCGCCGCGACCGCGTCGTGTTCAGCTCGATCGAGCACCACGCCCTGCTCGACCCCGTCACGTGGCTCGCCGCGCACGAGGGTGCCCGCATCGACGTCACGCCCGTCGACCGCCAGGGCCGCGTGAGGATCGACGCGCTGCGCGAGTCCATCGAGTCGAGCCCCGAGGACGTCACGGCGATCACCACGATGTGGGCGAACAACGAGATGGGCACGATCCAGCCCGTCGCCGAGGTCGTCGAGATCGCCCGCCGGCACGGCATCCCGGTGCACTCCGACGCCGTCCAGGCCGCGGGCTACCTGCCGCTCGACTTCGCCGCCACGGACCTCGACGCCATGACCGTCACGGCCCACAAGCTCGGCGGCCCCGTGGGCGTCGGCGCGCTGGTGATCCGGCGCGAGGTCGAGGCCACGCCGCTGCTCCACGGCGGTGGCCAGGAGCGCGACCTGCGCTCGGGCACCGTGGGCGTGGCCCTCATCGCCGGGTTCGCCACCGCGCTCGAGCTCACGGTGCAGCGCCAGGCCGAGAACACGGGCCGCATCGAGGCACTGCGCACGCGGCTCGTCGAGGGCATCGTCCGCGTCGTGCCCGAGGCCGTCGTCAACGGCGACCCGCTGCCCGGGGCCGCCCACCGCCTGCCGAACATCGCGCACGTGACGTTCCCCGGCTGCGAGGGAGACGCCCTCCTGATGCTGCTCGACGCGCAGGGCATCGAGGTCTCCACCGGCTCGGCGTGCCAGGCCGGTGTGCCGCAGCCCAGCCACGTGCTGCTCGCCATGGGCTTCGACGACGCCGCCGCGCGCGGCTCGCTGCGCTTCAGCCTCGGGCACACCTCCACCGAGGCCGACGTCGATCGCCTGATCGAGGTGCTGCCGGCCGTGCACGAGCGGGCCCGCACCGCCGGACTCGTCCGGAGTCGTACCCGATGAGGCTCATCGCCGCGATGTCCGGCGGCGTCGACTCCGCCGTGGCGGCAGCACGCGCCGTCGACGCGGGCCACGACGTCACCGGCGTGCACCTGGCGCTGAGCCGCAACCCGAAGTCGTACCGCTCCGGGGCCCGCGGCTGCTGCTCGATCGAGGACGCCGGCGACGCCCGCCGTGCCGCCGACGTGATCGGGATCCCGTTCTTCGTGTGGGACATGAGCGACGAGTTCGCCGACGAGGTCGTGGACGACTTCATCGCCGAGTACACCGCCGGCCGCACGCCCAACCCCTGCCTGCGCTGCAACGAGAAGATCAAGTTCGCCGCGGTGCTCGAGCGCGCGGTCGCGCTGGGGTTCGACGGCGTGGTCACCGGCCACTACGCGCGCCTCGTGACCTCCGAGGGCACCGCCGGCGAGGTCGTGGAGCTGCACCGCGCGGTCGACCACGGCAAGGACCAGTCCTACGTCCTCGGCGTCCTCACACAGGACCAGCTGGCCCGCTCGGTCTTCCCGCTCGGCGACGACCCGAAGACCCTCGTGCGCGAGGAGGCCGCCCGGCGCGGGCTGCAGGTGGCCAACAAGCCCGACAGCCACGACATCTGCTTCATCGCCGACGGCGACAACGCCGGCTGGCTGGCCGACAAGCTCGGTCCGCGGCCCGGCCCCATCGTGGACGAGACGGGTGCCGAGGTCGGCGCGCACGACGGCGCCTACGCGTTCACGATCGGGCAGCGCAAGGGGCTGCGGCTCGGCGTCCCGGCAGCCGACGGCAAGCCTCGCTTCGTGCTCGACATCGAGCCCGTGTCGGGCACCGTCACGGTGGGTCCGCGCGAGCACCTCGCGATCGACGCGATCGAGGGGATCAAGCCGCTGTGGTGCGACGAGCCGCCCGTCGGTCCACTCGCGTGCACGGTGCAGCTGCGTGCCCACGGCGACGAGCACCGGGCCACGGTCACCGTGGACGGCGACGTCGTCCGCGTCGAGCTGGCCGACCCCGCCACGGGCATCGCCCCGGGTCAGGCCTGCGTGATCTACGAAGGCACGCGCGTCGTCGGCTCGGCCACGATCGCGCGCACCAGCCGCTCCGTCGCCGCCTGAGGGGAATCCGCGCGGCTCCGGGTGCGTTGAACCGGGCGTGTGGGACAGCATCGTCATCGGAGCCGGCCAGGCCGGTCTGTCGACCTCGTTCCACCTCCACCGGCTGGGCGTGCGGCACCTCGTCCTCGACGCGAACACGCGGCCGGGCGGCGCGTGGCAGCACCGCTGGGATGCCCTGACGATGTCCGACGTGCACGGTGTCGCCGACCTCCCCGACGCGCCGCTGCCCGCCACCCACGGGCCCGAGGCGGCCAACACGTTCGTCCCGGACTACTTCACCGACTACGAGACGCGGCACGACCTGCCCGTCGTCCGCCCCGTGGTGGTGCGAGCGGTGCACGACGAGGGCGAGGCGCTGCGGATCGAGGCCGAGGACGGCCGGACGTGGCACGCCCGCACGCTCGTCAACGCGACCGGCACGTGGCGGCGCCCGTTCGTGCCGTACTACGCGGGGCGCGAGGTCTTCGCCGGCGAGCAGCTGCACACCGTGGACTTCGGCGACGTCGAGCGCTTCCGCGGGCGGCGGGTCCTCGTCGTCGGCGGGGGAGCGTCGGCAGTGCAGTTCCTCGGCATGCTTCGGCCCCTCACCGACACGCTGTGGGTCACCCGCCGCGAGCCGGTGTGGCGCACCGACGAGTTCGACCAGGACGCGGGCCGCGAGGCCGTGGCGCTGGTCGAGGAGCGGGTGCGGCAAGGCCTGCCGCCGCGCAGCGTCGTCAGCGTCACCGGTCTCATGCTGCGCCCGCAGGAGCAGGAGGCGGCCCGGCTGGGTGCCTACGAGCGACGGCCGATGTTCAGCCGGATCGAGCGCGACGGGGTGCGCTGGGCCGACGGGACGTTCGAGCGGGTGGACGTGATCCTGTGGGCCACCGGATTCCGCCCCGACGTCGAGCACCTCGCCCCGCTCGGGCTGCGCTCACCCCTCGGCGGGATCCGGCTCGGCGACACGACGTCGACCTCGACCACGGCGGTGGCGGACCCGCGCGTCCAGCTCGTCGGGTACGGCCCGTCGGCGTCCACGATCGGCGCGAACCGAGCGGGTCGGGTGGCCGCGCGTGCGGTGGCCCGCCGGCTGGAGCAGGCCGGGGCTCAGGCCAGCTGACGCTCGAGGACCAGGTCGTCCTCGGTGTGCCCGCCCACGACGAAGCGCCGCTCGCCGACGACTTCGAAGCCGTGCTTGGCGTAGAACCGCTGGGCGCGGGCGTTGCGGCCGTTCACTCCGAGCCAGACGCTCGCGGCGCCCGCCGCGCGGGCGGCCTCGACGACGGCCTCCATGAGGTGGGTCGCGACCCCCGTGCCGTGGGCGGCTGGGTCGGCGTAGCACTTGCTGAGCTCGATGGTCGGGCGCTGCCGCACGATGGCGGCGAGGTGCTCGTCGTAGGGCTCGCGCGAGAACGTGAGCGTGTAGCCGGTCAGGGTGCTCGCGTCGTCCTCCGCAACGAGGACCTCGGCCTGCTCCGCGGCGAGGTACTCCTCGAACCGCTCGGGCGACAGGTGCTCGGCGACGAAGGCCGCCATGCTCTCCTCGGGCATGCCGGGCGGGCAGGCGAGGGGGAACGTGCGGGCGGCGAGGTCCGCGAGGGCGGGCACGTCGGTGCTCGTGGCGGGTCGAACGGTCACCGGATGATTCTCACACCAGGTGGTGGGGGATGATCGTGGGCATGCGCGCCACGGGGATCGGATCGATGCCGGGCGACGAGTTCTCCCCGGTCGCCAGGTACGTCATCGAGACGTTCGGCGCCGACGGCATCGTCTTCGTCCCGGAGCTGCCCGACCGCGGTGCGCCCTCGGCGATGCTCGGCCGCACCCTCGGCGTCCTGCCGCTGCCGATCGACCTGCAGCCGGCGGGCTGGCGCCTCGCTCCGGGCGAGGGCATGGACCAGCGCCGGGCCCGTTCGGCCCTGCGTCAGGACCTCGACGTCCTGGAGGAGCTGCTCGCCGGGCAGACCGTGACCCTCAAGCAGCAGCTGACCGGCCCGCTGACCCTCGCCGCCACCGTGGAGCGTCCGCGTGGGGACAAGGTCGTCTCCGACCACGGCGCGCGGCGCGAGCTCGCCGAGGCGTTGGGCGCGGCGGTGGGGGAGCACCTCGCCGAGCTGCGGCGCCGCTTCACCGGTGACCTCGTCGTGCAGGTGGACGAGCCCGCGATCACGGCCGTCCTGGCCGGCAGCATCCCCACGGCGAGCGGCTTCGGCCGTCACCGCTCCATCGACGCGCCCGGGGCCGACGCCCTGTTGCGGCCGGTCGTCGACGCCATCCGCGACGCGGGGGCCCGACCCGTCGTGCACACGTGCGCGCCCGACGTGCCGGTGTCGCTCCTGGCCGGCGCCGGGTTCGAGGCGATCGCGTTCGACCTCTCGCTCGCCGAGCCCTCCGACGTCTGGGCGCAGGTCTTCGAGGCCGGCACCGACCTGTGGTTCGGCGGCGAGGGTGCCGCCCGGATCGAGGAGTTCATGAGCCGCCTCGGCTTCGCGCCCGAGTCGTTCGCCGGCCGCGCCGCGGTGACCCCGGCGTGCGGCCTCGCCGGCCGCTCTCCGGCCGACGCCCGCCGCGCCCTCGAGCAGGCCGCCACCGCCGCCCGCTCCTTCGGCTGATCTCGATACGCGGGCTCGTTCCTCGCCCTGCTACTCGATCACCGACGGCCCGGTGATCGAGCCGTATGGCGGAGAGCTCCCGGCTGCCGGTGATCGAGTGCCGGCGAGCGCAGCGAGACGGTGTATCGAGATCAGTGATCAATCGACGTCGCGCAGCAGCCGCAGCGTCTCGCGCTCGATCGCGTTGCGGCGCTCGAGGGCGTCGATCTCGCTCTCGAACGACTGGCGCGGTATCACGGTGCCCGACTCGTAGAGGCTGATGAGCCGCGGGTCGACGTAGGAGCTGCGCACCACGGTGGGCGTGTTGCCCAGGGCCAGCGAGACCTCGGTCATCGCGGCGCGCACCGCCCGCGCCCGCGAGGCCTTGGTGTCACCGGGCTCGTCCGAGAGGGCCAGCACCTCGGCCGCGAGCACCGTGGCGGCCCACGTCCGCAGGTCCTTCGCGCTGATCTCCAGGCCCGTCTGCTCGCGCAGGTAGGTGTTGACGTCGGAGGAGTCGAGGGGGAACCGCGAGCGGTTGGCCAGGTACTCCAGCAGCCGCGGACCACCACCGCGTCGCCGCCGCATGCGGTTCACCGCGTCCACGACCGGCTCGTCGTCGAGGACCACGCTGTGCTCCACTCCGGACTTGCCGACGAAGGTGAAGACCAGCGTGTCGCCCTTGGTGCGCACGTGGCGCCGTTCGAGGGTGGTCAGGCCGAAGCTGCCCTGCTTGGCGTAGACGTCGTTCCCGACGCGGAACGAGCCCGAGTCGAGCATGCGCACCGCGACCGCCGCGGCGTGCTCGCGTGAGCCGTCCCGTGCGGTGATGTGGTCGGCGACCAGCTGGCGGAGCCTCGGCAGCTCGTGGGCGATCTGGCTGATGCGGTCGAACTTCTCGAGGTTCCTCCGGCGCACCCAGTCGGGGTGGTAGAGGTACTGGGTCCGGCCGGCCTCGTCGACGCCGGTGGCCTGCAGGTGGCCGTTCGCCCACGGGCTGATCCAGACGTCCTTCCACGCCGGAGGGATCACGAGGGCCTCGATGCGCTCGCGCTCCTCGCCGGTGATGGTGCCGCCGAGCTCGTCCAGGTAGGTCCACCCGCGCCCCGCGCGGCGCCGGGTCCAGCCCCGGGTGCGGGTCGTCACGCGGCGAAGTCTCATGCTCCGCACCCTAAATCGGTGGGCGCGCGGGGCAACTCGACGCCGTGCGGCGCACCTGCGTGGCGCTGTCGGAGGGTCGCACTAGGCTCGTCGCCATGGCGGAAACACCCGGAACAGCACCCGGAACTGCAGTGCCCGACGACGATCCCGGGCCCGAGGCCGCCCGCGCCGAGGCGGCTGAGCTCGTCGAGCAGATCGAGCGCGCGCGGGATGCCTATTACGGCCAGGACACCTCGTTGGTCGACGACGCCACGTACGACGGCTGGATGCACCGCCTCGAGGAGCTCGAGCGGCTCCATCCCGAGCTCCAGGGCCAGGACTCGCCCACCCTCGTCGTCGGTGCCGCCACCGGTGCCACGGCCCTGCCGCCGATCCAGCACGCCGAGCGGATGCTGAGCCTCGACAACGTCTTCTCGCCCGAGGAGCTGCGCGAGTGGTGCGCCAAGACGCAGCGGGCCGCCGGGCGCCCGGTCCGATGGCTCACCGAGGCCAAGATCGACGGGCTCGCGCTCAACCTGCGCTACGAGGACGGCGTGCTGGTCTCGGCCGCCACGCGCGGCGACGGACGCGTGGGCGAGGACGTCACGGTCAACGCCCTCAAGGTCGCCGGGATCCCCGAGCGGCTCGCGGGCGACGGCCATCCGCCGCTCGTCGAGGTCCGTGGGGAGGTCTTCATCGGCATCGAGGAGTTCGAGCGGCTCAACGCCTTCCAGGCCGAGCTGCGCGAGCGGGCCGTGGCCGAGTCCACCGCCCGCGGAGTCGCCGAGGAGCGCGCCACCGCCAGCGCGGCCCGGCGCTTCCCGGCCTTCGCCAACCCGCGCAACGCCGCCAGCGGCGGCCTGCGCCAGCAGCTCGACAAGAAGTCCGGGCTCGAGCTGGAGGCCGGCAACGAGCGGATCGCCGTGCTGAACCTCTACGTCCACGGCATCGGTGCGTGGGAGCGTCCGCCGGTCTCGGCCCAGAGCGAGGTCTACGACCTGCTGCAGGGGTGGGGCCTTCCCACCAGCCCGAACACGCGCGTCCTCGACGACGTCGACGACGTGCTCGAGCGCGTGGCCGAGCTGGGCGGCCAGCGGCACTCGCTCCAGCACGAGATCGACGGCCTGGTGGTCAAGGTCGACGAGCTGGCGCTGCACCCCGAGCTGGGCGAGACCAGCCGCGCGCCGCGCTGGGCGATCGCCTACAAGTACCCGCCCGAGGAGGTCCAGACGACGCTGCTCGACATCGTGGTGTCGGTCGGCCGCACGGGCCGGGCCACGCCCTACGCCCAGATGGAGCCCGTCCGCGTGGCCGGCAGCGTCGTGCGCCAGGCCACCCTGCACAACCAGGACGTCGTCAAGGCCAAGGGCGTCCTGATCGGCGACACGGTCGTGCTGCGCAAGGCCGGCGACGTGATCCCCGAGGTCCTCGGCCCCGTGGTCGAGCGCCGCGACGGAAGCGAGCGCGCGTTCGTCATGCCCGAGGGCTGCCCCGAGTGCGGCACGCCCCTGCGCGCGATGAAGGAGGGCGACAAGGACCTGCGCTGCCCGAACGCGCGCACGTGTCCCGCCCAGGTGCGCGGCCGGGTCGAGCACGTCGGCTCGCGCGGCGCCCTCGACATCGAGGCGCTGGGCGAGGTCACCGCCGCCGCGCTCACGCAGGGCACGGGTGCGCCGCTCGACTCCGAGGCCGGCCTGTTCTCCCTCACGCTCGAGCAGCTCGTGCCGATCGAGGTCACCGTGCGCGACGCCGAGACCGGCGAGGCCAAGCTCGACGAGAAGACCGGGCAGCCCGTCGTCCGCACCCCGTTCCGGGTCAAGACGGGCGACGCGTCCAAGCAGGCCCAGGTCCTGCTCGACGAGCTCGAGAAGGCCAAGACGAAGGACCTGTGGCGCCAGCTCGTCTCCCTCAACATCCGTCACGTGGGCCCGGTGGCCGCGCGGGCCCTGGCTCAGTACTTCGGCTCGATCGACGCCGTCCGCGCCGCGTCGCGCGAGGAGCTGGCGGCGGTCGAGGGCGTCGGCGGGATCATCGCCGACTCGGTCATCGAGTGGTTCGAGGTCGACTGGCACCGCGAGATCGTCGACCAGTGGCAGGCCGCGGGCGTCCGCTTCGCGATCCCCGACCATCCCGGCCCGGGCGCGGCCTCGACGGCCGGGGGAGTGCTGGACGGACTCACGGTGGTGGTCACCGGCGGGCTCGAGGACTTCACCCGCGACTCGGTCAAGGAGGCGATCATCGCCGCCGGCGGCAAGGCCTCCGGCTCGGTCAGCAAGAAGACCGACTTCGTCGTCGTGGGCGAGAACGCCGGCTCGAAGGCCGCCAAGGCCGAGGAGCTGGGGCTGACGATCCTCAACGAGGACCAGTTCAAGAAGCTGCTGGAGGGCGGCCCCGAGGCCCTGACCTGAAGCGCTGGCAGTGACGTTCGCGGGGTCGACACGCCGGTGGAGACCCCGCGAACGTCACCGCCAGCGTCTTCGTTGGCCCGCGTCACTCGGCCAGAGCAGTCGCCGCGGCGGCCGCGATCGCTCGCGCGACGTCGGGCTCCTCGTAGGCGTGCCGGTGGATCGTGTCGTCGGGCGAGCTGCCTGCCGCGCACACGGCATCGCCGGTGATGCAGGCCTCCACGGTCCGCTCGGCCAGCTCGCCGAGGTCAGGCCCCGGCCCCAGGCGGCCGGCGCCCGGCGGTACGCCACCGGGCAACGACACGGGCTCCACCGCGGAGGACGGGTCACGCAGCGGACTGCCCACCAGTACGAGCACGTCGACGTGTCGGGCGAGGCGTGGGTCCGCCGCCAGCTCCTCCCGGGCGATCTGCGATCCCTGACTGAAGCCGATCACCGCGATCCGCGTCTCCGGGCAGTCGGAGACGATCGACCGCACCTCGTCATGGAGCCGCTCACGCCCGTCGCGGACGTCCTCGAGGTACTGGTCCCAGCTCCCGAGGCGGCTCGCGTGCCGGATCGCCGTCGTCCGCACCGTGCCGAGGGACCCGAGGTCATCGGCGAGGGCACCGGAGATCCGCGAGACCTCGGTGCCGAGCCCGTCGTTGGCCTTCAAGGACTGGCCCTGACCTCGGATGCCCACGATCTCGACGGCCGGGCACCCGGACGGCTCGGCCTCGGCAGGGGTTCCCGAAGGTGCCCCGTGACAGCCGGCGAGCGCGACGATGGCCACCGCGAGCACCACCGTCCTGCCGAGCATGGCCGCCATCCTCGTCCATCGCGACCGGCGCGGGGCGCGACTGGCCGCCCGACTAGGATGAAATCCATGTCGTCACCCGAGATCTCCCGCGACGATGTCGCCCATCTGGCGAGCCTCGCGCGGATCGAACTGTCCGGCTCCGAACTCGATCGACTGGGTGCCGAGCTGCCCGCGATCCTCGACTACGTCCAGGTGGTCCAGCAGGCCGCCGGCGACGATGTCCCCGCGATGAGCCACCCCGTGCCGGTGACCAATGTCTTCCGCCCCGACGAGGTCGCGCCGAGCCTGACGCCCGACGCAGCCCTCGCCGGAGCCCCCGCCAGCGAGGAGCAGCGCTTCCTCGTCCCCAAGATCCTCGGAGAAGCATGAGCGACCTGACCCGTTCGACCGCGGCCGATCTCGCCGCGGCGCTCGCCGCCGGAACGGTGACCTCCGTCGAGGTCACGCAGCAGCACCTCGACCGCATCGCCGCGGTCGACGGTGAGATCCACGCCTACCTGCACGTCGACGCCGAGGGCGCTCTCGCCACGGCCGCCGACGTCGACCGTCGCCGCGAGGCGGGGGAGTCCGTGCACGACCTCGCCGGCGTGCCGATCGCCGTCAAGGACGTCCTGACCACCACCGGGCTGCCCACCACGTGCGGCTCGAAGATGCTCGAGGGCTGGGTCCCGCCGTACGACGCCACGGTCGTGTCGCGCCTGAAGGCCGCGGGCCTGCCGATCCTGGGCAAGACCAACATGGACGAGTTCGCGATGGGCTCCTCCACCGAGCACTCCGCGTACGGCCCCACCCGCAATCCGTGGGACACGAACCGGATCCCCGGTGGTTCCGGCGGCGGCTCCGCGGCCGCGGTGGCCGCGTTCGAGGCGCCGCTCGCTGTGGGCACCGACACCGGCGGATCGATCCGCCAGCCCGGCGCCGTCACCGGCACCGTGGGTGTGAAGCCCACCTACGGCGGCGTCTCGCGCTACGGGCTGGTGGCGATGGCCAGCAGCCTCGACCAGGCCGGCCCCGTCACCCGCACCGTTCTCGACGCAGCGCTCCTGCACGAGGTCATGGCCGGTCACGACCCGCGCGACTCCACCAGCCTCGACGTCCCGGTGCCGCCGGTCGTGGAGGCGGCGCGTCGCGCCGACGTCGCCGGCCTGCGCGTCGGAGTCATCCGCGAGCTCGGCGGCGAGGGCTTCCAGCCCGGCGTGCGCCAGCGCTTCGAGGAGTCGATCGAGATGCTGGCGAAGGCCGGCGCCGAGATCGTCGAGGTCTCGTGCCCGAGCTTCGCGCACGGCCTCGCCGCCTACTACCTCGTGATGCCGAGCGAGGTCAGCAGCAACCTCGCCAAGTTCGATGCCATGCGGTACGGCCTGCGGGTCGCGCCCCCGGGCGTCGACAGCCCCAGCGCCGAGCAGGTCATGGCCGCCTCGCGCGACGCGGGCTTCGGTGACGAGGTCAAGCGCCGCATCATCCTGGGCACCTACGCCCTCTCCAGCGGCTACTACGACGCGTACTACGGCTCGGCCCAGAAGGTCCGCACGCTCATCGCGCGCGACTTCGAGGCCGCGTTCGAGCAGGTCGACGTGCTCGCCTCGCCCACCTCGCCGGCCGTCGCGTGGCCGCTGGGGGAGAAGCTCGACGACCCGCTGGCCATGTACGCGCAGGACATCGCCACGATCCCGGCCAACCTCGCCGGCGTGCCCGGCATCTCGCTGCCGATCGGCCTGTCCGAGGGCCTCCCGGTGGGCCTGCAGTTCCTGGCGCCCGCCATGGCCGACGACCGCCTGTACAACGCCGGTGCCGCTCTGGAGCGGTTCGTCGCCGAGCGCGACGGCAGCCCCTTCGCCGCACTCGCCCCCGAGTTGGAGGTCGCCCGATGAGCACCACCGCCACGAAGCTCGTCCCGTTCGACGAGGCGCTCAGCCGCTACCAGCCGGTGATGGGCCTCGAGGTCCACGTCGAGCTCAACACCGCGTCGAAGATGTTCTGCGGCTGCTCCACCGAGTTCGGCGCCGAGCCGAACACCCAGATCTGCCCCGTGTGCCTGGGCCTGCCCGGCGCGCTGCCGGTCGTGAACGCCAAGGCCGTGGAGTCCGCGATCCGGATCGGTCTCGCGCTGAACTGCGAGATCGCCGAGTGGTGCCGCTTCGCGCGGAAGAACTACTTCTACCCGGACATGCCGAAGAACTTCCAGACGTCGCAGTACGACGAGCCCATCGCGTTCGAGGGCTACGTCGACCTGGACGTCGACGGCGAGACGTACCGCATCGAGGTCGAGCGCGCGCACATGGAGGAGGACACGGGCAAGTCGCTGCATGTCGGCGGCAGCACCGGCCGGATCCACGGCGCCGAGTACTCGCTGCTGGACTACAACCGCGCCGGCATCCCGCTGATCGAGGTCGTCACCAAGACGATCGAGGTCCCCGGCGACAAGGCCCCGGCGGTCGCCCGCGCGTACGTCAACTACCTCCGCGACCTGATGGTGGCGCTCGACGTCTCCGACGCCCGGATGGACCAGGGCTCGCTGCGCGCCGACGTCAACCTGTCCCTGAAGCCGCTCGACAGCGACACCCTCGGCATTCGCTCGGAGACCAAGAACGTCAACTCGTTCCGCTCGGTCGAGCGCGCGGTCCGTTACGAGATCGGCCGTCACGCGGGCATCCTCGACGCCGGGGGATCGGTCGTGCAGGAGACGCGTCACTTCCACGAGTCCGACGGCTCCACGTCGGCCGGCCGCGAGAAGTCGGACGCGGACG
The DNA here is from genome assembly GCF_900167475.1 of Aeromicrobium choanae. Classification (NCBI taxonomy): domain Bacteria; kingdom Bacillati; phylum Actinomycetota; class Actinomycetes; order Propionibacteriales; family Nocardioidaceae; genus Aeromicrobium; species Aeromicrobium choanae. Next base: position 325,707 of record NZ_LT796768.1, on the reverse strand, counting down.
ACTACCGCTACTTCCCCGAGCCTGACCTGGCCCCCGTGGCGCCCGACCGCGCGTGGGTCGACGAGCTCCGCGGCACGCTGCCCGAGCCGCCCGCCGAGCGCCGCAAGCGCCTCCAGGCCGAGTGGGACTTCAGCGACCTCGACATGCGCGACACGGTGGGTGCCGGCGCGCTCGACCTCGTCGCCGAGACCATCGCGGCCGGCGCCACGCCGCAGGCCGCGCGCAAGTGGTGGCTGGGCGAGCTGGCCCGCACCGCCAACGAGCGCGGCACCGACGTCACCGCGCTGGCGATCACGCCCACCCAGGTCGCGCAGATCCAGGGCCTCATCGACGCCAAGCGGATCAACGACAAGCTGGCCCGCCAGGTGTTCGAGGGCGTGCTGGCCGGCGAGGGTGAGCCCGAGCAGGTCGTCGTCGCCCGCGGCCTCGAGGTCGTGTCCGACGACGGTGCGCTCGGCGACGCGGTCGACCGCGCCATCGCCAACGACCCCGACGCGGCGCAGAAGATCCGCGACGGCAAGCAGGCCGCCGCCGGTGCGCTGATCGGCTTCGTCATGAAGGAGATGCGCGGCCAGGCCGACGCCGGCCGCGTCCGCGAGCTGATCCTCGAGAAGCTCTCCTGACCTGAGCTGCTCGGCCACCGTTCCGGTGGTCGAGCAGCTCAGGTGCCGGTGGTCGAGTAGCTCGCGAGCGCAGCGAGAGGCGTATCGAGACCACGCCGTTCTGAGTCTTCCCTCACCACAGGGGCATCGTCGTACCGTCGAGGCAGGACCACTGTTGGAGGCGACCATGACCGTCCAGGAACTGCCACCCGTCCACGACTGCGCCGTCGAAGGCTGCTCGTACAACGCCGATCACGAGTGCCACGCCGGAGCGATCAACATCACCGGTGCCGAGGCCGGCTGCGGCACGTTCATCGACATCAGCGTCTCCGGTGGCCTGCCCACCGCGACCGCGATGGTCGGCGCGTGCCACCGGACCGACTGCACCCACAACGACGCGCTGGAGTGTCACGCGGACTCGATCCGCGTCGGCCCGGGCGCCGACGTGGCGGACTGCCTGACCTACCAGGTGGCCTGAGCGACCGCTTCCCGCTCGGGAGGCGGCGACCCGGTGCGGGTGCAAGGGTCGAGGCATGACCACTCATGACGACCAGACCCAGACCGTCACGGCGATCATGCGCGACACCCGGATCGCCGTGCTGACCTACGTCTCGCAGGAGGGCGCCCTCGTGTCCACCCCGATGGGCACGCAGGACTTCGAGCACCCCGGGACCACGTGGTTCCTCACCGAGCGCAGCAGCGAGAAGGTGCGAGCGCTCGAGGCCGACCCCCGCGTGAACGTGGCCTATGCGAGCGACGCCGGCTGGGTGTCGCTCAGCGGCACCGCCCATGTGGAGCAGAACCGCGGCAAGGTCGAGGACCTGTGGGACGCCTCCGCCGGCGCCTTCATGTCCGGCGGCCCCGAGGACGAGGACAACATCGCCCTGCGCATCGACGCCACCACGGCGGAGTACTGGGAGTCCCCGGGCAAGGTCGCCGCGGCCGTCCAGTTCGTGAAGGGCCTCGTCACCGACTCCCAGCCCGACCTCGGCGACAACGACACGATCAGGCTCTAGGGGTTCTGAACAGACTCTTGGTTCCCTCCGCCCCTTGGCGTACAATTTTCTGTACCTGAGGGAGGTGTCGTCATGAAGACCATGTCGTACAGCGAGTCGCGCCGACGCTACGCCGAAGTGCTCGACTCCGTCGTGGACGATCGCGAGGAGGTCGTCATCACTCGTGCCGGCCACGAGCCGGCGGTGATCGTCTCGCTCGACGACTACGAGTCCCTCAAGGAGACGGCTTACCTGCTGCGTAGCCCGGCGAACGCGCGTCGCCTCTTGAGTTCCATCGAGGAACTTGAGGCCGGACGTGGTGCGAAGCAGGAGCTGCTCGATTGAGCGTCGTCTTCAGCTCGACGGCTTGGGACGACTACCTCTGGTGGCAGCAACAGGACCGCAAGGTCCTGAAGCGGATCAATCTGCTGATCCGCGATGTCGAACGGAACGGCAACGAGGGGATCGGGAAGCCAGAGCCGCTCAAGCACGGGTTCCAGGGCTACTGGTCGCGGCGCATCACCGACGAACACCGACTCGTCTACAAGGTCGACGGCGACGATGTGCGGATCGCCGCCTGTCGATACCACTACACCGACTGACGAGCGCCGTCTGAGAGGGGCGTTCTCGGCGGAGTTCGGTCGATCAGACGGATCGTGGGTTCTCCGTGCGCGTCTCGGCCCGGAGGCGACGCCACCACCGCGTGAGCCCGAACTGGAGCCAGGCGAGGGGCACACCGAAGACGGTGACGATGGCGAACATCCACGCCGCCAACTCGAGCGACTCGCGGCCGGCGTGGATGACGTCTTGGTACACCTTCGTCCGACCGTTCTTGGTCACTCTGATGACCTCGACCCGCTCGCCGACCTTGTTCCAGTTGCACGTGCCCTCCTCGAGGAACTCGGTGGGCAGCCCACGGGGCGGGTTCTCCGACTTCCACGAGACGTCCCATCTCGGGTCCCCACCCAGCCCACGGCTGCCGTTTGAACAGGTGCTCGGTCCGACTTCGCGGCGAGCGATGACAGTGGCCATCTCTCGAGTGCCGTCATCCGACTGTCTGAACTCCCAGTAGCTGGCGAGTCCGATCAGAAGGGCGAACGCGAGGCCGAAGGCGATGGCCGTGCGGGTGGGCCGGTCGTTCCCTGGACGAATGAGGTTCCAGAACTTCAGCACGGCTCACCGGGGCTGCTCGGGTCGATCACCGGCGCACCCGGTAGCGCAGGTGGAGCACGCGGTCACCCTGGATCACCGCGTCCGGGTCCTCCAACAGGTGCTGCGCGTCGACCGAGCCGAAGTAGCGCTTGCCGGACCCGAGCACCACGGGCACGACGTCCATGCGGACCTCGTCAACGAGGCCCGCGGCGAGCACCTGGCCACCGACGTCGCCCGAGGCGACCTCGACCCAGCGGTCACCCGCGAGCTCCTGAGCCTTGGCCACCGCTGCCTCGACCCCGTCGACGAAGTGGAACGGCGCGCTGGAGTCCCAGCCCTCGGGCGGCGGTCGGTGCGTCACGACGACCACGTGCTCGATGCCGCTCGGGGGCGTCCCTTCCCAGCCGTCCGTCAGGTCGAAGACGTGGCGGCCGGCGATCGTCACTCCGATCTCGTCCCAGTAGGGCCGGATGTAGTCGTGGGACGCCTGCGACACCTTGAGGAATCCGCTGTCGTCCAGCGGGACGTCACCGCTGGTCAACCAGTCGAACAGGGGACCGGGCTCATCGTTCTCGTCGGCGATGAAGCCGTCCACCGAGACCGAGCTGTACATCACGACCTGGCCCACGGTGCTCTCCTCTGCTTGGCAAATCCCAAACTAGTGCGATCCGAATGCTCAGTCATCGACGCGGAGTGAGGCGGCACCTGGGTCGCGCCGCTCCTGCTGTCGACGGAACCAAGAAATCACGGCGAAAGCCGCCACCGCCAGGCAGGCCGGCAGCATGGCTTCTCCGGGATCACGGATGAACGAGACGATCCCTGCGGTGATGACGATGAGTGACGTCGTCCCGAGCGCGAGGCCAAGCACGACCGACCCGGCCTGCTTGACCGCGGCGAATTTCGAGGTCACCTCCGAATAGTCCCGCAGGTGGGCCCTAAAATCTCGAGGAACGCGGACGAACTCCTCGAGTCATTCGCGGCGGTAGGACGCGTTCCCAGAGCAGACCGAATCGGGTCAGGCATGATTTCACTCGTGGCAAATGGCACCTCCTTAACGGACGCGTTGAGAACTCTGGTGCCGCTCCGGATCCAGGCGGTCGAGTTCAATAACGGGACCTTGGTGTTGATCGGGGAGCGCTGGTCGCTCGCGGTAGTCGGCGAATGGATGTGGATTCGTGAGGGCGTGCTTGAGACGGACTGGAGTCAAGCCGGAGCCGAGGACACCGTCTGGAACTTGTGCGGAGTTCATCTACTCGGGGCCGAATTCTCCGATCCGGTGTTTGCCGGGGATTGTTCGTTCAGGCTTTCCGATGGAACCCTCGAAATCAGGTCCGACCGGACTGGATGGGAGACGTGGACCTTCCGCCACGAGGTTCTCGGCATCATCTATGTCGGGTGCTGACACGATTGAGATCGGCATACTCCCTGTCTCGCTCGCGGTGAAATGCTCCAATACCGGCTGCCCCAGTCCGCGTCGTCACGCCCGATTGTCCTGCAATCAACAGGCCCGGCCAGACCCGCCGACACCAATCTCGGCGCCCGGCCCTGTACCTACCGGTCAATTCGTTACGTTCCGCGTTCCCGGATGTTCCCTGCGACTAAAGCGGCTCGCCACAACTCCGGCACGTGTCCTCACCGCGGTCGTACATCATCCCGCAGCAATAGGACGTGCCGCGGGAGTCGCCGTCGCTGCCGAGATTTTCAGCGATCTCGGCTTGGAAAACCCGCTCAGCTTCGTCCCGCTCATCCTGGGCATTGGCGCTCTCGAATTCGATAGCGTCGAGCGCGGCACGCCACGCGGCCTCGGACTCGTAGTCATCCGAGCTGTCCTCGATGACACTCAGCTTGTCCAACAGTTGGCGGACCTTCTCATCCGCAGCGTTGGCAGCAACCATCGCTTCGTTGATCTCCTGCTGTCCCATGAGCATCAGTATGTTGATGTACGAGGATCCACTTGCTGGAATCTGCGAACATGGCCGGAACGCGGCGGAATGCAGTCACCGCCTCGCAGAGCCGGCTCAGAATGCACGCGTCTTTCCGGGTGGAGCGAAGGACACCGCACCCAGCTGGCTGCGAAACTGTCCCGTATGAGGATCGCACTCAAGACACTGTGTGTGCTCACGATTCCCGTCATGCTCATCTCATTTGTCGCGTCGGAGCGAACGGGGAGCCCCCTCGCCAGCATTGCGTTCACGGTGACGCTGGTGGTGACGGGATTCGGGCTCCTGAACATCGCCACTGAGTATGCGTGGGCTGACGACGAGGACTGAGCGACACCACCTCCAACCATCGTCTACGTGGTCCGCCTCCCCGTCTCCCAAGTCGAGGAGATGAGCCTGGAAGAGGCCGAGACAGCGTGGGCAGATCACACTTCCGGACCTTCACCGGAAGTCTGACCTCCGGTCGGCGGACCAAGCGCGTCGGCTACCGCCCCCGCGGAGTGCTTCGACATCGATCTTGTGCTCCTCGTTTTCCGGGCGTCGTCCAGGCTGAGCCCTCGCACGTCTCGGAGGCGCAGCCTGGACACGACAGGCCTAGGAAAGCTGACGCGGGAGGTCCGCCGCTTCCTCCACCGGCGTCTCCTCCCACGCGTGGTCCAGCTCCGGCAGCAGCCGATCCAGCCACCCCGGCAGCCACCAGTTCGCGTCGCCGAGGAGCTTCATGGTGGCGGGGACGAGCACCAGGCGCACGACGGTCGCGTCGAGGAAGATCGCCGTGGCCAGTCCCACTCCCATCATCTTCACGACCGGGTCACTGCCGAGCACGAAGCCCGAGAAGACCGCCACCATGATCAGCGCGGCTGCGGTGATGGTGCGCCCGGTCCCGGCGATCCCCGCGATCACCGCGCGGGTGTTGTCGCCGTGGCGGCGGTACTCCTCGCGAACCCGGGACAGCAGGAACACCTCGTAGTCCATGGAGAGGCCGAACAGGATCGCGAACATGAACAGCGGGATGAACGACACGATCGGCACCGTCGACTCCACCCCGATCAGGCCGGCCGCCCAGCCCCACTGGAAGACCATGACGAGCACGCCGTAGGCCGCGCCGACGCTCAACAGATTCAGCAGGACCGCCTTGAGCGGCACCAGCACCGACCGGAACAACACCGTGAGCAGGAGGAACGACAGCACCAGCACGGCCACCACGAAGCGCGGCATCCGCTCCTGCACGCGTTCACCGAGGTCGGCGAAGGTGGCGGTCTGGCCGCCGACATGGGCGGTCGCCGCGCTGCCGTCGAGCACGGTCGGGAAGACCTCGCTGCGGAGCCTCGCGACGGTCTCCTGGGTGGCTTCGTCCTGGGGCGACGTGGTCGGCTGCGCCACCAGGGTCGCCACGCCCGCGGTGGTGTCGATGGTCGGCTCGCCGACCGAGGCGATGCCGGGGTCGGCCGCCATCGCGGTGGCCAGCGGCGCCACGACGGACCCATCCTCGGAGATGTCGACGGCGATCACCAGCGGCCCGTTGGCGCCGGGGCCGAACCCGTCGGCGATCAGGTCGTAGGCGCGGCGTTCGGTCCTCGACTCGGGCTTGGTCCCGTCGTCGGGGAAGCCCAGGTTGAGCGCGAGGACGGGTGTGGCCAAGGCGATCATGAGTACGGCTCCTCCGACGAGGTACGCCGTGGCGTTGCGGGTCACGTGAGCGCCCCACCGGTACCAGCCGGTGCTCGGCCGGTGGGGCCTGCGCCGGCGTCCGTTGATCCGGTGTCCCGCCAGCCCGAGAAGAGCCGGCAGCAGGGTGACCGAGGCGAGCACCATCACCAGCACCATCGCGGAGATGGCGATGCCACCGCCGGTCACGAAGGGGATCCCCGCGACGAGCAGCCCGAGGATCGCCACGACGACCGTGCCGCCCGCGAAGATCACCGCCTGCCCTGCTGTGGCCAAGGCTCGGCCGACCGCCTCGGCGACCGGCATCCCCAGGGCCAGGTTCTCGCGGTGCCGGGTGACCATGAAGAGCGCGTAGTCGATGCCGACGCCGAGCCCGACCATGGCCGCGAGCTGTGGCGCCCAGGCCGGGATGTCGATCAGGTATGTCACCAGCTTCATCGAGGTGGCGCCGATGACCAGGCCGAACAGCGCCATCCCGATCGGCAGCCCCATCGCGACGAAGGAGCCGAAGGCGATCAGCAGGACGATCATCGCGACGGCGATCCCCGCGACCTCGCCGAGCCCGGTGGGTGCCTCCTCGAACGCGAAGAACAGGTCGCCTCCGGCCTCCAGCGTCAACGACGACTCGGCACGCAGGTCGGCGACGGCGTCCTTGAGGTTCTCCAGGTCGGAGGCGTCGAGGTGCTCGATCGCGGGGTACTGCACGCGCACGAGTGCGACGGTGCCGTCCGGCGAGACGTCGCTGCTCGCCCCGACCACGTGCGGGAGTGCCTCGAGAGTGGCCTCCACCGGCGGCAGCTGCGCCGCAGCGTCCTGGGCCTCGAGGACGACGTGGGCGGTGACTCCGCCCTCGTCGGACTGGGCCTTGGCGAGCAGCTCCGAGGCCTGGTGGGAGTCGAGGCCGGGCGCCTCGAAGCTCTCCTCGAGATCGCGCCCGAAGGCGACCGAGGAGGTGACGACGACGACTGCGAGAACGACCCAGGCGCCGATGGCGATCCAGGGTCGGGTGGCAGCGGACCGGCCGAGCCGGTAGAGGAGATTCGACATGCCTCCACGCTGGCCCGGCGGCGAGCGACGCACATCGGGCCCAGGAACGGGGGAGTCCTCGGCCGAAAGGACCGGAAGCGGCTCGTGCTTGTGTCCGGTACGACGAGGGCCGCCGATCCCTAGGCTGGGGAGGTGCTCCCCGCCAACATCGGCTCGATCCTTGCCGAGCCCCGTGCGCCGGACCCGCCGGCGCGGGTGTGGTGGGACTGGGTCCTGGTCGGTGCCCTGCTGGTGACGGCTGCGGGTGAGGCGATCTTCCGATCCGACGTACCGGTGCGCCCCTTGTCCACCGTGGTCGCGTTCCTGGTGATCCCGGTCCTGCTCTGGCGGCGCACTCATCCACTCCTGGCGACCGCGGTCGGCTTCGGCGGCGCGATGGTGCTGCACCTCCCGCTGATCCTCGACGACATCCCCGACGCGGGGCTCTACTCCATGATCGCCGTCCTGCTTTTCCCCTACTCCCTGTACCGCTGGGCTTCCGGGCGCGAGGCCCTGATCGGCACGGCGATCGTCGCCGTACCGGTCGTCTTCGGTCTCGCGGCCAGCCAGACCCTCGGGGACCTGATCGGTGGCACCACCGTGGTCGTCGCCTCGTTCGCTCTCGGGGCCGCGATGCGCTACCGCGCGGTGGCGCACCAGCGCGAGGTGCAGCAGGTTCGGACCCTCGAGCGCGGTGAGCTCGCCCGCGAGCTGCACGACACCGTCGCGCACCACGTGTCGGCCATCGCGATCCAGGCCCAGGCGGGACGGGCGGTGGCTGCCACCGACCCGACTCTGGCGGTCGAGGCGCTGGCCGTGATCGAGGCGGAGGCGTCGCGCACCCTCTACGAGATGCGCACGATGGTCCGCGTGCTCCGCGACGGCGAGGCGGCCGACTTCGCTCCGCAGCGGGGCATCGGCGATCTGGACGAGCTGACCCGGATGAGCCCGGTGGTGGAGGTGCACTCCGACGGCGATCTCGCTGGCCTGCCGCTCCCCGTGGAGGTGGCGGTCTACCGAATCTGTCAGGAGTCGGTCACCAACGCGATCAGGCACTCGCTCAACGCCACGGCGGTCACGGTGGAGGTCACCGGCGACGTCGGCGTCGTACGGTTGCGTGTGCACGACGACGGAGAGGCAACCCGACCGGCGACCACGGTGGGCTACGGCCTGCTCGGCATGGCCGAACGAGCCAAGCTGCTCGGCGGCGCCTGCGAGGCCGGGCCGGACCAGGCCGGCGGCTGGACCGTCGAGGCGACCCTCCCGCGCGAGGTGCCCCAGTGATCAGCTCTGCGACCATCCGTGTGGTGGTCGCCGACGACCAGCTCCTGGTCCGCACCGGGCTCACCATGATCCTCAACGCGCAGCCCGGGATCGAGGTCATCGGTGAGGCGACCGACGGTCACGAGGCGGTGGCGGTGGCACGCGAGCTGCGTCCCGACGTCTGCCTCTTCGACATCCGGATGCCGGGCATCGACGGCGTCGAGGCCACCCGCCAGCTCGCTGGGCCGGGCGTCGAGAACCCCATGGCCATCGTGATCATCACGACCTTCGATCTCGACGAGTACATCCACGGCGCCCTCAAGGCCGGCGCCCGAGGCTTCCTCCTCAAGGACGCCGGGCCCGAGCTGCTCGTCCAGGCGATCCACGCCGCCGCGAACGGCGATGCGCTCATCTCGCCCGACATCACCCGCCGCCTGCTCAGCACGCTGGCGGGACTGGAGCGAACCTCCCGGCCTGCCCAGCCGATCGAGCCGCTCACCGAACGCGAGGAGGAGGTGCTGCTCACCGTCGCCCGCGGCCGCACCAACGCCGAGATCGCCGACGAGCTGCACATCAGCCTGAGCACGGTGAAGACCCACGTCGGCGCGCTGATGAACAAGCTCGGCGCCCGCAACCGCGTCGAGGTCGCGATGTGGGCCTACGAGACCAAGCGCGTCAAGGGGTAGAGCCGACCGCTGAGCACGCAGCGAAAGTCAGTGCGTGCCCGCGTGATGCTCACGGTACGGCTTGTACAGGCGGCGCAGGAAGGCCTCCAGCTCTGCCCTGAGTTCGCCCTCCAGCGAGGTGAAGGAGAAGGTCGCCTTGCCGGTGCGCAAGGATCTGAACGTCTCTGAGGAGCCCTCGAGCGTCTCCGGCCACGTGTCCACAGCGACGGCGTAGAGGCTCACCTTGCGCGCGCTGCGCTTCACCGCGGCGAAGTAGTCGTGACCGCCAGAACCGGGCCAGCGCAGTGAGGGCATCCCGTAGATCGTCGCGTCCTCGAGCTCAGCCCTGTAGGGGGCGAGCAACGTCCAGATCCCGTCTTCGACAGCGTCCAGGTCCACCATCGACGCAGTCTATGACCGGATCGCTCGCGGGCGCTCTCCTACTGCTCGATCGTCATGCGCTGGACGAGAGGTCCGACGAACTCATGGACGTGAGTCACCTCGGATCGCTCCAGCACGCTTCCGGCCGGGTCGCGAACGACGAGGCGGACGTGGGCCTCGACCGTTCCATCGGGGCGATCCAGGATGTGTCGCACGATGGTCATCGGGCGAATCTCGCTCCACTGCCGTTCCCAGTACTCACGCACCTCGTCGCGCCCGAACAGCCTTCCGCCCTCCCAGCCGTTGGGCCAGTCGACGTCCGGCGCCATCGCGGCGAGAGCAACGTCGAGATCACGTTCGTTGAACGACTGGTACAGGGCTCGCACGCTGTCGGCGCGTCCGGTGGCCATAGGGTTGATGATGGACCGCCGCTCACCGTCGCGGGCGAGGTTGGTTCGTCCGTCGGGTGGCGGGCGCGCTGCGGGGATCGTCGGGCCAGGAGTGCTTGGGGTAGCGCCCGCGCAGGTCGGCACGCACGCCCGGGTAGCCGTTGTCCCAGAAGGAATCCAGGTCTGCCGTGACGGCGGCCGGACGCCGGGCAGGGGAGAGCAGGTGCAGCAGGAGCGGGACCCTGCCGTCCGCGAGACGCGGCACTTCGTCCCAGCCGAAGACCTCCTGCAACCGGACGGCGAGCACCGGCTGCTCCTGCGAGTAGTCGATCCGCACGATCGACCCGCTGGGCACCTCCACCCGCTCCGGGGCCAGCTCGTCGAGCCGGCCTGCCTGGGGCCACGGGAGCAGCGCCCGCAGTGCACCGCCGACGTCGATGCGGCGCAGGTCCTGCGCCGAGCGGACCCGCGCCAGCTGCGGCCCCAACCACGACTGGAGGTTCCGCGTCAGTGCGTCGTCGCTCACGTTGGGCCAGGGCTCACCGAGGGATCGGTGCAGGAAGTCGAGGCGAGCGCGCAGTGCCGTGGCGGCCTCCGACCAGGTGAGCAGCCCGATCCCTTCGCTCTCCAGCGCATCGCGGATGGCATTGGTCACCGCCTCCACCGGTGGGTCGCTGAGCGGGACGGAGCTGAGCTCGATCGCGCCCAGCAGCGTGCGCCGGCGAGCCAGGACGCGACCTCCGGTCCAGCCGACCTCGTCCACCTCGGTCCACAGCGAGCCCGCTGCCTCCAGCGCCAGGTCCTCGGTGAGCGGGGCCGCCGACCGGATGCGCGCCTCGCGCTGCCCGGACCGCCGATCCGCATCGGCGACCGCGAGCCACTCCAGGCCGGACAGGGGCCCCGGGTCTCGCTGGTCGAACGCCGCGCCCGTCCCGGACGTCATCAGATAGCTCGACCCACCGGAGCGCTTGCGCGCGATCCGGTCCGGGTGTGCGAGCGCCACCACCAAGCCCACCGCCACGTCATCGGTCAGCGCCTGGGCGTGCCGATCGGCACCCTGATCCTTGGCACCGTGCTCCTTCGCGACGTCCTCCAACCGGGTGACCTGGCTGCGCCACGAGCCTGACCGCTGGCCTCCGCGAAGCGCACGGAGCGCAGCAACGAGGTCTCCGCCGGGAGCACGAACGTCCTCGCTGAGCATCGCGACGACCTCGGCGGCCCGTTTGGTCCCGACGAGGCCGGCCCCGTCGATGAGGGCCCGCGCCAGCCTGGGATCGACCGGCACGCCGGCGATGACCCGACCCCGAGGGGTGGCGGTCCCGTCCTCGGCGATCGCTCCAAGGTCGACCAGCACCTGCCGGGCTGCCGACAGGGCGTGCGGCGGCGGCTGGTCGAGCAGCGCCAGCTCGCGGACGTCGTGACTTCCCCAGCACGCCACCTCGAGGGTGAAGGCGGTCAGGTCGGCGGTGGCGATCTCGGGCTCGGGGTGAGGGGCCAGGTGTGCGTGCTCCGCCTTCGACCAGCACCGCAGCACGGCGCCCGGTCCGAGTCGACCGGCGCGTCCCGCTCGCTGGTCGGCCGCGGCCCGGCTCACGGCGACGGTGACCAGCGAGGCGAGTCCGCGACGGTGGTCGGTGCGCGGCTCGCGTGAGAATCCGGCGTCCACCACGACGCGCACGCCGGGCACCGTCAGCGACGACTCGGCGACCGCGGTGGAGACGATCACGCGGCGACGCGGGCCCTCGGTGAGCGCGCGGTCCTGCTCGGCGCCGGGCAGACGTCCGTGGAGGGCGTGCACGTAGGCGTCCACGCCGGCCAGGCGACGGATCGTCGCGTCGACCTCCGCGACACCCGGCACGAAGACCAGGACGTCACCCTCGTGCTCCGCGAGGGCACGCCGGACGGTGGCGGCGACGTGGTCGTGGAAGGCCGGGGTGATGCCCCGGTCATCGGTGCGGCGCGACCCCGGTGGAAGCGGGCACCAGACCGTCTCCACCGGGTGCAGGGCACCCGGGACGGTGATCACCGGCGCGGGCTCGTGGCTTTCACCGAGCAGCGACGCCGTGCGCTCGGCCTCGATGGTGGCGGACATCGCCACGAGGGTCAGGTCGTCGCGCAGGTTCGCCCGGATGTCGACGAGCAGCGCCAGGGTCAGGTCGGCATCGAGATGGCGTTCGTGCACCTCGTCGAGGACGACGGCGCCGACGCCCGCCAGTTCGGGATCGTGTTGGATCCGTCGCAGCAGCAGGCCGGTGGTCACCACCTCGACCCGCGTGCGTCGACTGGTGCGGCGGTCGCCGCGCACGGAGTACCCGACCGTCTCACCGACCGGTTCTCCGAGCAGGCTCGCCAGTCGACGGGCAGCGGCGCGGGCTGCGATGCGACTCGGCTGCGTGACGACGACCCGTCCGGCGACGACGCCGGCGACCGCGGGCGGGACCAAGGTCGTCTTGCCGGTGCCAGGAGGCGCGTGCACCACCGCGACGCCCCGGGTGCGGAGTGCCTCGTCGAGAGCGGCCAGGCCCGCGGTGACCGGGAGGTCAGGCGGTGCGGCGAGCAGGCTGCGCAGCGGGTCGGACACTCCTGCAGTCTGCCCGACGTGCCGCGTCCCACCCCGTCTCGGACGCATCTTCGCGGACGCAGCGGGTACAGAGACCACGTGACTGACACCAACCACGGCTTTCTCACGACGATCGGCGCGCATGCGCCGGAAGCAGCCGACGGACAGACGACGCTGACCATGGACGTCGATGACCGGCATCTCAACGCCGCCGGCACCGTTCACGGCGGACTGCTCGCCACCTTGGTCGACACGACGATGGGCGCAGCCATCCTCAGCCTCGTGGAGAACGAGACGCCTGCCACCAGTCAGCTCACGGTCACCTACCTCCGACCCGGCAAGCCGGGACGGATCACGGTCACCTCCACGGTGCGCAAACGTGGCGACAGGCTCACCATCTGCGAGTCCGAGGTGGAGCAGGACGGGAAGTCGCTCGTGCACGCGCTGGCCACCTTCGCGCTCAAAGAGTCCTGACACGCCTACCTGACCCAAGCTCAGATCGTCCGGTTACCTCGATAGAGGTTGCGCTCGTGAACCGCCCAGGCGGTTCCGTCGGCCGAGACGACGTAGTGCGTTGTCGCGGAGAGGAATCGGCGTGCCTGGCGCCGAGTGACTGGCAGGCCAGTCAGGTTCCTGACCGCGGCGAGAACGTCGTCCCGCCGAGGTCGGGTTTCGCGGCTCACTCGCCAGATCTTGAGGGACGCGACAACCGTTCCGGCCGCCGCGACCGCTAGAGCGACGAGCGTGACGATCCGCCCCCGCGAGGACCAGCCGTTGTCGGCGACGACCGAAGTCGCGAGGAGCACCAGAGTTCCGATGCCGCAACAGAGAATGCTTGCGCACCACCATGCCCACAGATCGGGCGAAGCGATGGGTGGCATGGCCGGGACGGTCGTTCGGGACGGGGCCAGGATGTAGGACCTGTCGTCGCTTCGAATGTGGAGCGTTCCGTCATTGCCGACCTCGGAGAACGTTCCCCGCTCGAAGTCGAAGTCGATCCCTCCGGCGAAACCTGCTTGCCAGCTCGGACCGAACAACATGACGCAAGTGTCCCGGGCCAAGGACCGTCGTGTCTGAGCATCGACTGGAATGACTCCCCTTCGAGTGGTCAGCGATTCGGCTGCGCCCAGCGCATTCGCACTGCCAGCATGGGCGGATGCAGTCCGCCGCCGGTCTGGAGCCACGAACTCGGTATACGAGGGCAGGGATGATCGTCTCGGTCGTCTCCGGTTTTGCGGGCACAGCTTGGTCGATCCTCTGCCTCGGGCTGTACGCCTCCAGTGACCGCCAGGTCATCAGTGGCGTCACCTTCGAGCCCGAACCGAGCGCACGACTCCTGGTCACGATCGGCGCCATGGTCGGACTGAGCCTGCTTCCAGCGCTCTTGGGTCTGGCGGGTTTGCGCGGCAAGCCACTCGGTAGGAACCGCCGGCATTGGTGGCTGGTTTCGCTGATCTTCGGTGGCTGGTTCTTGGCGGCAGCCCTCGATGGTGGGACGACCCTCCTCAGCTCACTCCTGTCGCTGTTGACGGGACTTGCCGCCGGGCTGGTCGCCCTCACCCTGCCTGGACGGAGTGCAGCCAGGCCGCGTGAATAGGCCACCGATCCACGCGCGCTCGGAACCCGAACCGCCACATGCGTGCGGCAATGCGGTGAGTCCGTCGCGGCCCCGCCGCTGGTGGCGCGATTGATGCAGACTCTGTAGATGGACTGGACACGTACGGGTCTCGCATCCGCTGGATTCAAGGGTTTCGTGCCGTTCAACGAGCTGCCCATCGCGTCAGTTCCTCGTGGTGCTGGCGTCTACGTCGTGCTACGTGAAAAGGACGAAGCCCCTGGGTTCCTGGCGGCGAGTCCTGCAGGGCACTTCAAGGGAAAGGACCCGTCCGTTGATCGACCTTCCCTCGAGGACGCGTGGGTTCGGAGTTCGCGAGTCCTCTACATCGGAAAGGCGTCAGTCGGAACCTCAGGCCGACGTGGGC